>NZ_CP044972.1:3084615-3393076 GCF_010104355.1 Hydrogenophaga sp. PBL-H3
GAGCACCCCGGTGGAGCTCTCGCCGTGGATCGACCGCTCGTGGCGGCGCTGCCTGGGCATGGGCTTCAATCCACACCAGCCGATTGCCTTCGATGCTGTGACGAACAGCGTGGTCCGCAATGCCATCGAAGCCAACCAGCCTTTGCTGCGCGCGGCAGCGCCGGTGATCCAGTCGCTCACGCGGGCCATGGCCAACACCCGTTACTTCGCCATCCTCACCGACGCCAGTGGCCTGGTGATCGATGTCAACGGTCCCATCGATCGCCACAACCCGCAAGCCTCCAGCATTGCGCGCGTGGGCGTGGACCTGTCCGAACGCGCCGTGGGCACCACCGCCATCGGTGCCACGCTGGCCGAGCTGCAGCCCGTGTGGCTGCACCGCGGCGAACACTTCTTCGATGCCACCAGCGCCTACAGCTGCGCGGGCGCGCCCATCTGGGGGCCCGACGGCCAGTGCGTGGGCATGCTCGACCTCACCGGCGTGAACGTGGTGGAGCAACCCGCTCTCAAGCACCTTGTCACGCAGTCGGCGCGCAGCATCGAAAACGCTCTGGCGCTGGCGCGGCCGCACCGCATGTTGCTGAGCCTGAACTGGCCCGGCCAGACCTTGGGTGGTGACAGCGATGGCCTGGTCTGTGTCGATGGCGATGGACACATCACCGGCTTGAACCGGCCCGCCGCCGACATGCTGGGCATCGCCCCGCTGGGACGTGCGGGCCATTGCACCGACGTGTTTGCCGTGCCGATGGAAACCCTGTTCGATGCTGCGCGCGCCCAGCGCAACGCACAGGAGGTACCCCTGTGGTCGGGGCTGCGGATCAACGTGCACGCGCGCCTCAACGCGGGTGGTGAGCGGGCGCCCCTGCACGGCTCGGGCGCAGCGGTGCCGCTCAAGGATGTGGAAACCGCCCTCATCCGCAAGGCGGTGGAAGAGGCTCGCGGCAACGTGATGGAAGCCGCGCGCGCACTGGGCATCAGCCGGGCCACGGTGTACCGCAAGCTCGGCGCCCAGCGCGACCGCAGCTGATTCGACAGGCGCCCTCCGTTCGGGCTGAGCCTGTCGAAGCCTTCACGCGGTGTGGGCCCCCAAGGGCTGCGACAAGCTCAACCTGAACGGGTAGCGTCCAGCTCGGCCAGCTCGGCCTCGCTGAACACACGCGAGCGTGTGTGGAAGGCCTTGCCTTCGGGCCCCTCCAGCGAAAACGTGCCGCCGTGGCCTTCGATCACGTCGATGATCAGCTGCGTGTGGCGCCAGTATTCGTATTGCGCGCGGCCAATGTAGAAGGGGCTGCCGCCCACGTCACCCAGGTACACATCGCCCGCACCCATGGTGATTTCGCCGGGCAGATAACAGTTGGCGGCGCTGTTGTCGCAGCAGCCGCCGCTCTGGTGAAACATCAGGTCCGGGCCGTGTTTGGTTTTGAGGAAGGCCACCAGTTCGAGGGCGGCTGGGGTGGCTACTACTTTGTCGACCATGGTGTTTTCTTCTCTTGGGTTTTGTGGGTGCTCGCAGCTTCGTGGACGGTGTGGGCAGCCGCCTCATGCTGGAGTACCAGAAATCGGCGTCTGCCCACACCGTCCACGAAGCCGGGTGGTTGGAGCGCCACCGTCGTCGCGCGGAAAGCCACGTGGATTCCCAAGGGGTGACCACCGATTTCTGGTACTCCAGTATGAGGTGGGCGCCCCTTGGGAATCCACGTGGCGACCCCTCCGGCGAGAAGGGAGTCAAAGGCTCGTCAGAAAAACCCGAGCTTGTTTTCCGAGTACGAAACCAGCAGGTTCTTGGTCTGCTGGTAGTGGTCCAGCATCATCTTGTGCGTCTCGCGCCCGATGCCCGATTCCTTGTAGCCACCAAACGCCGCGTGCGCCGGGTAGGCGTGGTAGCAGTTGGTCCACACGCGCCCGGCCTTGATGGCGCGGCCCATGCGGTAGGCCACGTTGCCGTTGCGGCTCCACACGCCGGCACCCAGGCCGTACAGCGTGTCGTTGGCGATCGCCAGCGCTTCGGCCTCGTCCTTGAAGGTGGTCACGGCCAGCACCGGGCCGAAGATTTCTTCCTGGAAGATGCGCATCTTGTTGTGGCCCTTGAACAGCGTGGGCTGCACGTAGTAGCCGCCTTCCAGATCACCACCCAGGTGGGCCTGGCCACCACCGGCCAGCACCTCGGCGCCCTCCTGCTTGCCCAGGTCCAGGTACGAGAGGATCTTGGTCAGCTGCTCCTTGCTGGCCTGCGCACCCATCATGCTGTCGGTGTCCAGCGGGTTGGCGTGTTTGATGGCGGCCACGCGTTTCAACACGCGCTCCATGAAGCGGTCGTAGATGCTTTCCTGGATCAGCGCACGGCTCGGGCAGGTGCACACCTCGCCCTGGTTGAACGCGAACAACACGAGACCTTCGATGGCCTTGTCGAGAAAGGCATCGTCCTTGTCCATGATGTCGGCGAAGAACACGTTGGGCGACTTGCCACCGAGCTCCAGCGTGGCCGGAATCAGGTTGTTGGCTGCGGCCTGCGCGATCACGCGGCCGGTGGAGGTGGAGCCGGTGAACGCGATCTTGGCGATGCGCTTGGAGGTGGCCAGCGGCATGCCGGCTTCGCGGCCGTAGCCGTTGACGATGTTGAGCACACCCGGGGGCAGCAGGTCGCCGATGAGTTCGGCCAGGATCAGGATGCTGATGGGCGTGGACTCGGCGGGCTTGAGCACCACGCAGTTGCCCGCACCCAGCGCGGGCGCAAGTTTCCATGCCGCCATGAGGATGGGGAAGTTCCACGGAATGATCTGGCCGATCACGCCCAGCGGTTCCTGGATGTGGTACGCCACCGTGTTCTCGTCGATGTTGGAGAGGGAGCCCTCCTGCGCGCGCACGCAGCCCGCAAAGTAGCGGAAGTGATCCACCGTGAGCGGGATGTCGGCGTTGAGCGTTTCGCGGATCGCCTTGCCGTTGTCCACGGTCTCGGCGTAAGCCAGCACTTCGAGGTTGGCTTCGATGCGGTCAGCGATCTTCAGCAGCACGTTCGCACGCTCGGCCGCGGAGGTCTTGCCCCAGGCGTCGGCTGCAGCGTGCGCGGCATCGAGCGCGAGTTCGATGTCTTCGGCCGTGGAACGCGCCGCGCGGGTGTACACCTTGCCCGACACGGGCGTGATGACGTCGAAGTACTGGCCCTGCATGGGCGCGATCCAGCGCCCGCCAATGAAGTTGTCGTACTGGTTTTTGTAAGTGATCTTGGCGCCGGCGGCGCCAGGAGCTGCATAGAGCATGTTGTCTTCCTGAGGGTGAACGTTGATGGCGAAACCTGTGTTGTCAGGCGCTCTTCAAACCTCAAGTTCCATGCCATGGGCTTTTCACGGCAAAGCGCTGCAAGACAGCACACAAGGCGCGTGGCGACTGTCCCGAAACCGTGCGAACCGGCTGCGTGTTGTCCCAACCCAGCACACCCGGTGCGATGCTCATGCGCAGGCGGTGCCGCGTGTGGCTCCTCCCGCCGGGCGATGATCTACAGCAGTGGGCGCAGGATGCCCGCGGTCTCCTGCAACGCCGGGATCAGTTCCGCTGCAATTCGGGCGTCATCCCAGAACGCGGCCTGCAGTGTCATGCCGATGGCGGCACGGACTTCGCCGCGACGGTCGGTGAGCCGCACGGCCACGCCCACCAAACCCGGATCAAGTCGGCCACGTGAGATCCAGGCATCGCTGCCGCGCGATACGCGCACCTGTTCAAGAAACGCATCACGGTCCACCACCGTGCTCGCTGTAAAAGCGCTGAACTCGTGGGCCGCCACCCAGGACTGCAACGCGTCGTCCGACCAAGCGGCCAGCAGCACCGTTCCGGGCCCCACCACGTGAGCCGGCACGCGAGCGCCCGCGTAGAAGCCGATCGACACCACGCGCGGACTGTTGCTGCGCGCCACATAGACCACCTCGTGGCCGTCGAGCAAACTGACGTTGACGGTTTCGCCTGTGGCAAGCGACAGGCGCTGGATGAAGGGCTGAACCAGGCGTGGCAACCGCGCCGCTTCCAGGTAGCTCTGACCGAGCCGCAACACGCGCGGCGCCAGCCAAAAGCGTTTGCCATCGCTGTCGGCATATCCGAAGTGGCACAAGCTCAGCAAGTGGCGCCTGGCCGCACTGCGCGGAATGCCGGTGCGCGTCGCGACCTCGGCCACGGTCATGCGCGGATGTCCGTCGTCAAAGCTTTCGATCACGGCCAATCCGCGACCCAGACCAGCAATCAGGTCGTGCGGATCGATGGGGAGCCGGGGCGCCACCGCTTCGGTCGAGGAATGGGACGGGACAACCATAGGGAAAACCCAAGTTTCGTTCGCTGATCGATTTACATGTTCGGTGAGCGGACATTTTGACAAATTGTGACTACCGCTTATGCGCTCGCCTTCCTACACTTCGCGCTCCAACCCAAACCACCCGGAGACAAGCATGATCACACTTCGCCGCACCTTCCTGGCCACCTCGCTGGCCACCGCCTCGCTGCTGTTGTCGTTGCCCGGCGCCGCGCAGGACATTCAAGTCCGCGCCATCAAATTCACCGCAGCCAGCAACAAAGGCCACCCACAGGTGATGGGCGTGGAAAAGTTTGCCGAGATCGTGGCGAAAAAGAGCGGCGGCAAATTGAACGTCAAACCATTTCCCGGCGGCGCACTCGGCCCCGACGCCCAGGTGGTGTCGGCCATGCAAGGCGGCAATGTCGAGATGAATGTGATGAACGCCAGCCTGCTGGCCGGCAACGTCAAGGAAATGGCAATCTTCGATTACCCGTTTCTGTTCGGCAACGCCAAGGAAGCGGATGCCGTGATCGACGGCCCGGTAGGTCGAAAGTTGCTCGACAAGCTGCAGGAACGTGGCCTCGTGGGCCTGGCGTACTGGGACCTGGGTTTCCGCCAGATGCACACGACCAAGAAGGCGATCCGCACCGCCGATGACCTCAAGGGCGTGAAGATGCGCGTGATTCCCACCGCCCAGTACGTTGACTTCATGAACACCATTGGCGCAACAGCGACACCCATGCCGTACACCGAGACCTATTCCGCGCTGGAGCAGGGCGCCATCGACGGCATGACCAACCCGCTGCTCAACATCGTGAACGAGAAGTTCTACGAGGTCACGAAGCACCTGACGCTGACCAACCACATGTACACGCCCCAGGCCGTGATCGTGAGCAAGAAATTCTGGGACAAGCTGTCGGCCGACGAGCAGAAAATCTTGCAGGACGCAGCCAGCGAAACCGCTCTTTACCAACGCAAGGTCGCACGCGAGGAGGCGACCAAGGCGCTCGATACCCTGAAGAAAAACGGAATGCAGGTGTACGAAATGCCGGCGCAGGAGATTGCCAAACTGCGTGAGCGCGCCAAGCCGGCCATGGACAAGCTCACAGCACAGGTTGGCGAGCCGCTGGTCAAGGACATGATCGCAGCGGTGGAGAAGGCTCGCGCGGCGAAATAAGACGATCCAGCCTGCGCACGCCCGCCGCGCCTTCAGGGCGCAGTGAGCGTCATGCCGTGTTGCTTGAAGATCGCCAGCAACTCGCCGCTGCCACGGATCGATTGCAGGGCGGATTCCAGCGCCAGGCCCAGCTCCTTGTTCTCGGCCTTGATCGCCATGCCCACCGGCCAGCCGGTGTCGGGGATGCCGCTGAGCGCCAGGGGCGTGAGGCGGTACTGCCCGGGCTGGGCCTCCGCGCGCGAGAGCACCGACTCGGCCTGCGCCCGCGTCACGTAGGCGGCAACGGCCTTGCCATCAAGCATGGCTTGCACGGCCTGCGTGCCGGTGTTGTGGATGCCAACCTGCGCGCGCAGCAGGCCGCCGCTGTACCCCATGAGCGCGCTGGTGGCACCCGCGCCGCGCTCGGCCGCGAGCTGCAATCCCTTGAGGTCCTCGGGGCTGCTCACGTCGGCGATGCGGCGGGTGTCATAGGCCAGCACCAGCGACTGGCGCATGTACGGCGCCAGGATCAGCACCTGGCGGTTGCGCGCCATGAGGTACCTGTCGCCAGGCACCTGCAGCATCACGTCGGCCGGGCCGTAGCCCAGGTAGTGACCCCGCCACACCATGTTGCGCAGGTCGTCGTTCATGTTCTCGCCCGCGTCGAAGGGCAGCAGCGCAAGCTTGAGGCCGAGCTGACGGGCCAGCGCGGTAGCGATCGACACGTCCAGCCCCTTCACGTCGTTGGTCGGGCCGTCAGAGAAGGGCGCGTTGTCTTTGTAGACCGCGACCTTGAGCACACCGCTGGCGCGGATCTTCGCCAGGTCGCTCAGCTCGGTCTGGGCTTGTGCCAGCACAGGTACACCGGCCAGCAAAGGCAGCAGGCCGGCCAGGACCTGGCGGCGATCAAGGTGTGTGCGTTTTTCTGTCATGTCTTGTCTCCTCACGGTGCGGGCCGCCAGCGGCTCGCGGGTCACATCACTTCTCGCGGCGGGTTTCCAGGTAGGTCTTGATCGACCAGATGGCTTCCTGCGTGAGCGTGGCCTCGAAGGGTGGCATGTACACGCGGCCATCGCGCACGCGACCACGACGCACGGTGGACACGTAGTAGTCGTCCATCTCCTTGTAGCAGGCCGCCTTCTTGGCCGCATCGGCCATGCCCGAGCAGTCGCTGTCGAACTTGCGCAGGTCGGGCGACATGCCGCCCGAGATGGCTTCCAGACCGTGGCAGCGCGCGCAGTTCTGGTTGTAGGCCGAGGTGCCGATGCGCAGCGCTTCCTTGTTGGCCGGGCCTGCGCTGAAAGGGTTGGCATCGAGCCACTTGGCGCCGAGCTGCGGCAGGGTGCTGGTGTCCACCGATTGCGGGGTCACGTCACCGTGGGCCATCACGGCGGCGACGCCGCAAGTCACGGCCAGGGCCAGCAGGCCGCGAGCGGCGCGTTTCGAGAGAGAAAGGGATCGGGTTTTCATCGAAAGGTCTCCATGGTCAAAAGCGGGTTCACCTGTCGTGGTCAGCAAGAAGCAGGCCTTCCATCAAAAGCCGGATCGACACCGCCAACGTGTACCAATTTGCATCAACTGTGCAGACGGTCGTCGCGCAGCGTGTCACACCCCTGCGGACAACTGGTGCCTTCTGGACCACCTTTTCAGTGGGAAAAGTAGTTCAAAAGCAGGCAAGTTAATTGCTAACAGGGCATGGGTACACCCGGTGTGGGTTGTTGCACACCGGGATTACCAGTGTTGTTTCCCGGGACAGTTATGAAGAAAATTGCATGAGCCATCAAGACAGCGATTACCACGGCCCCACCCCGCCAGCGGACGGCGAACCGCCATGGCAGATGGACTACTGGGGGGGCCTTCCCCCGGACCCTGGAGACAACATGAGTTCCGCCCTCTTCACGAGCACCGTTGCGGGTCGTCGGGTTGAATCCCCGCCTGCGGGCATGCCCGCACACGACCACCACGACCTGATCGGGCAGTCGCACCGCCGCTCGCAGGGCTATGGCATCACGGTCACCGACGAGCCTGATTTCTCCAGTCCGGCCCACGGCGTCCTGCCTGACGCGCTGGAAGAAAACCGTTTCCTGTTCCAGCACGCAGCACCCGTGATGGAAACGCTGTACGACCAGATCGTCAACACCCACAGCATGGTGCTGCTCACCTCGGCCAAGGGACTGGTGCTGCACTCGCTGGGCGACATGGATTTTCTGGAACGCGCCTCCCAGGTCGCACTCACCCCCGGCATGGACTGGTCGGAGAAAAGCAAGGGCACCAACGCGATCGGCACCGCACTGAGCGAAGAGGAAGCGCTCACCGTGCACGGCGGTCAGCACTACATGAACGCCAACAAGTTCCTCACCTGTTCGGCCTCGCCCATCTTCGATCCCTACGGCCAGGTGATCGGTGCGCTGGATGTGACAGGTGACCACCGCAGCTACCACCAGCACACGCTGGCGCTGGTGCGCATGTCGGCGCAGATGATCGAGAACCACATGTTCGCCGACATCTTCCCCAAGGCGATCCGCATCCACTTCCACACCCGCTCCGAATTTCTGGGCACGCTGGTCGAAGGCATCGCGGTGTTTTCGCCCGAAGGCCGTTTTCTCTCGGCCAACCGAAGCGCGCAGTTCCAGATCGGCCTGCCGTTTTCCGCACTCAAGGCCCACACCTTTTCCTCGCTGTTCGGTCTGCCGGTGTCGGCGTTGTTCGACCTGTTCAGCGGCGCCACGCCCAACCCCAAACAGCTGTGCATGCACAACGGTGTGTCGGTGTGGTGCCGGGTCAAGCTCAAGGCCTCCAACATGTGGGCCGCCAAGCCCGCGGGCAGCACCGGCGACGCAGCCACGCCACCCCATTCGGCGCCCCCAGCGGCACAGCCGGGGCCCGAGCCGCTCAAGCAGACCGGCAAGAAGATGCAGTTCTCTTCGCTGCACTACCTGGACACCGGCGACGCGCAGGTGACCTCGGTGATCCACAAGCTGCGCATGGTCAGCGGGCGCGACATCCCGATCATGATCCTGGGCGAAACCGGCACCGGCAAGGACCTGCTCGCGCAAGCGATCCACGGCGACTCCACGCGCGCAGCCCAGCCCTTCGTGTCGGTCAACTGCGCCTCCATTCCCGACACGCTGATCGAGTCCGAACTCTTCGGCTACGAAGAGGGCGCCTTCACCGGCGCGCGCAAGAAGGGCTCGATCGGCAAGATCCTGCAGGCCCACGGCGGCACGCTGTTCCTCGACGAGATCGGTGACATGCCCAAGCACCTGCAGGCGCGGTTGCTGCGTGTGCTGCAGGAGCGCAAGGTCAGCCCGCTGGGCGCGGGCAAGGAGGTCGAGGTGGACGTGGCGGTGGTGAGCGCCACGCACAAGAACCTCAAGGACATGATCGCGCGCGGCGATTTCCGCGAAGACCTCTACTACCGCCTCAACGGCTTGGTGGTGCGCCTGCCCGCACTGCGCGAGCGCAGCGACTTCGAACTTGTGGTGCAAAAGATCCTGCTCGCGCTCAGCGAAGGCAGCCAGCCCGTGGGCGTGTCGGCGCAGGTGATGGACCTCTTCAAGCGCTACGCCTGGCCCGGCAACTTCCGCCAGCTGCACAACCTGCTGCGCACGGCGGTGGTGATGGTCGGCCAGGGCGGCGTGATCGACATGGGTCACCTGCCCGATGACTTCCTTGAAGAGCTGGACCACGACAAGGTGCTGGTGCGCCCCACGTTTGCCATGAGCACGGCCACACCCGCGGCCAGCATCGTGGTGCCAGCCGAGGCCGCCCCCGTGTGCGGCGTGCCCGAGCCAGTGGTGGAAGTGGCCACTGAGGGCCAGAAGTTGCAGGACGTGGCGCTCAGCGCCATGGCGCAGATGCTGCGCCTGCACAAAGGCAATGTGTCGGCGGCGGCCAAGGCGCTGGGCGTGTCGCGCAACACCATCTACCGCAAGAAAGACCAACTCCCGCCGGACCTGCTGAACTGAGTCGGGGCCGGGCGTTACTTCGATGGTTGCGATGGAGCTTCGCGCTCCATCCACACCGGCTCCAGTTCGCGCCACGCGCGCTGCACGTTGAAGCCCTGGCGCTGCGCGTGCCCCGCCCAGCCCGCGTACGCGGGCATGGTGATCAACCCGCTCTCGCCAGCGTGTCGGCCTTCGTCCATTGCGCTCAGCACCTGTGCGCGCAACTCCGTCAGGTAAGCGCGGGTGGCCGCCATCGCGGGGGGCACCGCTGCGTCGTCCTCCGCGCTGGAAACCGCGTTGCCGATCACATGCCTGGGACGCAACGCGGCGATGCGCTCCAGCGCCGACAACCACGCGTCCACCCCGCCCTGCGCCAGCTCGGGCAGGCGCTGCCCGTACACCAGCCCGCCGGCCCACACCACGCGGCTGGCCTCGTCCCACAGCACCAGATCGCTCTCGGTGTGGCCCGGCGCGGGCGGCAGCACCCGCAGCCGGTGAGCGCCGATGCGCAAGACCTCACCGGCCTGCAGCACACGACTGGGCCACACGATGCGCGTGCCCGCCATGGCGTCTGCGCCTGCGCGCTCGCTCAGGCTGGCCAGGCAGGCCGGGCAGCGCTGCTGCATCGCGCTGCGCGTTCCCTCGTTGGACAGGATCTGCAGCTCGCCTGTCGCCAGCCGGTCGGCAAACGCCGAGTTCGCCAGCACGTTCTCGGCATGGGCATGGGTGTTGACCACCCAGCGCACCTGCGCACCGAAGCGGCAGGCCAGCGAGTCGCGCACGCGCAGGCCGTGGCGGTGGCTCGGGCCGGGGTCGATCACCAGGGCTTCGCCGCCCGAGACCACCACCGAGGTGGGCACCACATGGCCCGCATTGGCGGCGGACACCTCACCCTCCGCGTCGGGTTGCCACACCCACACACCGGGCACCACCGCTTGCCACGGCACCGTGTTGGCAGCGCTGCAGTCGGGCCGGGATGCCGTGGACGCGCAACCCAACAACAGCGCAAGCAGGCCCGCCCCCAGCGCACACCGCAGGCCGTTCATGCCAGCGTCCTGCGCACGCGCTTGCGCAAGGCGCTCAGCATGTCGGGCTCGTGGCCCAGGTGGCCGCTGTGTGGCGCCTCGTGGGAGACCGCGCCACCCGAAGACCGGCCGAGCGCGGCCCAGCGCCGGCTGTTGGCCGGTGGGCAGATCGCATCAAACCGGCCATGCACCCAGTCCACCGGTGTGCCGTGGCGAGCGGCCTGCAACACGCCGCGATCGAGCTCGCCCGGGCGCATGAAACCGCGGTGACTCAGGTAGTGCGCCTGGATGCGGAATTTGGCGAAGGCGTTGCGGTCGGCGCGGGTTTTCCCGGGGCTCTTCAGCCGGGCCATGGCGCGCCTCTCGGCCTTGCGCAGTGACGCCCATTCGCGCCGGATCGAAGCCGCCAGGCGCGGTGCGGTGAGCGCCGCATGCCGCAGGCTGCGCCGCTGGCTGCGCGCGGCCGCCGCCGTTTCCAGCAAACCCCAGCCGCGCGCGGCGCGCAGCGATGCAACACCGGGTGTCCCACTTTGAATCAGTTGTGTCAGCCGACGAAGCGCGGCGGGCAGCACCGCGCCGGGAAAAACCGGCCACAGCGCGCCCCAGCCCAGCGACTGTCGCACGCGCGACGAGGGCAACAGCAGCCCGCCGACCTCGCGCCTGCTCAGCGCAAACGCCCCGCGCAACACCAGGCGCTGCACTCGCTGCGGGTGCGCCAGCGTGTAAGCCAAAGCCACCACCGTGCCCCACGAACCGGCCAGCACCGACCAGCGCTCCAACCCCAGGTGTTCGCGCAGCGTTTCCATGTCCGCCACGAGCGCTGCCGTGTGGTTGCCGGCCGTGCGCCCCTTGGGCAGCGAGGCACCGCAGCCGCGCTGATCGGGCGCCACCACCCGCTGCAAAGACAAGTCAAAAGGCCTCAACATGCCGGGCTGGCAACTGCTGCCCGGACCGCCGTGCAACAGCAGCCAGGGCTCACCATCCGGCGCCCCCACGGCCCGCCAGGCCATGCGGTGCAGGCGGCCCAGCGGCATGTGTTGCGGGCGCGGCCACGCGGGACTGGCCACCGCCGGGCATGGCACAGTTTTCATGGCATCGATATTGCTATTCATCGGGGCGGCTTGTGGCAATGGTGCTGGCGAGCTTGCAGACATGTTTCGTGCCAACCCATTATTGGAGACCTTCTATGCAATGGACGACCCCCGCCTTCACCGACCTGCGTTTTGGTTTTGAAATCACGATGTACATCGCCAACCGCTGATTTTCATCGCTTGGTTTGGGGCGCACGGGTGAACAACGCGTGCGCCTTTTTCTTGGTCTTTCAGGTGTCCTGACATGCGCATCCGCGTTCTGGGTTCTTCGGCCGGTGGCGGTTTCCCGCAGTGGAACTGCAACTGCGCCAACTGCGACGGCTTGCGCAACGGGCGCATCAAGGCCACCGCGCGCACGCAATCATCGATCGCCATCACCGCCAACGGCCTGGACTGGCTGCTGGTGAACGCCTCACCCGACATCCTCACCCAGATCCGCGACACGCCCGACCTGCAACCCGCACGCGCCGTGCGCGACAGCGGCATCGCGGCGGTGCTGCTGATGGACGCGCAGATCGACCACGTGACCGGTCTGATCATGCTGCGCGAGCGCGGCTCGAAACTGCCGCTGCTGGCCACACCCGAGGTGCTGTCCGACATTTCCAGCGGCTTTCCCATCACCGGCATCCTCTCGCACTACTGCGGCGTGGCCACCACCGAGATGCCATCGGACGGCAGTACCGTCACCGTGGACGGCCTGCCCG
Source organism: Hydrogenophaga sp. PBL-H3 (assembly GCF_010104355.1). Taxonomy (NCBI): domain Bacteria; kingdom Pseudomonadati; phylum Pseudomonadota; class Betaproteobacteria; order Burkholderiales; family Comamonadaceae; genus Hydrogenophaga; species Hydrogenophaga sp. PBL-H3. Next base: position 3,096,815 of record NZ_CP044972.1, read on the forward strand.
GCATCGAAGTGCAAACCGTGGCCATTGCCTCCAAGCCGCCACCGTATTCGCCGTTTCGCGGCAACCCGCGCGCGGGTGACAACCTCGGCCTGGTGATCCACAACCCCGCCACCGGTGCTCGCGTGTTCTATGCGCCCGGCCTGGGCGCCGTGACCCCCGACCTGCTCGCCCTCATGGCCAGCTGCTCGGTGCTGCTGGTGGACGGCACCTTCTGGACCGAGGACGAAATGATCACGCAGGGCCTCTCGAAGAAGAAGGCCGCCGAGATGGGCCACCTGCCCCAAAGTGGCCCCGGCGGCATGATCGAACAGCTCGACAAGCTGCCGCACTCCGTCCGCAAGATCCTCATCCACATCAACAACACGAATCCGATGCTGATCGAGGATTCCGCCGAGCGCGCCGAGCTCACCCGCCACGGCATCGAGGTGGCCCACGACGGCATGGACATCGTGTTCTGACACCCCACCACCATGGACATTGCAACCACCCCGCGCTCCCTGGAAGGCCTCCCCGCCTGGACCCGCGAAGAGTTCGAGGCGCAGCTGCGCGACAAGGGCCGCTCGTACCACATCCACCACCCATTCAACGTGCGCATGAACGCTGGTGGCTGCATGCCCGACGAGCTGCGCTGCTGGGTGGCCAACCGCTTTTATTACCAGGTCTGCATCCCGCGCAAGGACGCCGCCATCCTGGCCAACATGCCGGACCGCGCGCATCGCCGCCTGTGGGTCGAGCGCATCCTCGACCACGACGGATATGGTGACTACGAGGGCTCGGCCAGCGGTGGCCTGGAGGCCTGGATCCGGCTGGGCGAGGCCGTGGGCATACAGCGCGACGACCTGCTCTCGCTGCAAGGGGTCGTGCCCGCCGTGCGCTTTGCCTGCGACGCCTATGTGAACTTCGCGGCCAAGGCGCCGTGGCAGGAAGCCGTGTGCTCCTCGCTCACCGAGATGTTCGCGCCGCAGATCCACAAGGACCGCCTGGCCAGCTGGCCCACGCACTACCCCTGGATCGACGCCGATGGCCTGGGCTATTTCCGCAAACGCATTCCGCTGGCCGGGCGCGACGTGGAGCACGGCTTGCAGGTCACGCTGGACCACTTCACCACCCGCGCGGCGCAACACCGCGCGCTCGACATCCTGCAGTTCAAGCTCGATGTGCTGTGGACCATGCTGGACGCGATCGAGAAAGCCTGCCAATGACCTCCTCTCACCCCAAGCTCTCGCGCCGCTTCCGCCTGCAGTACGAGGAAGCGCAGACGCGCTGGGTGCTGCTGTACCCCGAGGGCATGGTGCAGCTCAACGACAGCGCCGCCGAAATCCTCAAGCGCTGCACAGGCGAACGCACGGTGGCCGAGATCGTGAGCGAGCTGGAGGCCGCGTTTTCAGTCCAGGGCCTCGCTCCGCAAGTCGAGTCCCTCATTGAAGAAGGAGGCCGCCGTGGCTGGATCGACTGAGTTCGCGCCGGTCTCCGAGGCGCTCTCCATGCTGGCCGCCAAGACCCACCCGGCAGGCCCACCGCTGTGGCTGCTGGCAGAGCTCACCTACCAGTGCCCGCTGCACTGCGTGTTTTGCTACAACCCCACGCAACACGCGCGCATCAAGGACGAACTGACCACTGCGCAGTGGGTCGATGTGATGCGGCAGGCGCGCAAGCTCGGCGCCGCGCAGCTCGGATTTTCGGGCGGCGAGCCGCTGGTGCGCGACGACCTCGAAGAACTGGTGCAGGAAGCGCACGCGCTGGGCTACTACACCAACCTCATCACCTCCGGCGTGGGCTTGAACGAGGCGCGCGCGCAGCGCCTGAAAGACGCCGGGCTGGACCACATCCAGCTCTCGTTCCAGGACAGCACGCGCGAACTCAACGATTTTCTGAGCCACACCAAGACATTCGAGCTCAAGCAGAAGGTGGCGCGCCTGATCAAGGCGCACGACTGGCCGATGGTGATGAACTGCGTGCTGCACCGGCACAACCTGCCGCACGTGGGCCAGATCATCGAGATGGCGCTCGCGCTGGACGCCGAGTACCTGGAGCTCGCCAACACGCAGTACTACGGTTGGGCCTGGGTCAACCGCGACCACCTCATGCCCACGCACGAGCAGCTGATCGAAGCCGAGGCGGTGGTCAACCGCTACCGCGAGACCATCGGCAAGCGCTGCAAGCTGCTGTTTGTGGTGCCCGACTATTTCGAGCAGCGCCCCAAGGCCTGCATGAACGGCTGGGGCTCGGTGTTCCTCTCGGTCGCGCCCGACGGCGTGGCCATGCCCTGCCACAACGCGCGCGACCTGCCCGGCCTGAAGCTGCCCAACGTGCGCGACATGCCGCTGGCCGACATCTGGCAGAAGAGCCAGGCCTTCAACGCCTTCCGCGGTGAAGACTGGATGAAGCCGCCCTGCCGCACCTGCGACGAGCGCCACAAGGACTTTGGCGGCTGCCACTGCCAGGCTTTCCTGATCACTGGCGACGCCACCCAGGCCGACCCGGTGTGCAGCAAATCGCCACACCACGACAAGGTGGTGCAACTGGTGAAACAGGCCCCCGCGCAGCGCCACATTCCCATCGTCTTTCGAAGCGACGCCGAGTCGCGCACGCTGCACCCCGAAGCCTGACCATGGCCAAAGCCGCGTCCTCCGCACCCAACCACCAAGGCATGCTCGGCGCCGCGCTGGTGAGCCACCTGCCGGGCGCGCGGCGCAGCCCGTTGGCGCTGGAGCAGGCACCCAATGGCCTCTTCTTGCTGTGGCTGGCCTACATGGGGCTGCTGGCCTTCGGCGCCCTGCTGCTGTGGCGGGCCGGTGCCTGGCACCGGCTGGTTGCGGCCGATCCCACGGGCCTCACGGTGGTCATCGTGCTGCTGTTCATCGGCTGTTCGGTGTGGGCCGGCCGGCGCGCCTGGGCGCTGGGCCTGCAGCGCCAGCGGCTCGATCGCTGGCTCGACACGCGCCGCCTCGCCGCCAACAGCGACGCCGAAGACTGGAGCGCCGAGTACCTGCGCGGCTGCGCGCAGCCCGGCGCCGACCAGAACACCTGGATGCAGATCCTGGGCGAGCGCGCGCACGGCCCGCACGAGATGGCCTGGTGGCTCAACGGCATCCAGCTCAAGCTCGGCCTGCTCGGCAAGGTGATTGGTTTCTCCATCCTGGCGCTGCAGCTCGGCCAGATGGACAGCTTCGATGCCAGCCAGTCGGCGCAACTGCTCAAGAACCTCACCGGAGGCCTGGGCATCGCACTGCTGACCACAGTGACCGGCCTCACCGGCAACATCCTGCTCGGCCTGCAGCTCATGCGGCTGGACCGTTTTGCCGACGCGCTCGTGGCCGACACGCTGGCCACCACGCCACCCGCCACACAGGCCCTTGCAGGAGCGCCACATGGCGATCGGCCGCCCGGTCCGTGACACAGAGACCGATCCGTTCTACGACATGTTGTTCAACATGCTGATCGCCTTCGTCTTCTGCTTCGTCATCGCCCTGCTCTCGTTCAACCCCAAGTCGCGCAAGGCCGGCGACATCCCGGCCAAGGCCGAGTTCATCGTCACCATCTCCTGGCCTGACAACAACCCCAACGACATCGACGCCTGGGTCAACGAGCCAGGCGGCAAGACGCTGTGGTTTCGCGAGCGCGACGCCGGCATGCTGCACCTGGACCGCGACGACCGCGGCGCGAAGAACAACACCGTGATCGTCAACGGCCGCGAGATCAGCAGCCCGGTGCGCCAGGAGATCGTCACGCTGCGCGGCCTGGTGCCGGGCGAATACGTGGTGAACGCCCACTACTACGACACGCGCGACCAGCAACCGGTGGACGTGTCGGTGGCGGTGGTCAAGGTGAACCCGCAGGCCGAGATCGTGTTCACCGGCACGCAGCAGATTCCGCGCAAGGGCGACGAACGCACGCTGGTGCGCTTCAGCATCAACGACACCGGCGCGGTGACCGACATCAACACCCGACCTCTGACCATCGTTCAAAGAACCGGTCTCTGACACCACCACCATGATCCCCACCGTTTCCTCCCAATTGCTGCTGCTGGTGCTTGTGTATGCGCTGCTCGCTTTCCTGCTCGTGTGCCTGCTGCTGGCCACGCGCTGGCACTGGGGCGTGAAGGCTGGTGCGGTGCTGCTGGTCACCGGTTTCTATGCGCTCTCCCACAGCACGCTGCAAGGCATTGCCGGCTGGCCCAGCGACGACGCACTGCCCCAGCGCTTCGTGCTGCTGTCCGCCGTGTTCGACGAACCCAGCCCCGGGCGCAACCACCCTGGCGCCATCTTCATCTGGGTCAACCCCATGAAGGACAACAAGCCACTGGAGATGCCGCGCGTGCACCGCCTGCCGTACGAGAAAGACCTGGCGCGCATCCTGGGCGACGGCATCAAGAAGGCGCGCGACGGCAACACCCAGATGGGCAGCACCGAGCCGATCCGCGGCCAGGGCGGCTTCGCCTGGCTGCGTCCCACCGGCAACGACAAACTGCAACTCAAGCTGAGCGACCTGCCCCGCGCGCAATTGCCCGAAAAATGAAGCACCTCACCACCATCGGCCTGACCACCTTGCTCGCGGCCTGTCAGGGCACGCAGAGCGACAGCTGGTTCCCGCTCGTCGAAGGCAGTGCCCAGGTGTACGAGGTCAAGCTCACCAGCGAAGAAGCGCCGCCCGTGGACGAATGGACGCTGCGCGTGGAAGGCCCGCGCACGCTTGATGACCAGCGCGTGATGGTGCGCCACCACTCGGCGGGCGTGGGCTACTTCCTCAAGACCGACGAGACCGGCGTGAAGCGCGTGGCTACCCAGATGGACATCGACAGAGAGCCCACGCCCGACAAGGAGCCGGTGTGGGTGCTCAAGTCACCGTATGTGGTGGGCACCGAGTGGACCACCCCCACCGTGCCCTACCTGATCCTGCGGCGCAACGAACACCCGCGCGAACTGCGCTACAGCCACAAGGCGCTGATGTACTGGCGCATCGAGGCGGTGGACGACAGCGTGACCACACCCACCGGCACCCACCAGCCCTGCCTGCGTGTGGTCGGCCGCGCCAACCTCAACCTCTTCACCGATCCGGTGAACGGCTTCACCGACGTGCCCCTCACGAGCCGCGAGTGGTACTGCAAGGGCAAGGGACTGGTGAAGTTCGAGCGCGAGGAGAAGGTGCCCCAGGGCTTCCTGGTCGGCGGTAGCCTGGAGGCACAGTGGGTGCGCTGAGCTTCAGCGCACCACGATCATCAGAAAATCTGCAACAGGCGCAGGTTGATGCGGCCGTCTTCCTTGAAGCCGGTGCGCACCGAGGCGTCGCGTCCGTAGGTAGCCAGCACCTGCGTCTTGGGGCCAATGAAATGCGCCACACCGAACTGGAACTTGGTGGTGGCGAGGCGGTCGTCCTGGCTCACACCGTTGATCTTGGTTTCGCCACCCGTGGTGTGGGAGACGCCGGCGCGCAGATCGGTGGTGGCCGAGAGCTGGTAGCGCAGGAAGGCCTGGGCCTGGAACAGGGGCTTCTGCTCCATCGTGGCGCTGCTCGCTCCGAAGTCCTTGTTCTTGCCATGGATCTGCACGTCGGCCGCCATGTCCAGCGTGACCTTGTCGGACAGCGGCGTGATGTAGCCAGCCTGCAGCGCGTACTTCCAGCGGTTCTCGCCCAAGCTCAGGGGGTCGTTGCGGTCGTACTGGCCGGTGGGCACGAACACGAACGGCGTGATGCCGAAGTGGGTCTTGTCGCCGGGCTTGGTGAGCCACACGGTGGCCGCCAGCAGCAGGTCACCCACGCCGGTGTTGCTGCCCAGCGCGGCGATGTCGTTCTTGGCGCTGAGCTTGCCAAACGGCAGCAGGAACTGCGGATCGACGATGTAGCCACCGATGTCCATGAAGTGCACGCCGCGCACGATGCCGATGTCGGAGTTCAGCTTCGGGTTGATCGGCACCTGGTTGCCACCAGCGTAGAGCTTGTCGCGCGAGGCGTGCTGGTAGTACACGAGGCCCAGGCTGGTGCCGGCGGGCAGCGCGGTGTAGTCGCCCGCATCGACGTCGATGGCGTGCGCCGGCAGGGCCAGCAGGGTGGCGGCGGTGATCACGCTCAAGGCCAGGGCCTTGGAGCGGCGCGTGTTCAGGTGGGAAATGGTGGGCACGTGGGTCTCCGGTTTTTGAATGCCGTCCGGGAACTTTCCCGGTCGGGCCCTGAGGGCGCGGCGATCGTACGTTCGCAGCCAGGTGCAACGCACCTAAGTAAATACCCGGTGCAAACAGTGTCTCGTCGCAGAACACTTTTCTGACGTGAGGAACCGCCCATGAAGCCCCGGCCACCGACCGCACGAACGTTCGTCAAGCGCGCGGGCTTTCAAGCGCCCAACCCGTTTTTCGCCACGCCCGAGCAACTGATCGGCCTGGCGCGCGAGCGCTTCTTCTCGCAGGGCGAACGCCCCTCGGGCCTGGTCTCGGAGCAAGTCATCCAGTCGTGGATCCGCTGCGTCGGCGCGCGCCGCGATCCAGAGAAACCGCTGGGTTTCGACCCGGTCACCAAGTCGCGCCTGGTCAATGTGCTGGGGCGCAACCGGCAGTTGCTGCAGGCCGCCAGCGCCGACCTCGACCAGCTCGACGCCACACTGGCGGGCACGCCCTGCAAGGCCATCCTGACCAGCCACGAAGGCGTGGTGGTGCGCTCAACGCCCACGGCCAGGGGCGAAGGCGTGTTGATGCCCATCATCACGCGCGTGGGTGTAAACCTGGACGAAGACGCCGCGGGCACCAACGCGCCCAGTGTGGCCGCGCGCACTGGCGAGGCCTGCCTGGTGCGTGGCGGGGAACACTTCTTCGACGGCATCCGGTCGATGCACTGCGTGGCCGCCCCGGTGCACCACGCCAACGGCAGCATCGCCGGCGTGCTCGACATCTCCTGCGAGGGCGGCGCCTTCAGCTTCGATCCGATGGTGGTGGTGCGCATGTACGCCACCGTGATCGAAAACCGGCTGTTCGAGGTGCAGTCCGCGCGCCTGTTGCTGCTGCGCTTCCAGTACGGGCGCAGCATGATCGGAACGCCGCTGGAAGGACTGGCGGCGGTGGACGGCACCGGGCAGATCGTGTCGCTCAACGCCTTCGGCATGAGCCTGCTGGGATTCGGCATCCGGCCCGATGCGGACCCGTCCACCGAGGCCATGCTGGGCCTGTCGTTCAACCAGCTCATGGACATCGGCCGGCGTGGCGACCCACATGCCCAGCGCCTGCCCAACGGCCTGACCCTGTGGATCGAGGTGCAACCGCAGGCCTCGATGCGCGCGGCCGTGGAGTCCGTGCCGCCCATGGCGCAGGAGCCAGCAAAAGCACCCGCGCAGGCCGTGGCGCCGAGCCTTCACACCCTGCAGGACGCCAGCCGCTCGGTGATCGAAGCCACCCTCGCCAGCTGCAAGGGCAACGTCGCGCGCGCCGCGCGAATGCTGGGTGTGTCGCGCGGGCTGCTTTACCGCCGACTGGCGGAGTGGCGCCAGCCGCCGCAAAGCGCTGACGAAGGCCAAGCACACGCGACGAGGAGCTCGTCCGCTTGAAAGCGAAGTGGTGGCGCTGAGGCCCGTCAGTTCACAGAGCGTGGCAAGCCTGCAGCCACGTCCCTGAAAGCCGCCAACGCGGCTTCCAGGTGGTCGATGATTTCCTGTTGCAGCACATCAGGCGGGGGCAAATCGGCCAGGTTGTCCAGGCTGTCGTCTTTGAGCCAGAACACATCCAGGCTGGCCTTGTCACGCGCCAGCAAATCAGCCACCGGGTAGAACTTGAAGCGTTCGCTTTCGGTGCGTTGGTGCCGGTTCTCAGGGTGGTAGCAAGCCACGAAATCTTGCAGGTCGGCCACGCTCAGCGTGCGCGTCTTCAGCGTGAAGTGTTTGTTGGTGCGCAAGTCGTAGAACCACACGCCCTGGGTGTGGGTGCGGCCGTCTTTTGGAGCCGCGTCGAAAAACACCACGTTCGCCTTCACGCCTTGCGCGTAAAAAATGCCGGTAGGCAACCGCAAGATGGTGTGCACATCACAAGTCTCCAGCCACTTGCGGCGAATCTTCTCGCCCGCGCCCCCTTCAAACAACACGTTGTCGGGCAGCACCACCGCCGCCTTGCCCGTCACCTTCAGCATGCTCACGATGTGCTGCAGAAAGTTCAGCTGCTTGTTGCTCGTGGTGGTCCAGAAATCCTGGCGCTCATAGGTCAGCGCGTCGCGGTCTTCTTCACCCTCTTCGTTGGTGAAGGTCATGCTGCTCTTCTTGCCAAACGGCGGATTCGCCAACACGTAGTCAACGTGTTGTGGAGGCTCGCTGATCAACGCATCGGCCCGCTGCACCAGCGGCTCTTCCACCATGTCGCCCACGTTGTGCAGAAACAGGTTCATCAAACACAGGCGGCGCGTGCTCGCCACGATCTCGTTGCCGTAGAACGTCTTGTCTTTCAGGAACGTCGCCTGCTTCTTGTTCAGCGTCTGGCCCGGGCGCGTCAGCCACTGGTGCACACCCAGAAAAAAGCCGCCCGTGCCACAGGCCGGATCCGCCACCGTCTTCAAAGGCTCGGGGCGCACGCACTCCACCATGGCCTGGATCACCGCGCGCGGCGTGAAGTACTGGCCTGCGCCACTCTTGGTGTCTTCGGCGTTCTTCTGCAGCAGGCCTTCGTACAGATCGCCCTTGGTGTCGGCGTCCATGCCGACCCAGCTCTCGGCGTCGATCATCTGCACCAAGCGGCTGAGCTTCGCCGGGTCCTGGATCTTGTTTTGTGCCTTGAAGAAAATCGCGCCCAGCATGCCCGGCTCATGCCCCAGCCGCTGCAGGATGGTGAGGTAGTGCGCCTCCAGCGGTTCGCCCGTCTTCTTGCGCAGGCTCGCCCAGTCGCAGCTCTTGGGCACGTGGGTCTGCCGGTTGTACGGCTCCTGCGTGTACTCATGTGCCATCTTCAGGAACAACAGGTAGGTCAGTTGCTCCAGGTAGTCGCCGTAGCCCACGCCGTCGTCCTTGAGCGTGTGGCAGAAATTCCAGACCTTCTGGATCAGGGTGGAGGTGTTCATGCGGCCGCCCTTATCAAGTACCCATCAAGCAAATTCGAAAGCTGCAAGCTGTTGTTTTTCATATGTTTTTCAGAAACAAGCCACCGCACCGGGCTCATCGACAGGGGTTCCATCAAGTACCCATCAAGCAAAAAACCGCTCGCCGTTCCGGATCCGGTACCGTAAAATCCACCCGGCAGGCAAGCGTGAGAATGTAGAGGTTGCTGGAAACGGCAACAGCCCGAACGGGTGGGATCCTCGACCTCAGGGCCTGCACCTTTTTTGCCCAACGCCCGCTCACTGCGGGCGTTTTGCTTGGTGATCATGGTTTGCGAGCCGCATCGGCTGTGCCCAGCACACGCGCCACCTCGGTCGCATCGCCGCACCAGAACTTCAAACCATAGCCGTCCAGCCGCTGCTGATGGCGGTACAGCGTTGGGCTGAGCAGACGCAAATAGCGGTCTTCCACCTCGCCATACGGATTCTTGTTCACTGAGAAGAACAGACCCGAAGCCACCGCGTCCACCAACTGCAGACCGGCCAACTGATCGTGGTTCACGGCGCGAATGAGCGCGGGATCGATCACGTTCCAGTCCACCCGCACGCCGTTGGAAGGCTCGTCTTTCAGCTTCTGCAGGTAACCACGCAGTTCGTCGTAGGACATGGCGCTGCGGTTGGAAAACACCATCTCCACCCGCCCATCGCCCACGCCTGTGCGCCGGTTGTCCCGGCACAACCACGACACCCGCTCGGCCAGCAACCGTGTCGCGTAGCGGTACAGCGAATAGCGCTGCTGTTGAAACACCTCGGGCTCGGGGATCGACGGCTTGTGAATCAGCACATTCACCGTGCGCAGCGGCGCACTGCCCACCAACCGTGCCAACGGCACGCGTTGCTCGTGTTTGAGATCGCGAAAGTGCAGCACCTGCTTGGGCTGCTTCTTCAGCAACTCACGCGCCTGGCGGGCCAGCTGCACCACCTGCAGATCGTTTTCCTTGCGCACCACCAGTGCCGACAACACGAACCAGCGCGAACTGCCCTGTTCGTTGTCCATGAACTTGAAGCCTTCACAGCCCGACTCGTCCACGTAGGCGACAAAACTGGTGGTCATGCGGCGGCCTTCTTGCGCCCAGGCGATTTTTTTGCGGCCTCCACCTCGGCGCGCTCGGCGCGGATGCGCGCCAGCAATGCGCTGGCAGGCTCGTCTGCCAGGTCTTGGGGCACCAGTTGGCCGGTGAAGGCGGAATGGAGGATGTTCTGGCGCTGGGCGGCGGCTTGCCTGCACAGATGGACGAACTCAGACTCCATCTGCTTCGTCGCTGTCAGCGCAGACTCCACTTGTTTAACGATCTCAAGTTGTTCCTCGAACGGTGGCAAAGGAATACGGACTGACTCGAGCTGATCGAAGCTCAGGTGTGGGCGCCCTGCTCCGTAGTTCATTTCGCGAAACTGCAGTTGCCCATGCCCCTCGCTATTTAAAACTGCGTTCACGTATTCAGATGAATCGGCCTGCACAAGTCGGAGCAATGCCACGCTTTGACAAACGAAGTGGGAATCCAGCTCCGTATCTATCCGACAGACCTGCCCTGTATTGGCTCCAACGATCGTCACGAGCAAATCGTCTTTCTTGACCTCCGAGCGAGCGCGATCACGATCACCCAACGGGGGGTCAACAAACTGGCGAAACGAGAAGTCTGGACGCCAAGCGCGCACGTTCTGAGCCATCACGAAGACACAACTGCCGCGGTCGTAGTAGGGCGACCAATCACGCGAACCGCTTGACAGACTCTCAAGCAACTGACCAAGCGAAGCCCAAGTCCACCCCTGAGGCAATGCGGGCAATTCATTCGTCTGGGGAGACAAAGGCTCCGTGTACTTGGTCTGCCAGCCCTTGGGTGGCGCCTTGCCTTGGGCTTTGAACTTGTCGAGCTGCCGGGCTTCCCAGCGGGCGCGGCGCTCTTGCAGGATGCGCGCGAGCAGCGCCTCGCCACTTTCCTGCGGCGGGTGCACAGCGCGCCAGTCGGCGGTGAGCGCGCCTTCCACTGCAGCCTTCAGCAGCGACTGGCGGTACTGCGCCAACTTCTTCTGTGCGGCCAGCAGTTCGGCCACACCGGCGTCGAGTTCAGTGAACAGCTCATCGAGCTTTTCCGCAAGCCGGTGCTGCTCAGCCAGCGGAGGCAACGGCAGACGTATGTCCTCGATAGTCCGCGAGGAAAGGTGCTTGACAGTGACTGACGACGTTTCAGCGTGGATCGCTCCAAGGTAAGCAGGCAACACGCGATCCAGCAGTCCGGGCACATAGAAGCGTGCATCAATCTCGATTTTGCAAACCCGCTGGTTGAGCAAGGCGTCTGCACTGCGCCACCGGGCTGTATTGAAATCCCCGTCCATACCAACAAGCAAATCACCGGCCCTGACCACATACGACGAGTCAAACGCACCGACATAAAAGGTTCTTGTCTCTCCACTCACCACGTCGCGAATGCGCACCAGCGGGATCCCCTCTGAATTGCTGAATTGGGCGGAATCGAATGGAAAGCCGTTCAAGACGCACCCAACCTCTGCCAGAGGAACGCGCTCCCAACTTGGATGAATGGCCAGTAGGCCAGAACTGTCTCCTTCAATGATCTCGGAGACAGATTTCGTCAGTGCCATAGGTCAACCGTGGCTCACGCCACCAACTCCTCATTCATTTCATTCATCAACCCATCCAACGCCGCCCCGAACACACCCCAAGCCCTCTGCAACCCACCCTGGTTGGCCAGTGCCCCCGCGTCAAAGTCATCCCGAGCAATGCAGCAGCTCGCGGCGATGTGGTCTTTGATGAGGCGCAGCCAGTCGGTCTGTTCGGGGGTGAAGGCGGTGCCGCGCTGGGCGTTGTGCCGGAAGATCCAGGCTTGGAAGCGTTTGTCCACCTCGTCCTGGAAAGGGCGCAACTCTACCGCAGCGGCCGCCTCGCCCGCAGTGGCATCGAGCTGAATGGCAAAACGCACCATGGACACCAGGTCGGTGAGCTGACGCTGGCGGCCACCGCCTTTGACCTGGCTCTCGCGCACGCGGGCGTACGCGGCCCACAGGCGCTCGGTGGTGAGCATGAGCGGCGGGCGCTGCAGGCGTTCGTGAAGGTCTTCAATCATCTCCAGCGTGAGCGCACGGCGCTGGTAGGGCTGCTGGTAGAAGAAGGCGAGCGCTTCGATCTCTTGCTTGTGGGCCTGAATGAACGCTGCAAAGCCGGCCACGTCTTTATTCGCCTGCTCTTGCAGTTGCGGGCTGTAGCCGGAGCTGGTGACGCGGTCGAGGTTGACGTGGTCGATCACCTGCTCGCGCTCGCGGCGAGCGCTTTCAATGTCTTCGCGCAGCGCGGGTGAATCAAACGGGGCACAGGCTGCGTCCACACGGGTGGCGCGGGCTTCGGCCAGTTCATCCAGCGTGAGGCTGTCCAGGCTGCGCGTGATGCCGCGCGCCCGCGCGGTGGCCAGCGCTGCATCGGCGATCTTGTCGGGGTCGAGTGCGTTGATGAGGGCTTTGCCCAATTCGTTCACCGGCACGCCGGCAGCAGACTTTTCAATGCGGGCGCGGGCTTTGTCGTCGAGCTGCTTGCCCAGGCGCACGAGGCGGTTGGCCAGGCTGAGGCAGGTGTCGTCGTCGCGCAGACCCATGTGAACCTGGAGCATCAGGTCTTTGAGCGGCACGGTGGGCTTTTTCTCCAGCGGGCGACTCTCGGTCTTGAGCGACTTCTCAACGCCCACGGCGTCGATCAGCACGAAGCGGTCTTTGGCGCCGGGGGCGCTGTTGCTCACGCGTTGCAAACCGTCGGCGCTGAGGCTGCGCACGCCGCGGCCTTTCATCTGCTCGTAGTAGCCCTTGCTGCGCACATCGCGCATGAACAGCAACACCTCCAGTGGCTTCACGTCGGTGCCGGTAGCGATCATGTCCACCGTGACGGCGATGCGGGGGTGGTGATCGTTGCGAAAGCTGGAGAGAACACCTTCGGCGTCTTTCTCGGTGTAGGTCACTTTGCGGCAGAAGGCATTGCCCTGGCCGTAGACCTCGCGCACGGTGTTGACGATGTCGTCTGCGTGGCTGTCTGTCTTGGCAAAGATCAGGGTCTTGGGTGTTTCCTTGCGCTCGGGGAATATCTGCGTTTCCACCGCGCGCTTCATGGCCTGGATCACTTGGCGGATCTGGCTGAGGTTGACCACCGAGCGATCCAGCTGCTGCGGGCTGTAGGTGACTTCTTCTTCGGTTTCGCCCCAGCGCTTCTTGCGCGTGGCTCGGTCCCGGTGGTCCACCCACATCCTGGCTTCCAGCGTGGCGCCCTTTTGGCTGACTTCGGTGTTGATTTCCCACACGTCGTAGCCCACGTTCACACCATCGGCCACGGACTCCTCGTAGCTGTACGCCGCCACGATGTTTTCGCTGAAGAAACCGAAGGTGCGTTTGTCGGGTGTGGCGGTGAGACCAATGAGGAAGGCATCGAAGTAGTCGAGCACCTGCTTCCACAGGTTGTAGATGCTGCGGTGGCATTCGTCGATGACGATGAAGTCAAACGCTTCCACCGGCACGGCGGGGTTGTAGCGCACGGGTTTGGGCGCCTTGGCGGCCGGCATCACCTCATTGAGCGACACGTCCTCGGCTGCTTCGTCGATGGGCACACCGCTGAGCACGGAATACATGCGCTGGATGGTGCAGATGCACACCTGTGCATGCGGATCGATGGCGGCGCTGGAGAGGCGCTGCACGTTGTACAGCTCGGTGAACTTGCGGCCGTCGTCGGGCGGCGTGTACGCCATGAACTCCTGGTGGGCCTGCTTGCCAAGGTTGCGGGTGTCCACCAGAAACAGCACGCGCTTGGCACCGCCGAATTTGAGCAAGCGGTAGACCGCCGTGATGGCGGTGAAGGTCTTGCCAGCGCCGGTGGCCATGTGAATGAGCGCGCGGGGGCGGTTGGCGGCGAGCGAGGTTTCCAGCCCGGTGACGGCGCTGGTCTGGCAGTCGCGCAGGTTTTGCTGGGGCAGCGCAGGCATGGCCTTGGCCAACCGCGCGCGCAGGCTGTCGGGCTGTGCGAGCCACTCGGCCAATTGTTCGGGGCGGAAGAAGTGAAAGACCTCGCGAGAACGCGGGGCTGGGTCGCGCCCGTCGGTGAAGCGGACGATTTCACCGGTGGCTTCAAACAGAAAAGGCAAAGGCGTCTTGTCTTTGCGCCACTTGAGGGCTGCACTGGCATAGCGCTCGGTTTGAACTTCCGTGGCGGTGAGGTTTTCACCCGCCTCGTTGCGCTTGGCTTCAATGACGCCTACAGGCTGACGGTGAACAAAAAGCACATAGTCAGCCGGGCCGGTGTCGGTGGGGTACTCACGCACAGCCACGCCAACGGAAGCACCCAGGTTGAGCATCTTCATGTCCTGCACGGTCCAGCCGGATTCTTCAAGTCGGCTGTCGATGGTCTCTCGCGCTTTCGCTTCGGGCGTCATGCCGGTGCTCCCTGGTGCCTGCGTCGCCCGGAGGGGGTTGCGCGATGGAAATCAATGTGGGTGCGATGAGTTTAGTTGGAAGAAAGAAGGGGGGTCGGTGGGTTGCCTTGACCTCGGCGCTCCATCCCAAACCCGCCGACAGCAACGGCAATCCGGTGCTTATCGGCCCTTCAGGCCGACGCGATTTCCTTAAATTAGGCGCAGATGCGGTCGATAGACCCTACAAGCCACATGCCATCCGGATCTGGCCCGCATTGAACAACCGGGCGCGGCACCCCTTCTCCGAGGTGCTGTCTCCCGAGACCAACCACGATCGGAACCACCATGTTCAGCAACCTCAAGATCTCAACCCGCCTGATCGGCGCGTTCACCCTGCTGGTGGCCATGCTGCTGGCCATCGGCGCGCTCAGCGTCGTGCGCACCATGTCGGTGGAGACCGACCTGGTCGACATCACCGAGCGGCGCATGACCGTCATTGCCGAGATGGAACTCGTGCGCGACGAGGCCAACTTCCAGGCGCGCGCCATCCGCAACATCGCCCTGTTCACCGACCTCGCCAAGGTGACGCAGGAAAAACAGGCCATCACCGAATCCCGCGGCAAGGTCAACGACATCACCACCAAGGTGGATGCCCTGATCACCTCGGAAAAAGGCCGCGAATTCCAGGCCAGGCTGCAGGAGGCACGCAAGCCATTCCGCGTCGCGGTGGACAAGTTCATCGAGATGATCGACGCTGGTCAGCGCGAACCGGCCATTGCCTTCCTGTTCGACACCGTGCGCCCGGTCCAGCTGGCCTATTTCAAGGTCATCGACGAAGCCGTGGCCTTCCAGACCGAAGGCGCACAGGTGGCCAGCCAGACCGCCCAGGACACGGTCAAGACACTCATCATCACGATCGCGGTCGCGGTGCTGCTTGCAGCGGTGCTGGCGGCAACCGTAGCGACGTGGATCATCCGCTCCATCACGGGCCCCATCAACAGCGCCGTGGAGCTCGCCCGTTCGGTGGCCGCCGGCGACCTGACCCGTGTGGTCGAGGTGAAATCCAAGGACGAGACCGGCGTGCTGATGCAGGCCCTGTCTGAAATGCAGGCCGGCCTGGTGCAGGTGGTGGGCCGTGTGCGCACCGGCTCCGAATCGGTGTCGACCGCCAGCGAGCAGATTGCCCAGGGCAACCAGGACCTGAGCTCACGCACCGAGAGCCAGGCCAGCGCGCTGGAGGAGACCGCCGCCTCGATGGAAGAACTCTCTTCCACCGTGCGCCAGAACGCCGACAACGCCCTGCAGGCCAACCAGCTTGCGCAGAGCGCCTCGAAAGTGGCCATGGAGGGCGGTCAGGTGGTCAGCCAGGTGGTCGACACCATGAAGGGCATCAACGAGAGCAGCCGCAAGATCAGCGACATCATCAGCGTGATCGACGGCATCGCCTTCCAGACCAACATCCTCGCGCTCAACGCCGCGGTGGAAGCGGCCCGCGCCGGCGAACAAGGCCGCGGCTTCGCGGTGGTGGCCGGCGAGGTGCGCAACCTGGCGCAGCGCAGTGCCGCTGCCGCCAAAGAGATCAAGCAGCTCATCAACGACAGCGTGGAGCGCGTGGAAAGCGGCACGGCGCTGGTGGACAAGGCCGGCGCCACCATGAACGAGGTGGTGGACAGCGTGAGGCGCGTCACCGACATCATGGGCGAGATCAGCTCGGCCAGCAAAGAGCAGAGCGACGGCGTGGGCCAGATCGGCGAAGCCGTGACCCAGATGGACCAGGCCACGCAGCAGAACGCCGCACTGGTCGAAGAGATGGCCGCCGCGGCCAGCAGCCTGCGCACCCAGGCCACCGACCTGGTGCAGGCGGTGGCGGTGTTCCGCCTCTCGGGCAACCAGGTGGGCTTCAGTGCCGTGACACCCGTGGTGCGCACCCACGCGCCCGTGGTGGCACCCAAAAAGTCACCGACGCCTGCGGCGCTGAAGAAACCCGCAAGCCGCCCGGCCCTGCCAGCGGTCAAGCAGCCGGCCGCTCAGCCCGTCGCCAGGCGCGAACCCGCGCAGGCCACGGCCGATGCGGCGGGTGACTGGGAATCTTTCTGAGCACGCCCTAAGCTCCCTGAAATGCAATCAGCCGCCCGAGGGCGGCTGATTGCGTTGGGGAACGAAGGCGCTGGTGGATCAGCGTTTGCCGCCGCCCCCGCCGCCGTTTCCACCGCCATTGCCGCCACCGTTACCGCCGCCCTTGCCACCACCGTGGCCACCACTGCCGCCCTGGCCACCGGCGGACAGGCCGGTGCCCGTTGAGGCCGATGCCACCGTGGTGCGGCTCTTCTCGGTGGTGGCCTTGGCGGTCTTCTGGGACTTGGCCGTGCTGGCCACGCGGGCATCGTCCGCCTTCTTCGCCTTGTTGGCCGCACTCACCACATCACCCAGGCGCAGGCCCAGCGAATTGGCGATGGCGCCCCAGCCCATGCCGCTGTCGCGCAGACCTTGCACGTTGGCGGTTGCCATGCCGAGCTCGGCGCTGGTGGGATTGGCGATGCCTTGCTTGGCCAGGTCGGCCTTGGCGATGTTGGTCGCAAAGTCCTGCTTGGGCGCCGCCGCCGTGGTGGTCGTGGTGGTGGTCGTTGGTGCGGTGGTCACCGTCACGTCCACGGTTGTCTGGGCGAATGCGCCTGTTGCTGCAAACAGCGCAATGCACAGGCCGGTCTTGAGCAACAGGGGATGGGTGTGTTTCATGGATGACTCCTGGGTTGTTGTGTCACGGACCATGCTAACGGGGCCATGTTGCGCGCAGGGGGCTCAATGGTTACCAGCGGTAGGTTTGAGCCACCAGACGTCACCGGGGTGTGCGCCAGCGCACACTGTCGCCTCATGGCGGCACCCCTTCACCCGGATTCAACTCACTGCTTGGGGCCTTCACCCAGGCGGCGCCCCAGCGACACTGCGTACGGCGCGGCGCGCGCAGCGAGCATCGGATCGCTCGAAGGCTCCACGCCCTTGGGCAGCACCATCGGGTTGAAGTTGATCGCCACACAGGGGCCTGTCGAATCCGCGGCCACCGACTTGATCGTGAGGCGTCCCAGGGTCACTTTCTTGCGATCCTGCGGCAAGGGGATCACGGCGCTGTCCAGCTTGTCGTCCGGCTGGGCGAGTTGCAGGTTGAAGTCGAAGGCCACCACACCCGCTGCCACACGCTGACGCAGGTCAGCGTGCAGGAAATCCGCTCCTTTGGCCTGGGCTTCCTCGTCGGTGAGGCTCTGCGTGCCTCCGACCGGCTCGAAGATCCACTTGCCGAATTGTTTCTTGCCACGCGCATCGACAAACGCGAAGGCGTGCACACCCCAGTAGTTCACCTTGCCGAAACTCGCGGGCACCGGCTGGCTCGCGAAATACTTGCCCTGCAGCAAGGTGTCGGGGTTGGCGTCGTTGAACGCCTTCACCTTCTCCGGGTTCGGCTTCTTCGTCTCGGGATCGGGTGCGACCGCTTCCAGGCGAGCCAGCATCTGTTCGGGCGAGGACGCGCCGAAGACAGGTGCCGAGATGTTGCCCATCTGCCAGGTTTCGTTGCCCGGCAGGTCAAATTGCAGTGCCATGTTGCGCTGGCTCTTGCCGTTGTCAGGTGCCTTGGGGTTGCCGCCACCGATCGAGAAGCGCGCCAGCACGGGCACCGGCTGGCCACTGAAGGCCGACGACACCGACAGCTCCCGGCCCTGCGCATTGCCCACGAATTCGGCCGTGGCGCACACGCCCTTGGCGCCCGAGCGGCGGAAGCCCTCGAACTTGCCACCGGCGCGCTCGAACGCGTCCACCATGCGGGTGGGATCGACCTGGGCCGAGGCGGACGAGCCGAGGGTCGCCGCCGCACAGGCAACGACCGTCATCCAGGCAGGCATCGAGAGGGCATTGTTCATGGTGGGGCTCGCAAAGTTGGTGGTGGGAGATGTCGAGAAAGGGGGAAGAAAACAGCCGCATTGCGGATTCTGTTGGATGTCAGGCTGGACGCGCCAGGCGCAGCCACAAGGCCCTACGCACCGATCAGTCCCAACACGATCAGGGCGGCGCTGGCGTCCTTGTCGCCGACCTGCGCGGCCTGCGTGAGGTAGATGCGAGCCTTCTCCGCGTCGCGCGGCAGCCGGGTGCCGGCGGCATACAACATGCCCAGACGGTACCTGGCCTTGCAGTTGCCGGCGCGCGCGGCACGGTCGTAGAACGTCTCAGCCTTCTTCATGTTCTTCGGCTCACCCAGGCCTTCTTCAGCGAGGATGCCCAGGTTGAACAGTGCTTCGCCGTTGCCCACCTCGGCCAGTGTTTCCCACACTTCGCGAGCCTCGGTGTAGTGCGCCATCCTGAATTGGGCAAAGGCCTTGTGGTTGCCCGAAGCGGGGTCGCGCAGCCAATCGTCGCGGTGGCTGTCCTGCGTCCGGGAGACGCAGGTGAGCATCACCAGGGCCGCACCAAGCACGGTGCGCGGATGGAACACGTCAGCTTCCGCGTCCATGGTCACAAAGACTCGATGCGCAGCTCGGTGAGCCAGCGCGCGCCGGGCGTGAAGGGATCGCGGTCCATCGGACCGTAAGGCGGCACGCTCAGGTTGTCGGGCGGCACACCGATGCGGTTGAGGTCCACCGCCTGCGGCTGGCCCACCAGCGCGGTGGGCGTGGTGGTGAACTTGAAGACGATGCCGTTCCAGAGCTTGGCGCCGAAATCCTTGGGCTGTTTGTAGAAGAACAGCAGGCTGTGTTCCAGCCACGCAAGCTGGGTGCTGGAAGCCGTGCCGGGCTGTGCATACGGATACGGCACGAAGCAGGAGATCTCCTGCTCGGCCGGCAGGCACTTGAACTCGCGCATGGAGAGGAAATGGTCGCGCATCACTGCGTAGTCCATCTGCACCTTGAAGGCACTGGCGCCACTGGCGGCGGGCGTGAACACCACGCGGCCGATCGTCGTGCGCGCGCCGTCCCTGGTGACGGCGATCAGCGCCTTCTCGCCGGAGAAATCAAACGCGTGCACGCCGCCCCCGCACAGCAGCAGGACCAGGGCGAGCGCACGCAAATCCGTCATGGCTTGACGGTCAGCACCCAGGTCGAGAGGGTCTTGAGATCGGTCGTGCTCAGGCTGGGGTGGGCTGGCATGGGAATGCGGCCCCATTTGCCCTTGGAGCCGTTCTGGATGGATTGCGCGAGCGACGCAGCAGCGTCTTTCTCGGTCGCGTATTTTTCGGCGATGGCCGCAAAGGCAGGGCCCACCACTTTTTCGCCATTGGCATGGCACGAATAACAGCCGCTGGCTTTGGCCAGGTCGGGGGCGCCGGCCAGGTTGGCCTGCGCAAAGGCGCTGGCACTGGTGATCAGGGTGGCAATGATGAGAATCGAGCGCATGGCAGGTCCGCTTGAAAACTGACGGGGTCAAAGAAAAAGGTGCCGACCCGGCGCGTGCACCGCACCCGGCCGGCACCTTGGAACATCACTTCGCGAGCTTGAAGGTCCAGACGGAGCCGCCCTGCTCCAGGAAGTTGACCTTCTTGGCCACTTCACCGCCCCACAGAGGCACGGCGCCGCCCCAGCCGGAGACCACGCTCACGTACTGCTCGCCGCCTTCGGTCCAGGTGATGGGAGGAGCCACCACGCCGGAGCCGGTCTGGAACTGCCACACGACCTTGCCGGTCTTGGCATCGGCTGCCTTGAGGTAACCCTCAGGCGTGCCCCAGAACACCAGGTCGCCCGCGGTCAGCACACCACCCCACAGCGGCGCGTTGTTCTTGACTTCCCAGGCCACTTTGCCGGTCTTGGGATCGATCGCGCGCAGCGAGCCGATGTGGTCTTCGAACAGCGGCTTGATGGTGAAGCCCGCACCCAGGTAGGCAGCGCCCTTCTTGTAGGTGATCGGCTCGTTCCAGATCTCCATGCCCCATTCGTTGGTGGGCACATAGAACAGGCCGGTGCGCGGGCTGTATGCCATGGGCATCTGGTTCTTGCCACCCAGGAAGCCGGGAGCGGAGAACACCGACTTGCCCTTGGCGCCGTCGCCGCCAGCGGCGGTCGGGTCGCCAGGACGGTTGGTGTCGTCAAAGTTAGGACGGCCGGTCTTCAGATCGATGCCGGTGGCCCAGGTCACTTTCTTCACGAACGGGAAGGCGTTGACCAGCTTGCCGGTTGCGGCGTCGTTCACGTAGAAGAAGCCGTTGCGGTCTGCCTTGGCGCCCATGCGCTTGCCGTCCATGTCGAAGGTGACGAACTCGTTCACACCGTCGTAGTCCCAGCCGTCGTTGGGCGTGTTCTGGTAGTGCCACACGATCTTGCCGGTCTTGGGGTCGATCGCCACGGTGGAGGCCGAGTACAGGTTGTCACCCTTGCGCACATGGCTGTTCCATGGGCCGGGGTTGCCGGTGCCGAAGTAGGCCAGGCCGGTCTTCGGGTCGTAGGTGCCGCCCAGCCACGGGGTGGCTCCGCCGGTTTTCCAGGTCTCGCCGGGCCAGCTGGCGTTGGTGGTGCCGGAAATACCGTTTTCCTTGCCGTCCTTGTAGCCCATGTGGCCTTCGACCACGGGACGCGACCAGACCATCTTGCCGGTCTTGGGATCGCGCGCTTCCACGCGGCCAACCACGCCGAACTCACCGCCGGAGACACCGGTCATGAGCAGGCCTTGTGCGATCAGGGGCGCGGCGGTGTAGCTGTAGCCGGCGGCGTAGTCGTCGATCTTCTCGCGCCACACCACCTTGCCGGTGTCCTGGTCCAGGGCCACCAGCTGGGCGTCGAGCGTGCCGAAGATCACCAGGTTGTCATACAGGGCGGCGCCACGGTTGATCACGTCGCAGCAGGGCATGATGCCTTCGGGCAGGCGGTGCTCGTACTTCCAGAGCTTCTCGCCGGTCTTGGTGTCCACCGCGTAGATGCGCGAGTAGGAGGCCGTGACGAACATCTTGCCCTTGTTGACCAGCGGCTGAGACTGCTGGCCGCGCTGCTTTTCACCGCCGAACGACATGGACCACGCCGGCACCAGCTTGCTGATGTTCTTGGCGGTGATGCCATTGAGTTCGGAGTGGCGCTGACCCTGGGTACCGAGGCCCCAGCTCAACACGTTCTCGGGCGACTTGGCGTCGTTGGCGATCATGGCGTCGGTGACGCCCTGCGCGCCAACGTGGGCCGTGGCGGCCATGATCATGAGGCTCAGTAGAGTGCGTTTCACAGTTTGTCTCCTGCTCGTCTGTGGGTTGGATGGCTGCCTCCGTGCAACATGCCCGGCTGCTCGTGATGCCCGACGCGACAGATCGGTCCGTGGGCTGCACGGGACTTGAATGGCAACATCTGTGCCAGGGTGCGCGGCGTGGCGCCGAGCGGCTTTTCCTAGGGTTTTCGAGTACCTCTTGCCCCCCACGGCGAGCGCAACTGCGCCATGTCACCTCTGGCGGCTGTGACGCCGTGGTGACAGTGTTCAGAAATGAATCACAGGCCCGCGGGCCTGCAACAGTTGGCGCTCAGCGCCTGGACGCGGGAGCGGCCAGCACCCGCTGCTCGTAGCGCGGGTACCACTGGGTCAGGCTGCGGTGCAGCTCGGCGGGCTGGGCGGCCCAGCCCTGGAAACGCTCGGGCACCGGCAGGCGCAGCACCTCGCTCAGGTCGAGCCCGCGCTCGGCGCTCTCGCGCATCTGGGTGGTGAGCCAGCGCAGCCAGTCGCGCGTCTGTTCCACGCCACCCAGGCCGCTGTGCAGCGGGCCGTGGCTGGGCACCACCTGACGGATCTTCTCCGTGGTGATCCATTGCGACAGCTTCGCCAGGCTGGCCTGCCAGGCTTCAAAGTCGGCGTGCGGCGTGGTGGGCACGCGGCTGGCAAACACCAGGCCTCCGGCAAACAGCACGCTGGTGGTGTGGTCAATGAGCACCAGGTCGTCGCTGGTGTGGCCGCTCAGGCGGCGCAGCTCCAGCTTGTGGCCACCAATCTGCAGCACCCCGGGCTCCACCGGCTGGCGCGAGGGCGTGGACTCGGTGGCCTTCATCCAGTCGCCGCACAGGCGGTAGAGGTTGTCGGCATAGGCCCTGCCTTCAGCCTGCATGCCGCTGATGCTGCCTGGCAGCGCCTGCGTGGGCCGGTCGGCCCAGGCCTGGTTGCCGAAGAAGTAATCGGGGTGCAGGTTGAGGCTGAGCACGCGCACCACCGGCTCGCGCGTGACGCGCTCGATGGCGCGGCGCTGCTGCTCGCCATAAAGCCGGGAAGGCCCGGTATTGACCACCACCACGCCCGCGCCGGTGGCGATGAAGGCGGTGTTGATGATGTTGCAGCCGTTGGTGCGCGAGAAGTCTTCCACCGCACCCTCGATGATCCAGGTGCGCTCGGCGATCTGGCGCGGGCGCAGGTCGTAGTCGAGGCGGGCCATGTCAGGCCGGGCCTGCGCCATGGCCACGCTGGCGAAGGTGGCGATCAGCCAGGCCAGCAGCACTCTCATGCGCTCACCTCCGCATCGATCCGGTTGCCATTGTTGTCGCGCCCCACCAGCCGGAAACCACTGCCGTACTGCGGAGGCAGTTCGAAGGTGATGAGCGGGTTCTCCGACACCGGCTCGTGCAGCGCAAGGCGCCACCAGGGCACGCCCGCGCCGTCCACCAGCTGCAGCTGCTCGATGTAGAAGGCCGGGATGCCGGCCACCAGCCCGGTGTCCATGGGGTGCATCACGCGCACCCGCAGGCGGCGGCTGCCTTCGAGCACGTTGTTGAAGAAGCGCGCCTGCACCTGGTTGAGCGAGCGGCTCCACGAACCGTCGGCGCGCGTGGCGCCGGGCACCGTGCAGCCGCCACCGGCCGCCTGCACCCAGGTGCTGCCCACGTGCCAGGCACCGTCGCGCGTCTGCACCAGGGCGCGCACGGGCGAGGCCTGCTCCATGCGGATGCGAAAAGCCAGCATGGGCAAGGCCTTGAGCGGCTCGAACTCCAGCACCTCGCGCACCGGGTTGCGGTCCACCACCACCTGGATGCGCACGACGCCACCGCCAGTGGCGCCCAGGCCGCGCGCGTCCACCAGCAGCGGCACATTCATGGCGTCATCGGCAAAGGCCGGGCCACTCACCACCACCGCGCTGGAGAAGCGCATGGGCGCATTGCCCAGGTACTGCTTGCGCAAGCCGGGCCACTGCATGGAGCCCAGCGGGTCGCCGCCGGTGTGGTCCACGGCGGCCAGGAGCGGTGTACCGGCCGCGCCCAGGGCAGCGCCGACGAACCAGCGGCGGTGCTTGTCAACCGGTGTCATGAGAGCCATTCAGGAACCTCGTTGGCGGATCCAGCCGCGTTGCGGGTCGTAGCCCCACAGGGCCAGCACAAAAAACGTGATGCTGCACACCACCACCACCGCCCATGCGGTGGCGTTGAACTGCCCATACATCGCAAAGCGCATGGCTTCCACCGCGTGGGTGAAGGGGTTGAACTCGGCCAGCTTGAGCAGCCAATAGGCGCCCGACTCCTCCAGCTTCCACAGCGGGTACAGCGCGGGGCTGATGAAGAACATCGGGAAGATCACGAAGTTCATGGTGCCGGCAAAGTTCTCCAGCTGCTTCACATAGACCGACAGCATCAAGCCGAGCGCGGCCAGCAGCGTGGCACCACATGCCATGGCCACCAGCAGGCCGGGCAGGTACAGCAGCGGAATCTCCACCCCGAAAGCCCACGAGATGGCCAGGAACACCGTCATCTGCAGCACCGACAGGCAGGTGCCCGCGAGCAGCTTGAAAGCCAGCAGCCAGCCGCGCGCCAGCGGCGCGGTGAGCAGCAGGCGCATCACGCCCATCTCGCGGTCGTACACCATCGAGAGAGAGCTCTGCATGCCGTTGAACAGCGCCACCATGCCCAGCAGCCCGGGCACCATGTAGACCTTGTATTCGATGTAGGTCTCATACGGCGGGATGATGGCCACGCCAAACACGTTGTGGAAACCCGCCGAGAACACCACGAACCACAGCAGCGGGCGCACCAGCGCCGAGCCCAGGCGCGAAGGCTGGCGCAGGAAGCGCCCGATCTCGCGCCCCACCACCGCGCGCAGCGCGCGCGCCAGGTGCATGGGCAGCGAGGGCCCGGAAGGCATCAGGGCCGTTGTTTGCATGCGCTCTCCTGTTCGTCCACGCCCAGCGTGTCCAGCACTTCCCTGGGATGCAGCACGCCTTCCAGCGGCGCCAGCCCCACCACACCGTCCACATGGCTCACGAACATGGGTTGGCGCAGCTGGCCGTCCCAGGCGCGAAAGCTCAGGCGCGGGCCTTTGAAGCCGTCGATCACCACCGCGCCCGCGCGCAGCTTCTTGAGCTGCTGAGGCACCCCGGCCTTGGGGTCGTCCACCAGCACCGCGGCCACCGCCTTGCCCGCCGCCCAGGCGGCCCAGTCGTGGCTCTGCATGGGGCGCTGCGCGAGTTTCTGGAAACGCCGCGTGAGCTGCGGGCCGCCGTTGCGCTCCCACTGCGGGTGCCAGGCCTGCGCCACCAGGCCACTGGCGCCCACCACCGGGCGCGGCCACTGCGTGGCGTAAGGCACGGTGCGGGCGAACTCGCCGTTGGCGTCCATCACCGCCACCACCTCGTGCTCGCGCTCGCCGGTGAGCAGGCGCGTGTTGGTGAGGTCGCGCTCGCGCGGGTCGCCGCTGAGCTTGAAGGGTTTGGTCTGCGTGATCTTCAGGCCGTAGCGTTTGGCGGCGCGGTTGAAGGCCTCGCCCATCAACACATCGGCCGGCTCCGGGCCTTGCAGCAGCAGCACCTTGCGCCAGTTGCGCGCGGCCAGGTACTGGGCCAGCGTGTCGGCGCGCATGCTGGCGCTGGGCAGCGTGTGCAGCAGGTGGGCGGCGCAGTTCTGAGCGCGCAGGCTGTCGTCGTCCAGGCCGGTGTTGAACACCACCGCGCCGCCGAGTGCGGCGGGTGCGGCCTGCACCAGCTGGCGCAGCTCGGCCAGGGGCAGGTCGGCCACCAGGTGCTGCACCTTGGCGGCTTTCAGGTCGGCCAGGGCCTTGGGAAGCGCTGCCATGTCGGGCAGCACCACGTCACGCACGGTGAGTGCGATGCCGGCGGTGTCGAGCTCGACGGCGGCTTCTTCCAGCGCCAGCTGCACGCCCTGCAGCGCCCTGCCCTGCGGATGGCCGGGGTAGCCGCGCTCCACGCGGCGAGCAGCGTAGCGCGCATCACCGGCCAGCGAGATCACGACCATGGTCATCTGCGTGGTGGCGGCCTGCACCGCCGGCCAGGCCAGCAACGTGGCCAGCGTGAACGTGGCCGAGGCCCGGCGCAAAAAGGGCTTCGGCATCAGGGCTGCACCAGCACGCTGTGCGGCACGCGGCCAACGGCCACGGTTTTGATGGCCTTGGCGTTGGCCGTGTCCACCAGCGTCATGTCGTCCGAGAGGCCGTTGGTCACATACAGGGTCTTGCCATCCGGGTGCATGCTGAGGCCCCAGGCGCGTTTGCCCACCAGCACCTGGCGGCCCACCTTCTTGCTCGCCACGTCCACCTCGGCCACGTGGTTGGCCTTGCCCAGGCCGACCCACATGGTCTTGCCATCGGGGCTCAGCGTCATGCCCACGGGGGTGATGTCGGCCTCGCGCATGCCCTTCACTGCAAATTTCACCGAGGCCTTGACGCTGTGGTCCTTGGTGTTGACCACGCTCACGGTGGCGTCGAGTTCGTTGGTGACCCACAGCTCGGAGCCGCCCTCGGCCAGCACGAAGCGGCGCGGGCGCTTGCCCACCTTGATGTTCTTGATCACCTTCTTCTGGCCCAGGTCGATGACGTGAACCACGTTGGCCACCTCGGAGGTGACGTAGGCCAGCTTGCCGTCAGGCGTGATCAGCACACCCTCGGGCTCGCCGCCGGTCTTCACCTCGAACAACGGTTTCTTCGTGGCCAGGTCGTAGGCGGCCATCACGTTCTCGTCTTCGATCGACACATAAACCGTCTTGCCATCGGGGCTGAGGTCAAAGATCTCCGGACTGTCCCCCAATGGAACAGTTCCGGTCATCTTGCCGCTGGCGGTGTCCACCACGCCGAGCTGGTTGCTGTCGCCGCAGCACACGTAGATCTGGCTGCGGCTGGCGTTGAACATCATGTGGCGCGGGCGCTGGCAGGTGTCGATGGTCGCCTGGCGCTCGCCCTTGGCATCGAACACGTAGATCTTGTTGTCCTTCTCGCTGGACACGTACACCTTGCCCTGAGCCAGCGCGGCGAATGGGGTGCACAGCGCACATCCGAGCACAGCAGCCCAGACCATTGAACGCAAGCCCTGCGCGGCGGGGGCGGAACGAAGCATCAAACTGTCTCCTTGGTTTTGTAAGTTCTGACGTGTGGGCAGCAAAATCAGTGCCAGCGCAACAGGCGTGGAAATTGCCTGCAAACGCCCGCCACCAGCATGGTGCAGGCATGACCCGCCCTGCTGCTACGGACAAACCCTGAGACAAAACGGCACACCCCGATGACACAACGCTCCCCCCGACCCTGCCCTGCGCAGCCACTTGCTTCGCGCAGACAGTTCCTGGGGTGGGGTGCTCACTGCGCGCTCGGTACGCTGGGTGTGTCTGGGCTGACACGAAGTGCACTCGCGCAGGCCGCTGGCGCCTTCCCGCAGCGCCCGATCCAGCTCATCGTGCCCTGGCCCGCCGGCGGCGCCACCGACCTCACGCTGCGCATCCTGTGCGAGGACGCCGCGCCGCTGCTGGGCCAGCCCATCGTGGTCATCAACAAGCCCGGCGCCGCCGGCACGCAGGTGGCGCCACTGCTCAAGGCGGCCGAGCCCGACGGCTACACCATCGGGCAGGTGCCCATCACCGTGTACCGCCACGCGCTCATGAACAAGGTGCCGTGGGACCCGGTGGCCGACCTCAGCCCCATCGTGCAGGTCTCGGGCACCACCTTTGGTGTGCTGGTGCCGGCCAGCAGCCCGTGGAAAAGTTTCAACGACCTGCTGGCCTGGGCCAGGGCGCGCCCGGGTGAACTCATCCTCGGCTCCACCGGCATCGGCACCACCGCGCACCTGGCCACCGAAGAAATCCTGCTGCAGAACAACATCCGCTATGTGCACGTGCCCTACCGCGGCACCGCCGACCAGATGCTCGCCGTGGCCGGTGGCCAGGTGATGGCGGGCGTGAACTCCACCGGCTTCGCGCCCTGGGTCGACCAGGGCAAGATCCGCGTGCTGGCGATCTTCAGCGCGCAGCGCAGCCCGCGCTGGCCCGACGCGCCCACGCTGCGCGAGCTGGGCTACGAACAGTCCGTCTACACATCGCCCTGGGGCCTGGCCGCGCCACACGGCACGCCCGAGGCCGTGGTGCAGCGCCTGCACGACGCGTTTGCCAAGGCCATGCTAAGCGAGCGCCACCTGCAGGAACTGGCCCGCTACGATCAGACGCTGGATTACCTCAACACCCGCGACTACCGCCGGGCCGTGCTGGAAACGGTGGAGCGCGAAAAGCGCCTGCTGCAACGCATGAACCTGCTGGCCAAGACCAACGGCGCCTGACCCCCCGATGACCGAAGCCCACAACGCCCCCACCGCCACCCTGCTCCAGGCCCGCAACCTGCACAAGTCCTACGGCGCCAAGCCCGCGCTCAAAGGGGTGGACGTGACCCTGCGGGCCGGCGAGATGGTGGCCCTGCTCGGGCCCAACGGCGCGGGCAAATCGACCCTGCTGCAATTGCTCACCGGCCTCTTCACGCCCGACCAGGGCAGCATCGAGGTGCTTGGCCACGACATGCGCCAGCACCCCAGCCGCGCACTCGCCGGCCTGGGCGTGGTGTTTCAGCAAAGCGCGCTCGACATGGACCTGAGCGTCATAGCCAACCTGCACTTCCACACCGACCTGCACGGCATGCCACGCAAGCTGGCCAACACACGCATCAACACCCTGCTGGAGACCATGGGCCTGGCCGACCAGGCCAAAGCCGTGGTGCGCAGCCTCTCGGGCGGCACGCGCCGCAAGATCGAGCTGATCCGCGCGCTGCTGCACGAGCCTCGCGTGCTGCTCATGGACGAAGCCACCGTGGGCCTGGACCCGGCCTCACGCCAGCAGCTGCTGGACACCGTGCGCGGCCTGTGCCAGAGCCGGGGCATGGGTGTGCTCTGGGCCACCCACCTGATCGAAGAAACCCGCCACGCCGACCGGCTGATGCTGCTGCACCAGGGCGCGGTGCGCTTTGAAGGATCGGCCGCCGAATTCATGGCGCAAAGCGAGGGCGGGGACTTTCAGACCGAGGTGTTGAAGCAGTTGGGACGCGGGACGGTTTGAGAGGGCGTGGTGGGTGGGTGTGCGAGCGGCTTGCAGAGGATGCAGGGTTGCTCTGGGCGTGAAGACCGGTATGCAGTGATTGCAGATCAGCCGTGGTCTCTTCGGGTCTGGGCAGGTCTTGGAATGCAGCTTCGCGGACGTGGTCATTCAGGGCTTGAGCGCCAGGATCAGTTCGGCAATGGTGCGAGCATCGGCCTCGCTGACGTTGGCCTGTGGCGGCATCATGTCTTCTCCCCATACGCCGCTCCCTCCCGCCCGGATCTTGGTAGCAAGCATCGCCACAGCGCCGGCGTTGCCGGCATACCGGACCGCCACCTCATTGAAGTTGGGTCCGTACTTGCGCTTGTCGATCAAGTGGCAAGCGCTGCAGTTGTTGCGCTGCATGAGCGTCTGGAGCTGTGCGGTGTCGGCGCTTGCCTTGGGGCTCCAGACCACCGCAGTGACACCCGCAAGCAGCACGACCGTGGTCCAGCTCACTCGGCGCGTGATGGGGAAAGATGGCAAATGATTCATAGTCAACACGGCATTAAATGACCAACGTTCGAGCGTGAGTCGAGGTGATAAAACATTGATCCATATGAAAAAGCGCTGCCGAACGGCAGCGCTCCCCATACAGAACAGGCTCAGTTGGGCGTTACGCGATAAATCATGCCGCTCGCCTCATCGGCGACATAAAGCGCGTTATCCGGGCCCATTGATACGTGACGGAAGCGACCAGCGAACGTCGGCCAGGACAGTTCCTGGCGAGTGGAGGCAGTGCCGTCCTTGCTGATGTCAAGGATGTCGATGCGGTTGCCGGTGGGCGTGCCGTGGATGCCAATGCCGGCGTAGCCGACGGCCAGACGACCTTCCCATTCCTTCCACTGCTTGCCCACCAGGAACACGCTGCCACACATGCCCTGCGACAGGCCGTTGTTGTTCCAGGCCGGCTTCATGGCGTCAGGGTATGCGCGTACGTCGGTCATGGACATGAACGCGCTGCGCTCGGCCGGCGGCATGGCGCCCATCTGGTTGGGCGAGTAACCGCAGTAACCGTCGGGGCAGGCGCCACGGCCGTTGCGGTTGTCACGCGGGTCCCAGCCACCGTTGCCGCCGTTGACGAGCTTGGTGACCTCGTCGCTGTGCCAGGGGCCATTCTCCGAAATGAAGGGCTCGTTCGTGCCCGGACGGAACGCTATGCCCTGAGGGTTGCGGAAGCCGTAGGCGAATATGCGCTTGTCGAAGCCCGGTGGCGGGTTGTTGCCCGGGGCGGCTTTCCCGTCGCGATCCACGCGCAACACCTTGCCGCGGATCTGCGTAGGGCTCTGCGGGCCTTCGCCGTTGTGGTTGTCGCCAGTCGTGACGTACAGAAAACCGTCACCCGGGTTGAAGCGGATGCGGCCACCGTTGTGCGCGCCCGGCCCGCCAAACGGATGGTTCGACTTGAGGGGCTTGTATCCGATGTCGTTGATGATCTCGACGACATCGGACACAGAGGACATCGAGGGGTCCATCTTCATCCGCATGACGATGTTGTTGTAGCCGCCGTAGGTGCGGTTCGAGCCCTTCGAGCTGGAGTACAGATAGACGAAGCGGTTGCTTGCGAATTGCGGGTCGATGGCGACGCCCTGCACTCCAGCTTGGCCGTCGCAAAACAGGTCTTCCTTCACGCTCGCGTAGCCAGTGGAGCCACCCACGCCGAGCAGCGCAGTGGTTTTGCCCGAGGGCAGGCGCACAGACAAGCCCTTGCACTTCTCGGTGAAGAACATGGTGCCGTCGGGCAGGAAGGCCATGTCCCAGGGCGACTCGGTTTTCTGGAAGTCCTCTACCTTGACGGTCACCTGCGCGACGGCAGCTGTCGCAACCATCATCCCGATGATTGCGGCGAGGCCGATCGGCAGCTTCGACCACGGCGAGCGATGCGCAGATCGTGAATCCCCAGAGGGATCGGCAAAAGGTACCACTTGAGTCATGTTGTCTCCTTATTTGCTTTTTCTGAGCGGTATGGCTCTTGGGATCCTGCATTCGCGTATGACCCCGCCTAACAGGTTATCAATGGCACATGCCAGGGCACCTAGCGTTTTCCCTAGAACCGCCTGAGGTCTTTCAGTCCACCTCGAACGTCCGTCGCCGGCCGATGACCGTCACCCGTTTGGCTCAACCCGATGGGAGACCCTCATGGAGGCCGCCGTAAATGGTGTTCATCTCGAGCCGTGGAACAAGGGCAAGATCGTCGGTCAAAAGGCACCGTTCAAGTTCAAGGACATCCGGGCGCTGCGCGTGCGTCTGCAGATGGAGGCTCGAGTACGCGAGCTCGCCCACTTCAACCTGGGATCTGACAGAAAGCTGCGTGGCTGCGACCTCGTCAATCTGAAGGTCCGCGATGTGTGTCACGGCGACCACGTCGCGACACGAGCCACCGTCACGCAGCTCATGCCCCAGCAGGCAGTTCAGTTTGAAAGCACACCAGCGCCCCGGAAGGCAGTGCAGGCATGGATCAAGCCAGCCGGGTGGAAGCCATCGGCCTGGACCGCGGGGACTGTGGCACCCACTCGATGCGCAGAACAATGGTGAGAGTCCTCGGCATTGAGGTCGATGACGCACTCGAGATCTCCGGGCCGGCGGAGATCTGAGCTGGCACAGCGCAAGTCGTTGTGTTCGGTCGTCGAAAGCGATGCTCGGACGTCCCAAATGAACGCACGCAGGGGAACGACTGGTTTGGATCGAGCAGCCGCCGTTCAAGCGCTGCATGCCGCAATAACCGCGAGGCAAGATCGCGACGACTTGGTGCCTCGACCACGAACGTCCGGAACCTGTCAGATGGGTAGCGACCTGCGAAGACGATGGCTAGACTTCTCCATCCGGCTAGAAGTAGCCGGTCACCGGCCCGGGCTCGGTAGCCTGCTGTTGGCGATCCGCTTGAGCGAGCGGCTGGGCTTCACTTGCTCGCGCAGACCCCGATTTCACTCTTCATCTCGACAAGGATGACGTGGGTAGGGGTTTCGCCATTGTTGGTCCCGATGTGGGTCTGGCTGTTAGACCACATGACATCCCCTTCCTTGAACTGACGTTGCAGTGTTTTTCCGTCAGGGAGGGCAATGGAACGTTTGAAAGATGAAAGTGAGTAAAGAACGAAAGCTGGGTGCTTGTGCTGATGTGTCACTTCGCCGGGTTTGTCCTTGTAGTCGAGCACCCGCACACATTCATTCTCGAAAATGACTTTGTACTTCTCCCCATCCGTCTGTACTGCGTCTTGAGCACAGGCGAAAACTGGAAGCATGATGAAGGAGGACAGGAGTGCTATGCGAAGCATGAGGATTCCTTTGAAGTGACCCGTGCAGTTTAGGCCTGAAACTGGCTTTCCTCCAGTTTCCCGGACACATCCAAAGACAGGATGTGTTCAGACTGACGTTTCCCCCATATCCGGTCACTTCTAAACTGGAGTTGGGCGGTTTTCCACTTGGGACCTGAGAGACAGATGTGCAGGGCGGATTCAACCGGTCGATGCAACAGATTCGCTGAACATCTCAGCGGGCGTATGGAAGCCGAGCGTCTTGCGCGGCCTTTCGTTCAATTGTCTCGCGATCGCGTTGAGCTGAAGCTGTGAGAAACCCGAGATGTCCATGCCCTTGGGCATGTACTGCCTGAGCAGGCCATTCGTGTTCTCGTTGCTTCCGCGTTGCCACGGGCTTTGTGGATCGCAGAAGTAGACCTGGATGTCGGTGGCCATTGTGAACTGCTTGTGCGCGGCCATCTCCTTGCCTCGATCCCAAGTCAGTGACTTGTAGAGTTCCTGCGGAAGCTTGCGAGCGTTCTTGATGAGCGCGTTGACGACCGTCTGCGAGTCTTTGCAGTCCAGCTTCACCAGCATCACGTACCGCGTCTGGCGCTCGACCAACGTCGCGATCTGGCTGTTACCACTGCCGAAGACCAAGTCTCCCTCCCAGTGACCAGGCACCGCTCGATCTTCGACAGACGCAGGTCGCTCGCTGATGGAAACTGCGTCAACGATCTGCCCATGGCCCGCCGTTTTCTGCGTGTAGTGGCGAGAGCGACGCATCCCGCGGGTTCGTCTTAGGTGCGCCAACAGCTCCTTCTTCAATGCGCCACGCGCTTGAATGAACAGACTGCGGTAGATGGTCTCGTGTGACACGTGAAGGCTCTCGTCGCACGGATAAGTATGCTTTAGCCAGCCCGCGATTTGTTCAGGCGACCACAGCGCTCTTAGCTTGTCGGCGACGATGCGTGCCAAGCTGCGGCTCTCCATGAGCTTGCAACGCTTGGGCCGAAGCGCTCGGCCCCAAGCATCGCTGTCGGCCTGCGCGGCTCGATAACTCTCTTGGCCACCATTGCGCTTCAACTCACGACTGACTGTCGATGGCGCCCGGCCAAGTCGTGCAGCGATCGACCGAATCGATTCGCCCGCAACGACGGACCGCGATATTTCTTCTCTCTCAACCAAGGTCAACGCCGTCGCGGACCGGCATCGCTGTGGTGGCCTAATGCCACCAGTTTTCACCAAGATGTTTTGGATCGAGGTGTGCGGCCGGTCAAACAGTTGACCTATCTGGTGAAGCGTCCAACCTTCTCTCCAGCGCTCCCACATCAATGCCTTCTGGCTGTCGGTGTAGTAGTTTCGTGTCCGGTACTTCATCTGCAACACTCCATCTGCTCATGCAGTTCTCAGTGTGTTGCATCGACCGGTTGAATCCGCCGTCTCAAGCCGACTTAGCCGTCGAAGTTCTGCAGCGCAGCATTCGCAGCGACTACCCGCCATCGGACCGCGCGCGACCCCTATTTATCCTGGACAAGCGAGCGCTGTAGCGTCGGCGGTTCGTTGCTGGAACAAGGCCTGGCCGGCGTGGATGCGCACACCGCTCTCGATGCCCGCCACCGGCACCAGCCCGGGAGGTGTCAGCACGATGATGGTGGAGCCGTGCTCGAACCAGCCCATCTCCTCGCCTTTGGCCATGCGGGCAGAACAGGGAATCACATTGGGGCCGGGCCAGCGCAGGTGCAGCAGGATGTTGAGCCAGTGAAGGCGGATGCTGGCCACCAGCACCGCGGCCACCGGCACCAGGATCAGCGGCGCGTCACCCAGGGTGGGCAGGCGGCATTCGATGACGGCACGCTCGTTCTTGCAGAACAGGCGCTCGACGCGTTTGAGCGCGATGGGGTTGACGTTCCAGGTGTCTCCGCTGATGTAGGTCACCCGGTCCACCGCCAGCGCATGGGGAGCATGGAAGCGGTGGTACATGGCCGAGGTGAGGCGCAACGTGGTGTAGCGCCCGCCCTGCATGCGCTGCGCCATGGCCTGCGACCCCAGCAGTTCCTGCAAGGGATAGGGAAAGCCTTTGGCTTGCAGCACGTCGGTGCCATCGATCGGTCCGCAGGCGCCCACGATGGCGTCGCTGGGGCTGCACAACACGGCCAGGTCGGGCTCGAACGGGCGCAGGCCCGGCTTGAGTTCGCGCGTGAAGCAGTCGCGCAGGCTCTCGAACCGCTGTTGTTTCGCCTCGCTCAGGTCCAGATCGGTGAACAGCCGCCATACCGCAATGGACAGGCGCGTGAGCACAGGGCTCCGGATTCGGCTGAACCAGCCCATGAAGCGGGTGGCCGCCACGCGCGGTATCCGGTTGGTGAGCAGGAAGTTGAGATCTTCGTTGAGAAGGAATTTTTCGCGCCAGGCATTGATGTTCATGGTTCTGTCAAAGCAGTGATCTACAAATGTCACACCTTCACTTTTCAGGTGTGTGTCAGATGTCCACCGCATGGGTTCTTTCCGCCAGCGCACTGGCCGCCGCTTTTCCCTTCGTGCACCAGCGTCTGCAGCTCTCGCGCGCCAAACACCGGTCGCTGGCCGGGCATTCGTTCATGGCCAAGCGCCTGGCGCGCTGGGTGCCCGGCTACAGCTACACCGAAGACCGCTTCTTTGCGGCCGACGGAGCCTCGCCTGAGGTGGCGGCCCGGCGCAAGGCGGCCTTCTTTCGCTTGTCCGCCGATCTGAACGCCAGGGCACCGCAAGGCCTGGCGCTCACCGCGCAGCTGCGCAGCGGGCTGCCCGATCTGCAGTTCACCGGCCGCTACCGTGTACCGTTCCAGTTCAGCGAGCTGGTGCGCCAACACCTGGCGCTGCCCGCGTTCTGGGCGCAAGCCGAGGGCGTTGGCCTGACCGACATCGACGGCAACCACTGCTTCGACCTCACCGGCTCCTACGGCGTCAATGTGTTCGGTGTCGACTTCTACAAGGCCACCATGGCCGAGGGTGCCGAGCTGGGCGCCACGCTGGGGCCGGTGCTGGGTGGCTACCACCCCTGCGTGGCCGACAACGTGGAGCGGCTCAAAGCCATCTCGGGCCTGGATGCTGTGTCGTTCCACATGTCCGGCACCGAAGCGGTGATGCAGGCGGTGAGGCTGGCGCGCTACCACACCGGCCGCAAGAAGCTGGTGCGCTTTTGCGGCGCTTACCACGGCTGGTGGGACGACGTGCAGCCCGGACCCGGCAACCCGATGCCGCCAGGCCACGCCTACACCCTGAAGGACATGGACGAACGCAGCCTGGGCGTGCTGCGGACCCGAAAGGACATTGCCTGCGTGCTGGTCAACCCGCTGCAGGCCCTGCACCCCAACCGCAATGCGCCGGGCGACTCGACCGTGATGACCGCGCGCCAGAGCGATCCGGCCGAGCGCGAGGCCTACGCGCAGTGGCTGGGGCGCTTGCGCGAGGTCTGCACGCAGCGAGGCATTGCGCTGATCTTCGACGAGGTCTTCGTGGGCTTCCGGCTGGCGCGCGGCGGAGCGCAGGAACACTACGGCGTGCAGGCCGACCTGGTCACCTACGGCAAGACACTCGGTGGCGGCCTGCCGGTGGGCGTGGTCTGTGGCAAGGCCGCCTGGATGCAGCGGTTTCGCTCCGAGCGCCCGGCCGACATCTGCTTTGCCCGTGGCACCTTCAATGCGCACCCCTATGTGATGGGCGCGATGAACGCGTTTCTGAGAAAGCTGGACACCCCCGAGGTTCAAGCCCTCTACGACGGCCTGGACGAGCGCTGGCACCAGCACCTGAAGCAGTTCAACCACGGGCTGCAGCAAGCCGGTGTGCCGGTTCGGGTGGTCGGGCTCTCCAGCATCTGGACCGTCAACTTCACCCAGCCTTCGCGCTACCACTGGATGCTGCAGTTCTACCTGCGCGAGCAAGGCTTGGCGCTCAGCTGGGTGGGCACCGGGCG
The DNA here is from genome assembly GCF_010104355.1 of Hydrogenophaga sp. PBL-H3. Classification (NCBI taxonomy): domain Bacteria; kingdom Pseudomonadati; phylum Pseudomonadota; class Betaproteobacteria; order Burkholderiales; family Comamonadaceae; genus Hydrogenophaga; species Hydrogenophaga sp. PBL-H3. The sequence continues at coordinate 3,132,713 of NZ_CP044972.1, forward strand.
CATGGTCTTCAGCCTGAACTACAGCGACCAGGACATGGCCGAGGTGCTGCGCCGCTTCGTGCTGGCCTGCCAGCGCATGACCGAGGACGGCTGGTGGAGCACGCCCACCGGAACGACGGCCCGCGATCTGCAGCGGCGGGTGCTCAAGGAAATGTGGCGCGCCCGCTGGAGCGCACGCGCCTGAGGGCTTCAGCCGCCGCGCGGTCCCGGCTCCATCCACTCGCCGCGCAGCAACTGCAGCGGCGCGCGGTGGTACAGCATGATGTCGTGGAACGGGTCGGTCACGATCTTGATGGCCCACACCAGGCCCGTGCGCAGGTCTTTCAGGAACCACAGCTGGGCAACGCGAAAGGCCAGACCACCCACACCCACCCAGAGCCACATCCAGCCGACGTTGTGCGCAAGACCAAGCCAGTCGGTGTGCGGCTCCATCAGGCCAAACAGGTCGGGCTGGGCCACCAGCAGCAGCGGCGACGCGGCCCAGATCAGCATCAGCACCACCTTGCGCTGCAGGTTGTAGCCCACCTTGACGGCTTCCTTGTACGCATGCGTGGCCTGGTTGATCTCGTCATAGCCCTTGGGCTCGAAAAAGAAGTGGCCCGCCTGGCGGCTCACCATGGACACCAGCCAGGCCACCAGCGCGGCCAGCGCCGGATCGGTGAACAGCAAGGCGTAGGCCACCAGAAAGCTGAGCGCGCTGAGCAAGTGCAGGCTCTGGTTGATGCGGCTGTGGTGGTAATAGCGGTGGTCGTCCCAGCGCTGTGTCTCGAGCTCTTTGAAAAACGTGTTCATTCAATTCCTCTGGTTCGGTCACGCACAGGCCCGATCACCATGAACGGTCCTGCACACGATGGTCCGGCGGCAAAATGAAACGGCGGTGACATCCAGCAAGACATGGCAGTGACATGACCGGTTGTTGCGCGGCGCGCAGCGTGTCACACAACTGTTATCGCGAGCGATGAACATGGGTCCCATGAACACCTCCGATGTCTGCGATGCCCTGTTGGTTGAACACCTGCCCGTGCCGCGACCCAGCTTGCGGGTGGCCGTGGTCACCGAGACCTATCCGCCCGAGGTCAATGGCGTGGCCGTCACGCTGCAGCAGCTGGTGCAGCGGCTTCAGGCGGGCAACCACCAGATCCAGCTGATCCGCCCACGGCAACCGCTGACCGACAAGGATCGCGACGCCTGCGACGACGAACTCCTGGTTCGTGGACTGGAGATTCCCCGCTATCCCCAGCTGCGCCTGGGCATGCCGATCAAACGCGCGCTGCTGGCGCAATGGAGCCGGCAACGGCCCGACCTGGTGCACGTGGCCACCGAAGGCCCGCTGGGCTGGTCGGCGGTGCAGGCGGCGCGCAAGCTGCGGCTGCCACTCAGCACCGACTTCAGAACCAACTTTCACGCCTACAGCCAGCACTACGGCATCGGCTGGCTTCGCAAGCCCATCGCGGCCTACCTCCGCAAATTCCACAACCTCGCGGATTGCACCATGGTGCCGTCCAGCGACCTGCTGCACGACCTGTCCGCCCAGGGCTTCGAGCGGTTGATGGTGGTGGCACGGGGTGTGGACACCGCCCGGTTCTCCCCGGTGCACCGCAGCGAGGCCCTGCGGGCCCAGTGGGGTGCGGCGCCCGATCAACCCGTGCTGTTGTCGGTGGGTCGGCTAGCCCGCGAAAAAAACCTCGATCTGCTGACGCGCAGCTGGAACGCGATGCGCGCCGTGCGGCCCGATCTCAAGCTGGTGGTGGTGGGTGACGGACCCTCGCGCAACGCCCTGGCACAAGCCTGCCCCGAGGCCCTGATGGTGGGTGCACAAAGCGGCGACGACCTCGCCCGCCACTACGCCAGCGCCGACCTCTTCGTCTTCCCCAGCGTGACCGAAACCTACGGCAACGTCACGCCGGAGGCGCTTGCCAGCGGGCTGGCCGTGCTGGCCTTCGACTACGCCGCCGCCGCCGAGCTGATCCGCCACGGCGACAACGGCCTGCTGGCACCCCGGGGCGACGAGACGGCCTTCCTTCAGAACGCCGTCGACCTGATCAGCAACCCCGGGCTGGTCGAGCATCTGCGCGAGCGCGGCCGCGCCACCACACTCACGCAGGACTGGGGGCAGATTGCGCGTCAGGTCGAAGGGGTGTGGCACCAGCTGCTGGCCGTGCGTCAACCGGTTGTGCAGGCTTGAGCAGGCCGCGCCGTCCGATACCCTGGTAAACAAATCCGAGCGCATCCATCAGCGCCGGGTCGTAGAGGTTGCGGCCGTCAAAGATGACACGTCCGCGCATGCACCGCGCCATGGCGTCGAAGTCCGGATGGTGGAAACACTTCCACTCGGTGAGCACCAGCAGCGCGTCCACATCGGCCAGTGCCTCCAGCGGGGATTCAACAAAGGAGAGGCCGTCCATCTCGCTCACCGGGTGCCCCAGGTCGGCGCTCAGCGCGCGCTGGGCCTCGCTCAGGGCCACCGGGTCGTGCACCAGCACCTGGGCACCCCGGCTCAGCAGTTCGGGGATCACGATGCGGCTGGGTGCGTCGCGCATGTCGTCGGTGTTGGGCTTGAAGGCCAGCCCCCACACACCCAGGCGCAGCCCACGCAAGTCGGCACCGAAATGCGCGCAGATCCGATCGACCAGCACATGCTTTTGCAGCCGGTTCACCGACTCCGTGGCCTCGACAAGGCGCATGCGCAAGCCGTGCGCGGCCGCCGTGTGCACGAGCGCGCGCGTGTCTTTGGGAAAGCAGCTGCCTCCGTAGCCGGTGCCGGCGTACAGGAAGCTGTGGCCGATCCGGCTGTCCGATCCGATGCCCCGGCGCACGGCGTCGATGTCGGCACCCAGGGCATCGGCCAGGTGGGCCATTTCGTTCATGAACGAGATCCGTGTGGCCAGCATGGCGTTGGCCGCGTACTTGGTGAGTTCGGCGCTGGCCACATCCATCCAGAGGCTGCGCTCGTGGTTGCGGTTGAACGGGGCATACAGGCGTGTCATCAGGCGCCGGGCCGCTTCACCGGCTTCACCGGCGGGCAGGCCGATGACGATGCGGTCCGGGCGCATGAAGTCGTCCAGCGCCGCACCTTCCTTGAGAAACTCCGGGTTGGACACGACCGCGAAGTCCAGCGCATCGAGGCCGCGGTCTGCCAGTGCGCTGCGCAGGGCCTGCTCCACGCGCCGGCCGGTGCCCACGGGCACGGTCGACTTGTTGACCACCACCTTGAACTCGGTCATGTGCTGACCGATCTGCGCGGCAACGGCCAGCACATGCTGCAGGTCCGCCGATCCGTCTTCCTGTGGCGGTGTTCCGACCGCGATGAAGATCACCTCGGCATGCCGCACGGCCACCGCCATCGAGGCGGTGAAGCGCAGGCGCTCGGCGCTGCGGTTGCGTTGCAACAGATCGTCAAGACCGGGCTCGAAAATTGGCACACCGCCGGCGTGCAGCACCGCGACACGGCCGTGGTCACGGTCCACGCAAATGACATCGTTGCCCAGCTCCGCCAGGCAGGTCGCGGTGACCAGACCCACATACCCTGCACCCACCACTGCAATCTTCATGGCTGTTCTCCGTTGGTTGGAGACCATGCTGCAACCGCAAGATGAAGCCGCGTTGGCAGGGCGATGACAGATGCGTGAAACGGGGCCGGGCAAAGACTGGCCCTGCATGGGCGCGGCTGCGCGGGAACCCCACTTGAGAAACGCAGCCCTCCGGCGGTCCGATGTTGCTGCATCAGGGCGCGACAGATAGCATCTCCACGTCAGCCGTCGGGCCGGTCGCTCGGCGGCGTTGGCACCGACGGAAAGGCGATCGATATGGCCACTATCTCCGGCTCATGCCTGTGTGGCGCGGTTCGTTATGAAACCGCGGCCCAGCCAGTGCTCATGGGCGTCTGTCACTGCAAGCACTGCCAGAAGCAGTCGGGATCAGCGTTCTCCATGCTGGTGGGCGTGCCCAAGGGCACATTGAAGATGTCGGGCGAGCCCCTCGCCGAGTTCCACGATGTGGGCGACTCCACCCAGGCTGTGGTGCGCAAGTTCTGTCGCCACTGCGGCTCGCCGGTGCTCTCAGACGTCGCGGTGATGCCGGCACTGGACTTCATCAAAGCCGGCATGCTCGATGACACCTCATGGTTCAAGCCTCAGTTCCACATGTTTTGTGAACACGCCCAGGCGTGGTCTCTCCCGGACGATGGCGCACCCCGGATAGCCAGGAATCCGCCGCCTTGATCGCCATCCACCACCAGTGAACCCGCGACGCTTCAGCGAGCGTCGATGCGCTGGAGGGAAGCACTGTCAAGGCGTCAAGACAGTCAGCCTGGCAACCCGATCACCAGCGCCGCCGGCAGCAAGACCGCCACCGCTGCATCCCCCACCCTCCCCTTGAACGGGTGCCGCGCAAAGCCCACCCAGTGACCGCCGCCCTCCAGCGCCAGCACCACCTCGTCTTGCCGGGCGCCGGGCGCGCAGCGCTCAATGCGACCCGCCAGCGCGCCAGCAACGGTTTTTGAGTTCACCAGCGATACCTCCACTGCGGTGGCCTTGCACAAGGCCAGCACGGCCAGCCCGGGTGTGAGGCCCAACAAATCCGCGCTTTCCTGCGTGATGCTGGACACCAGTTGCGCGCCGCCCGGGGTGGTCAGCGTCACCTCCACCGTCGGGTCGCCCGGGGCCGTGGGCGCGCAGTGCAGCACGCGGCAGCGCAGCTGGTTGCGCATGCTGGTGCGCAGGCCCAGGCCGCCCTCGCCGATGGCGCCACCCGCAAAGCGGGAAAGCACCTGCTGGCGTGCGCGCGCCAGCTCGGCGGCAAGCGACAGCAGTTGCAGGCCATCGGCGGTGATGCGCGCGCCGCCGCCGCCCACGCCGCCCACGGTGCGCTCCACCAGCGGCACGCCGCTGAGGTTGCTGAGTGTGTCGATGGCCTGCCACGCGGCCTTGTAGCTGATGCCGACCTGGCGCGCCGCCTGCGAAATGGAGCAGCCGGCGGCCACGTGGCGCAACACGTCCAGGCGCTTGTCGGCGCTGGCGTCGGTCAGGGCCTGGGGCAGGTCGGCGGGTGTGCGGTCCTGGTCTTTTTTGGCGGTCATGGTGCTGGGCTTGCGATCTATACTTATCGCTATTCTCAATTGGAATAGCGGTAGTTTTGAAAGGATCGCTCGATGTTCGCACGTTCACTGCTGCCGGCGTTGCTGCTTTGCATGGCCGGCGCACTGCACGCCGCCGAGGCGCAGGTGGCGGTGGCGGCGAACTTCGCCGAGCCGATCAAGGCCATTGGCGCGGTGCTGGAGAAAACCACCGGTCACAAGCTGCAGATCACGGTGGGCGCCACGGGCCGGCTGTATGCGCAGATCAGGAATGGCGCGCCGTTTGACGTGCTGCTCTCGGCAGACACCAAAGCACCCGCGCAGCTGGAGTCCGACGGCCTGGTGCAGCCGGGCAGCCGCTTTACCTACGCCACCGGCAAGCTGGTGCTGTGGTCGGCGGATGCAACCCGGGTGGACGCGCGGGGCGCGGTGCTCAAGACCGATGGCTTTCGAAAACTGGCCCTGGCCAACCCCAAGACCGCACCCTACGGCGCGGCGGCGGTGGAAGTGATCGACAAGCTGGGCCTGACCAGCGCGCTCACCCCGAAACTGGTGCAGGGCGAGAGCATCGGCCAGGCCTACAACTTCGCCCACACAGGCAACGCCGAGATCGCGTTCGTGGCCCTGTCCCAGGTGCTCGAAGGCGGGCGGCTCAAGAGTGGCTCGATGTGGGTGGTACCACAAGGTCTGTACGCGCCCATCCGGCAAGACGCGGTGCTGCTGAAAACCGGCGCCGGCAACGAGGCTGCGCGGGCGCTCATGACATTGCTTCAGAGCCCCAACATCAAGACACTCATCCGCTCGTATGGCTACGAGCTCTGAGCCGTGCTGCTGACCGCTTCCGATCTCCAGGCCATCGGCCTCACGCTGCAGGTGGCATTGCTCACCACCGCCATCTTGCTGGTGCTGGGTGTGCCGCTGGCCTGGTGGCTGGCACGCAGCCGCTCGGTGTGGAGCCGGCCGGTGGGTGCGCTGGTGTCGGTGCCGCTGGTGTTGCCGCCTTCGGTGCTGGGCTTCTATGTGCTGGTGCTCATGGGGCCGAATGGCCCGGTGGGCGGGCTCACGCAGGCCTTGGGCCTGGGCGTGCTTACCTTCAGCTTTGCCGGGCTGGTGATCGCCTCGGTGTTGTATTCGCTGCCGTTCATGGTGCAGCCGGTGCTCAATTCAATGCAGTCGCTGGGTGAACGCCCGCTGGAAGCCGCGGCCAGCCTGCGTGCCTCGAAGCTCGACACCTTTTTTTCGGTGGTGCTGCCGCTGTGTCGGCCGGGACTGGTCACCGGCGTGATCATGAGTTTTGCGCACACGGTGGGCGAGTTCGGCGTGGTGCTCATGGTGGGCGGCAACATTCCCGGTGTGACGCGGGTGGTGTCGGTGCAGATCTACGACCACGTGGAGGCGCTGGAATACGCCGATGCGCACCGCCTGGCCGCGGTGATGCTGGGCTTTTCGTTTCTGGTGCTGCTGGCACTGCAGCTCTACAACCAGCGTCAGCGCAGGGGCCTGCAATGACCGAGGGCCTGCAACTCACTGCGCGGCTGCAACGCCCCGGCTTCCTGCTCGACGTGGACCTGCGCCTGCCCGCGCGCGGCGTCACGGTGCTGTTCGGCCCCTCGGGTTCGGGCAAGACTTCGTGCCTGCGCGTGCTCGCGGGCCTGGAGCCCCAGGCACAGGGCGAGGTGCGTGTGGATGGCGACGTGTGGCAGAGCAGTGCGCAGCGCGTGATGCGGCCAGTACACCAGCGCGCGCTGGGCTATGTGTTTCAGGAGGCCAGCCTGTTCGAGCACCTGAACGTGCGCGACAACCTGATGTTCGGCTTCAAGCGCACACCGCCCGCCCAGCGCCGCCACGCCTGGGACCACGGCCTGGATCTGCTGGGCATTGCCCACCTGCTGCAGCGCCGGCCACACGAACTCTCCGGCGGTGAACGCCAGCGCGTGGCGATCGCGCGCGCGCTGGCCACCAGCCCGCGCGTGCTCTTGATGGACGAGCCACTGGCCTCCATCGACGCGGCGCGCAAGAACGACATCCTGCCGTGGCTGGAGCAACTGCACGCGCGGCTGGACACGCCCGTGGTGTACGTGACCCACTCCAGCGACGAACTGGCTCGCCTGGCCGATCACGTGGTGCTGCTGAGCGAAGGCCAGGCGCTGTGCAGCGGGCCGGTGGTGGAACTCATGACGCGGCTGGACCTGCCGCTGGCGCGTGGCGACTCGGCGGCGGCCTTGATCGAGGCGCACGCCGTGGGCCATTCACCCGCCGACGCCCTGAGCGAACTGGCGTTTGCCGGCGGGCGCCTGCTGTTGCCGCAAGCCAGCAACGCTGCCCTGCCCGAAGGCACGCCGGTGCGCGTGCGCATTCAGGCGCGCGATGTGAGCCTGTCGCTGCAGGCCCCGGAGCACAGCAGCGTGCTCAACGTGCTCGGCGCCACGGTGGTCGATGTGGTGGACGACACACCCGGCCAGGTGCTGGTGGGCCTGCAGCTGGGCCAGGGCCCCGCGGCCACGCGCCTGCTCTCACGCATCAGCCAGCTCTCGGCGCGCCGCCTGGGCATTGCGCCCGGTCAGGCGGTGTTCGCGCAGATCAAGGGCGTGGCGATGGTGCGCTGACCCAGCCGGGTCAGCTCGCCGCGCCCACCGCGTCCTTGGTGCACTTCTTGGTGAAGCTGTTCTTGGCGGCACCGGCGAGTTTTTTCTCGCCCGCGGTGACGGTGCACGCGGCAGCCGCGTCTTTCTCGCACTTTTTCATGAACGAGTTCTTGGCCGCGCCAGCGAGTTTCTTCTCGGTGGCGGCTGCCGTGCAGCTCGCGCCTTCGGCAAACGAGGTCAGTGGCAAAAGCGCCGCGAGAACCAGGGAACCCAACCAGATGGTGCGCATGCCGATCTCCATGAATGAAAAATTCATTGAAGGTCAGCGGGCCAGCGCTGTCAATGCGCCAAACGGCGTTTCAGCGCCCGCCTCGGGAAGATCCCATCATCGAAAGTATCAATCGAGCAAATCCCGGGGGATGTTGCCGCCATTGGCCGCGATGTGCGCCAGCACATTCTTGTGCAGCCACATGTTCATCTTGGCCGAGTCGCCCATGAGTTCGTCGGGGCAGTAGAGCTCTTTGGCCAGTTCCTTTCGCGCGGTCAGGCTGCTGTCGATGTCGAGCAGCTTGAGCAGATCAACGATGGAGGTGCGCCAGTTGAGCTTTTGCGGGTTGGCCGCAGCCTTCTGTTCCATCAGGGCGACCACGTCGACCATGGTGATGGAGGCCACGGGTGCCGGGGCCTGCGCTGCTGCGGGTGCGGCCGAGGGAGCGGCGGATGGCGAAGGTGGGGCGGCCGGTGGTTGTGGCACCACCTTGGGTGAGCCCATGCCGAGCTTGTCGAGGATGTTGCTGAAAAGGCCCATGAAATGCTCCTTGAATGTGGATGGGTGTCGGCAAAGCGGTCAGGGGCCAGTATGGCGGCAGATGGACCACGGCGGCACATCAGCCCGCCAGGTGGGCCGGCGGCCCAGCGGATTCAGCGCACGACGCTGTAGTTCGCTGGGACCAAGCGGTAGCCCTTGCACTCATGCCGGATGTGACCAATGCCGGGGAAGGACAGGTGGCTGGCGGTGACCCAGTAGCCCTGCTTCGCGGCATCGGCATAGGCCTTCTTGCGCTGCAGCGCTGCGGCCTTGCTGTCGCTGTCGAAGGTGATGGTCACCGAGGGCTCTTCGAACTGCACCGCAGCGACGTGCATCAGGTCGCCCCACATCACCATCTTCTGGCCCTTGCTCTCCACGACGCAAGTGCTGTGGCCCGGTGTGTGGCCGTGCGCGGCCTGCGCCTTGATGCCCGGCACCAGATCGGTGTTGCCATTGAAGGGTTTGAACTTGCCCGCGGCGACGTAGGGGTTGAGCGAAGCCATCGCACCCTGGAAGAAGCCCCTGGATTCGACCGGTGCCTTCTCCATGTTGGCGGTGCTGAGCCAGAAATCTGCGTCGTACTGTTCGGGGTGCATGTGGGTGATCACCACCGCGTCAACCTGCTCCGGCTGGTAGCCGGCGGCCTTCAGGTTGGCCAACAGCTTGCCCAGGGTCGGGCCGAACAGGCCGGCTGCACCGGCGTCCACCAGCACCAATTTGTCACCGGTATTCGATTCACTCCGTGGGATGTGAGGGGACGCCAAAGATTCGGCGTCGCCCGATCAACCGCCATCCCTGGCTTCATGCCCCGTGGCTGCCTCAGCAATGTGCACGAAAGCGTGCTTCACCGGCCCTTGCCATCAGGGTTGGCCAAAGCCGTAACGCACGAAGACGGCCTGCGCGGACGGCGCCAGCAAGGCCTGGGCGAAGGCCTCGGCCGGCGCGGGCGCACCGCGCCGCACGGTGAGGCCGTACGACGCGCCCACCTGCAAGGCGGCGGGCACCTGCACCACCTTCAGACGCGACACTTCTCTCTGCGCCGCCACGGCGTTGGTGCAGTAGGTGAGGAACACGTCGGCCTGGCCCTGGTCCATCAACCAGGCGTAGGTGCCCTGGCCAGCGGGTGGCTTGGGCGAATCGGGGCCGCCGCTGAGCTTGAGCGCCTTGGCGTCGAGCGCGGCATACGCGCCGGCGCGCACGCCATCGGCCTTGCGGAACAGCTCCCATGCGTAGTCGCCAGACGGGTCGGCCTTGGGCGTGGATGTGCCCAGCTTCACAGCCGGGTTGAGCATCGTCTCCAGCAGGTTCTGTGGCGTGGCGTTCACGCTGGCCTGCGTGAGCGCGCAAAGACTGTTGCGCACGAACACGGTGGGTGGTGCCCAGCCGCCAGCGACCGCCAGACGCTGCGGGTGCTGGGTGTCGGCCGAAGCAAACACCTGCGCGCCCTCGCCTTTTTCGATGCGCTCGCGCAGCAGACCCGAAGCGCCGAACGTCAGCGCGATCTTCTGTCCGGTGCGCGCCTCATGATCACGCGCGATCTCGGTGAACACCTCGCGCAGGCTGCCGGCGGCGTAGACCTGCAGGGGTTCTTTGGTCACTGGAACGGTCTCAGTCGAAGCACAACCGGCCAGCGTGGCCAGGGCAACAACTCTCAGGCTTGTGCAGCGCATCGCGCTTCACTTTGTCGCATTGGGGAAAAAGAGCTGTTCGCCGCCGATCTTGTAGCCAGCAATCGCCGCCTGACCCGCCGCTCCGGTGACCCAGTCCACAAACTTCTGGCCGTCGGCCGTCTTCACCTGCGGGTGTTTGGCCGCGCTCACCAGCATCACGCCGTACTGGTTGAACAGGCGCTTGTCACCCTCCACCAGCACCACGAGATCGGCGCGGTTCTTGAAGTTGAGCCAGGTGCCACGGTCGGCGAGCACGTAACCACCGGCGCTGGACGCGATGTTGAGCGCAGGACCCATGCCGCAGCCGCACTCCTTGTAGCCCGATCCCTTGTTCGCGTCGGTGTCGGTCATCTTCCAGAAGCGCAGCTCGGCCGCGTGCGTGCCGCTCTTGTCGCCGCGCGAGATGAAGGGCGCATTGGCAGCGGCCACCTTTTTCATGGCGGCCACGATGTCGTTGCCTTTGGTGGCAGCAGGGTCGGCCTTGGGACCGATCAGCACGAAGTCGTTGTACATGACCTCCTGGCGCTTCGCGGAGAAACCATCAGCCACAAACTTCTCTTCGGCCACCTTGTCGTGCACGAACAGCACGTCGGCATCGCCCCGGCGCGCCATGTCGATGGCTTGGCCGGTGCCGAGCGCAACCACCTTCACATCAACGCCGCTGGCCTTTTTGAACTCGGGCAGCAGGTGGGAAAACAGACCCGACTGCTCGGTGGATGTGGTGGACGCCACCACGATGCTTTGCGCCATGGCGCCCGCGCTGGACAACAGGGCGGCGCCGAGGGCGGCAACACAGGTCAGGCGGCGGAGGGCATTCACAAACTTTCTCCTTGAACAAACAAATGGGCCTGCGGACACAGGGAACGCAGAAGGTCGTGGTTGAAAAAATCGGCCACCGGCAGGTCGGCCAGCAGCCGCCCCTGCTCCAGGTAAATCACGCGGCTGGCCAGGCGCTTGACCTGGCCGAGGTTGTGGCTGCTGAACACGAGCGTGGGAGCTCGCTCGGGGGTGCCGTGTTCGGGACGGGTGGTGAATTCGGCAATCAGGGCCTCTACCTCGCGCTTGGCGTGCGGGTCCAGGCTGGCGGTGGGTTCGTCGAGCAGCCACACGTCGGGGCGCAAGGCCCAGGCGCGGGCCAGCGCCACGCGCTGCTGCTGCCCGCCCGAGAGCGCCCGCGCATTGCGCTCGGCAATGTGCCCCAGCTCCACACGGTCCAGCGCGGCCAGCGCCAGCGCACGCGTCTCGCCCCAGGCCACGCCCTTGAGCCAGAGCCCGAGCTGTATGTTCAGCCGCGCGCTCAGGCGCAGCATGTGCGGCCGCTGGAACAGCATGGCCACACGCTGCTGGCTTGATGCGTGCAACTCGCCACCGCTGATGCTTTGCAGGCTGTGCAAGGTGCGCAGCATGGTGCTCTTGCCGCTGCCGTTGGCGCCCACCAGCGCCACGCGCTCGCCCGCCTGGATGCGCAGGTAGATGTCGGTCAGGGCATGCAGCCGACCCGAGGACCCCAGGTGCACCTGCACATTGCGCAGGTCGAAACACACGGCGGGTACCGACGCCTTCAAGGGCAGGCCGCTCATGGGGTCACCAGTTTCAGCCGGGTCGCATCGGCACTGTCGGCGCGCTCGCGCCAGCGGCTCACCAGCGAGACCAGCGCGTTGAGCACCAGAACCACACCCAGCAACACCAGACCCAGGCCAAGCGCCAGCGGCAGATCGCCCTTGCTGGTCTCCAGGGCGATGGCGGTGGTCATCACGCGGGTGAAGCCTTCGATGTTGCCGCCCACGATCATCACCGCGCCCACCTCGGACACCGCGCGCCCAAACGCCGTGAGCAGCACCGTGATAAGGGCGTAACGATCGTCCCAGGCCAGCAGCAGGCTGCGCAGCACCGGGCCCGCGCCCATGGACGAGAGTTGCTCGCCGTGGCTGCGGTCGGCGTCTTCAACCACCTGGCGTGTGAGCGCCGTGACCAGCGGCAGCACCAGGCAGGCCTGCGCCAGCACCATGGCCTGAAAGCTGAACAACCAACCCAAAAAACCCAAAGGACCCGAGCGTGACAGCAAGAGATAGATGACCAGACCGACCACCACCGAGGGCACGGCCAGAAAGGTGTTGAGCAAGGTAAGCACCACGCCGCGCCCCGCAAACCGGGAGACCGCCAGCCAGGCGCCGAGCACCAGTCCCAGGCCACATGCCAGCAGGCACGCCAGTGCGCTCACCGCCAGGGATCGGGTCACCACGGCCCACAGGCCCGGATTGCCCGCAATCACCAGTTGCAGTGCGGTGGAGACGCTATCGGAAAAGGTGTTCATGTGGGCGCTGAGCATAGGGGAAACACCCCTTCGGGCAGCTACGTACTGACGCGGTATGAACCACCGAACATAGGCAATTCATTTCATACGTTGTCTCGCTCGCGCCGCAGCGCTGAACCGAGGCACCATGCGCTTGGGGCACACTCGCGCTCCATGAAACAGATCGAGTTGTCGTACGCGTTCGCCGCCCGCGCGCCGGGCCGCTCCAGTGGCCATGCGCTGCTGCGCAATCCGATGATGGACGTGCTGCAGGCCGTGCACGCCAGCGGCTCCATTTCGGCCGCCGCGCGGCAGTTGAACCTGTCTTACCGCCACGTGTGGGGGCAACTCAAGGACTGGGAAACCGCCCTGGGCCAGGCACTCGTGTTCTGGGAACGCGGCCAGGCCGCGCGTCTCACGCCGTTTGGCGAACGCTTGCTCATGGCCGAACGGCTGGCCCAGGCCCGGCTGGGTCCCCAGATCGAAAGCCTGCGTGCCGAGCTCGAACGCGCCTTTGCCCGCGCCTTCGACGACGCCAGCGAGGAAGGCGACAGCGAGGTGCTGACGCTCTACGCCAGCCACGACCACGCCCTGAGCGCCCTGCAGGAATTCGCCGCCACCCATGCACCGGGGGGCAAGGACACGGGCCGCCTGCACCTGGACATCCGCTTCTGCGGCAGCGTGGACGCCATTCGTGCGCTCAACGAAGGTCGCTGCGTCGTGGCGGGCTTCCACACCCAGCCCTTTGCCGCTTCGGGCAGCCAGAGCGCGCGCACCTACCGCCCGATGCTCAAGCCCGGACTGCACAAGATCATCGGCTTTGCGCGCCGTGTCCAGGGTCTGATGGTGGCCCCCGGCAACCCGCTGCGGCTGCAAGACATGAACGATGTGGCCCGCCTGCAGGCCCGCTTCGTCAACCGCGCGCTGGGCACCGGCACGCGCTTGCTGATGGACGAGCTGCTCACGCAGTCGCTGCTGATGCCCGAAGACATCACCGGCTTCGAGCACGTGGAGAGTTCACACGCCGCGGTGGCGCAAGCGGTGGCCAGCGGCGCGGCCGACGTGGGCCTGGGCACCGAATACGCCGCTCGCACCCAGGGCCTGGGTTTTGTGCCGCTCACCGAAGAGCGCTACCTGCTGGTGTGCCTGAAAACCGCCTTGGAGAAGCCTGCCGTGCAGCGCCTGCTGCAACGCCTGCGCAGCCGCGCCTGGCACGACCAGCTGGCGAGCCTGCCGGGTTATGTGCCTGATCACTGCGGTGAGGTCGCCGCCATGAAGCGGCTGCTCCCCTGGTGGGATTGAAGTACCGGGCCCCCACGCTCCCCCGCTGCGCGAGGTCCGCTGCCCCCCGAGGGGGCTGACCCGGCTTGGGGCGGCCCGGCGCCGGGTCGTTCAGTGCGCCAGCCGCCGCGCGATCTCGGCAACGAGCCGACGCGCCAGCGCCAGTTTCGAAGCCCGCGGCAATTCCAGCGTGCCGTGCGCATCCACCAGCAGCAACGCGTTGTCGTCCTGCCCGAAGGTGTCTGGTCCGATGTTGCCCACCAGTAGCGGCACGCCCTTTCGTGCGCGCTTGGCCTGCGCGTGGACCAGCAGGTCGTGGCTCTCGGCAGCGAAGCCCACGCAGTACAGCACGCCGCTCTGCGCACGCGGGCTGGCGGCAATGCCGGCCAGGATGTCGGGGTTCTCAACGAACGACAGTGTGGGCACCTCGCCCGAACCGTCCTTCTTGATCTTCTGGTCCATCATCTGCGCCGGACGCCAGTCGGCCACGGCAGCAGCCGAGACAAACACCGTGGCGCTCTGGGCCAGGTGGTCCAGCGTTTTCTGCATGTTCAATGCCGACTTCACGTTGACCCGCCCCACGCCGCGCGGCGTGGGCAGACCCACCGGACCGGCCACCAGCGTCACATGGGCGCCGGCCTCGTGCGCCGCGCGGGCGATGGCAAAGCCCATCTTGCCGCTGGAGAGGTTGGTCAGGCCCCGCACCGGGTCGATGGCTTCAAAGGTGGGCCCTGCGCTCACCAGCACATGCTGACCTGCGAGCACTTTGGGCGTGAAGAACCGGATCAGGTCGTACAGCAACTCGTCGGGCTCCAGCATGCGACCGTCACCGGTTTCGCCGCAAGCCTGCTCACCCGCGCCCACGTCGAGCACGGTGGCGCCGTCGGCGCGCAGCTGTTCGATGTTGCGCAGCGTGGCGGGGTGCGACCACATTTCGCGGTTCATGGCAGGCGCCAGGATCAGCGGCACGCTCTCGATGGGGCGCGCCAGGCACATCAGGGAAAGCAGTTCGTCGGCCCGCCCATGCACCAGCTTGGCCATGAAATCGGCACTGGCCGGGGCCACCACGATGGCGTCGGCCTCGCGGCTGAGGTTGATGTGGGGCATGTTGTTGTCGGCCCCGCCCGAGGTGCGCGCGTCCCACTGCGAGGTGAAGACCGGCCGCCCCGAGAGCGCCTGCATGGTCACAGCGGTCATGAACTGCTCGGCCGCTTCGGTCATGACCACCTGCACGGTGGCGCCCTCTTTCACCAGCGCCCGGCAGAGTTCGGCCGCCTTGTAGCACGCAATGCCGCCCGATAGGCCCAGGACGATGTGTTTTCCAGCGAGTTCGTTCATGGGCGCAATGTAGCAGTTCGACCCCAGCCACGAGGCCAGCCGGGTGGGGGCTGCGGAGGAGGATGGGGGCGCCATTTATAATCGCCATTTCCACCTCCTGCGAGCATCTGGCTCGCCCGAGACATGACCAAATTTGTGTTCGTCACCGGCGGTGTGGTGTCCTCCCTGGGCAAAGGCATAGCCTCCGCATCCCTGGCCGCGATTCTTGAATCCCGCGGCCTCAAAGTCACCCTCATCAAGCTCGACCCGTACATCAACGTGGATCCGGGCACCATGTCCCCCTTCCAGCACGGTGAGGTCTTCGTCACCGACGACGGCGCCGAAACCGACCTGGACCTGGGCCACTACGAGCGTTTCATCGAAACGCGGATGAAGAAGACCAACAACTTCACCACCGGCAAGATCTACCAGTCGGTGCTGGAAAAGGAGCGCCGGGGCGACTACCTCGGCAAGACGGTGCAGGTGATCCCGCACGTCACCAACGAAATCCAGGAATTCATCCAGCGCGGCGCCGGCATCGGCACGCCCGATGCGGTGGACGTGGCGATCGTTGAAATCGGCGGCACCGTGGGCGACATCGAATCGCTGCCGTTCCTGGAAGCCGTGCGCCAGATGAGTCTGCGCATGGGCCCGAACAACTCGGCCTTCGTGCACCTGAGCTACGTGCCCTGGATCGCCGCGGCCGGCGAACTGAAAACCAAGCCCACACAGCACACCGCCAAGGAGCTGCGCGCCATCGGCATTCAGGCCGACGCCCTGCTCTGCCGCGCTGACCGCCGCATTCCCGACGAAGAGCGCGCCAAGATCAGCCTGTTCTCCAACGTGCCCGAGTGGGGCGTGATCTCCATGTGGGACGTGGACACCATCTACAAGGTGCCGCGCATCCTGCACGAACAAGGCCTGGACGGCCTGATCTGCGACAAGCTGCGCCTGAACACCCCACCGGCCAGCCTCAAGCGCTGGGACGATCTGGTTTACGAGGTGGAGCACCCCAAGGCCACGGTACACATCGCCATGGTCGGCAAGTACGTCGACCTGTCGGACAGCTACAAGTCGCTCAACGAAGCGCTGCGCCACGCCGGCATGAAGAACCACGCCAAGGTGCAGATCGATTACATCGATTCGGAAACGATCAGCCCCACCAACGTGGACAAGGTGCTGGGCCGTTTCGACGCCATCCTGGTGCCCGGCGGCTTCGGCAAGCGCGGCATCGAAGGCAAGATCTGCGCAGCGCGCTTCGCCCGCGAGCACAAAGTGCCTTACCTGGGCATCTGCCTGGGCATGCAGGTCGCCACCATCGAATACGCACGCCACGTGGCGGGTCTGAAAGACGCCAACAGCACCGAGTTCGAGGCCGACACGCCGCACCCCGTCATTGCGCTCATCACCGAGTGGAAAGACAAGGACGGCAGCATCCAGCAACGCGACGCCAACTCCGATCTCGGCGGCACCATGCGCCTGGGCGCACAAAGCTCCGACGTGGCCCCGGGCACGCTGGCCCACCAGATCTACGGCCCGGTGGTCACCGAGCGCCACCGCCACCGGTATGAAGCCAACGTGAACTACCTCGACCAGCTGCGCAAGGCCGGCCTGGTGATCTCGGCGCTCACGCAGCGCGAGCAACTCACCGAAATGGTGGAGTTGCCCCAGAGCGTGCACCCCTGGTACGTGGGCGTGCAGTTCCACCCCGAGTTCAAGTCCACCCCATGGGCCGGCCACCCACTGTTCAACGCGTATGTGAAGGCCGCGCTGACCCAGCAGGGCCAGACCGCCAAAGTTGCCACCCCCGCCTGAACGAGTACCCACCATGAAACTCTGCGGCTTCGACATCGGGCTGAACCAGCCCTTCTTCCTGATCGCCGGCCCCTGCGTGATCGAGTCCGAGCAGCTGCAGATGGACGTGGCCGGCCAGCTGAAAGAAATCACCGGCAGCCTGGGCATTCCTTTCATCTTCAAGAGCAGCTTCGACAAGGCCAACCGCAGCAGCGGCACCAGTTACCGCGGCCCGGGCCGTGACAAAGGCCTGGAGATCCTGGCCAAGGTCAGGCGTGAACTGGGCGTGCCGGTGCTCACCGACGTGCACAGCGAAGACGACATTGCAGACGCCTCGCGTGTGGTCGACGTGCTGCAGACGCCTGCCTTCCTGTGCCGCCAGACCGATTTCATCCGCGCCGTCGCCCAGAGCGGCAAGCCGGTGAACATCAAGAAGGGCCAGTTCCTCGCGCCGCACGACATGAAGAACGTGATCGACAAGGCCCGCGCGGCCGCCAGGGAAGCCGGCCTGAATGAAGACAACTTCATGGCCTGCGAACGCGGTGCCAGCTTCGGCTACAACAACCTCGTGAGCGACATGCGTTCGCTCTCGATCATGCGAGAGACCGGTGCGCCGGTGGTGTTCGACGCCACGCACAGCGTGCAACTGCCCGGCGGGCAAGGCACCAGCAGCGGCGGCCAGCGCGAGATGGTGCCGGTGCTGGCGCGCGCGGCTGTGGCCGTGGGCGTGGCCGGCCTCTTCATGGAAACCCACCCCGACCCCGCCAATGCCATGAGCGATGGCCCCAATGCCGTGCCGCTCAAGCATATGAAAGCGCTGCTGGAAACGCTGCTGGCGCTGGATGCCGTGACGAAGAAGAACGGTTTTCTTGAAGAGGCGTTCAACACATGAACCTGCCGCCCCGCGAGGTCATCACGCAGGTCGTGCGCGACGTGCTGCCGGATGCACGCTCGGCATGGCTGTTCGGCAGTGCGGCCAAAGGCACCTGGCGCGAAGGCAGTGACATCGATCTGGCGGTCAGCATGCCGCGACCTTTCACCGCTACCGCGCGAATGGGCGCCGCTGAACGGATGATCGCGGCGCTGGGCATCGAAGTCGATCTGCTCGACTTCGACCAGATGCACACCGTGATGCAGGCGCAGATCATCGACACAGGCCATCTCCTGTTCAGCCAGGATCCGGTCGCACTGGCGCAGTACCAAGGCTTTCTGCACACCGAGTACCAGAACATCCAGCAATGGCGTCAGCCCATGATGGCGCAGATGGCCAGACGCCTGGCCGGCGAGGACGTGTCTCGATGAGCGCTCGCGAGGTGTTTGCAATCTTGGGCCAGCGAGGCTTGCTGACGCCAGACCTCGTGGTGCAACTGCAGCACATGGTTGGGTTCCGCAACATCGCGGTACACGAGTACGACACGCTGGACATGACAATCGCAGTGCGCGTGATCACGCACGACATCGACAGCCTGCGCCAGTTGGCCGGCCACCTGCTCCAGCGTTACCTTTCTTCCACCTGATTTTTTGACTTGAACCTGAGGACCCTACATCCATGAGCGCAATCGTTGACATCGTTGGCCGCGAAATCCTGGACAGCCGCGGCAATCCCACCGTCGAATGCGACGTGTTGCTGGAAAGTGGCGTGATGGGCCGTGCGGCCGTGCCCTCGGGCGCGTCCACCGGCTCGCGCGAAGCCATCGAGCTGCGCGACGGCGACAAAAGCCGCTACCTCGGCAAGGGCGTGCTCAAGGCGGTGGAGCACATCAACACCGAAATCTCCGAAGCCGTGCTGGGCCTGGACGCCTCCGAGCAGGCTTTCCTGGACAAGACCCTGATCGACCTCGACGGCACCGACAACAAGGGCCGCCTGGGCGCCAACGCGATGCTGGCCGTGTCCATGGCCGTGGCGCGCGCCGCCGCCGAAGAAGCCGGCCTGCCGCTCTACCGCTACTTCGGCGGCATGAGCGCGGTGCAGATGCCCGTGCCCATGATGAACGTGGTCAACGGCGGCGCACACGCCAACAACAACCTCGACCTGCAGGAGCTGATGATCATTCCCGTGGGCGCGCCGAGCTTCCGCGAAGCCGTGCGTTGGGGCGCCGAGGTGTTCCACGCGCTCAAGAAAATCATCCACGACAAGGGCATGAGCATTGCGGTGGGCGACGAAGGCGGCTTTGCGCCCAACGTGGCCAACCACGAAGCCGCGATCCAGATGATTCTGGAAGCCATCAGCAACGCCGGCTACACCGCCGGCGAGCAGATCGCCCTGGGCCTGGACTGCGCCGCCAGCGAGTTCTACAAGGACGGCAAGTACCACCTGGACGCTGAAGGCCTGGTGCTGAGCGCCGAAGACTGGACCAACATCCTGGCCACCTGGGTCGACAAGTACCCGATCATCAGCATCGAAGACGGCATGGCCGAAGGCGACTGGGACGGCTGGAAGGTGCTGACCGAGCGCCTGGGCGCCAAGGTGCAACTGGTGGGCGATGATTTGTTCGTCACCAACACCAAGATCCTGAAGGAAGGCATCGACAAGCACATCGGCAACTCGATCCTGATCAAGATCAACCAGATCGGCACACTGACCGAAACCTTCGCCGCCATCGAAATGGCCAAACGCGCGGGCTACACCGCCGTCATCTCGCACCGCTCGGGCGAGACCGAAGACAGCACCATCGCCGACATCGCCGTGGGCACCAACGCTGGCCAGATCAAGACCGGCTCCCTCTCGCGCTCGGACCGCATGGCCAAGTACAACCAGCTGCTGCGCATCGAAGAAGACCTGGGCGAAGTGGCGGTGTACCCTGGCCGCGCAGCTTTCTACAATTTGCGCTGATTTCGACCCATGGCCAACCGCTTCATCCCTGCCCTGCTGATCGCGCTGCTGCTCGTGCTGCACGCCCAGCTGTGGTTCGGGCGGGGCAGTGTGCCGAAGGTGGCGGGCATGAAGCAGCAGCTCGTTGCGCAGGAGCAGGTCAACCGCGATGCGCAGCAGCGCAACGACCAGCTGATGAGCGAGGTGCGTGACCTGCAAGAGGGCCTGGACATGGTCGAGGAACTCGCCCGCGCGGAGCTGGGCATGGTCAAGCCCAACGAAATCTTCGTGCAGATCGCGCAGAACAAGCGCTGACGCCATGGCGGCCGTCACGGTGGCACTGCTCGGTGGCGAGTCCAGCGGCAAGACCACACTGGGCGTGGCCCTCGCCCAACACCTCAATGCCCTGGGCATAACCACCACGCTCGTGCCCGAGCACCTGCGCGCCTGGTGCGAACGCGAGGGCCGCGCGCCACTGGCGCAAGAGCAGGCGGGCATCGCCCAAGAACAGACCCGGTGGATCGAGGCGGCCGCGAACAGCGGAGCCCAGGTGGTTGTGGTCGACACCACGGCGCTGGTGGTCTCGGCCTACAGCGAACTCGTGTTCAACGACACCTCGCTGCACGCGCCCGCGCTGGCGCAACAAAGGCGAATCCGGCTCACGCTGCTGATGGGGCTGGACTTCCCCTGGCAAGCCGACGGTCTGTTCCGCGAGGGTCCAGCTGCGCGGGCCGCCATCGACGCCGTGCTGCGCCGCGAGTTGCATGCGGCGGGCATCGCATTCCAGACGGTCTATGGATCGCCAGCGGAGCGACTGCAGCATGCGCTTCGCGCGGTGGGCGTTCAGCTGGGCCGCTTTCTGGTGGCGGGCGATCCGATGCTGGAGACCGGCTCGGGCCGGTGGACCTGCGAGAACTGCAGCGACCCCGAGTGCGAGCGGCGCCTGTTCAGCGGACTGCTGGGTTCTGGTTCGAGCCAGCACTCCCTCGGTTCAAGCTAGCGCACTTTCCCTTCGAGTCAACCCTCCCTCCGTTCGGGCTGAGCCTGTCGAAGCCTTGCACAGGTGTTGGTGGGCCCTTCGACAAGCTCAGGGCGAACGGGAATGGGCCCCGTACCGAGGGAAAACAGCGATTGCCCGGCGCGAAGCCCGGACGATCAGTGCTTCTGGTCGCTGGCCGGCTGCTGGATTTCGGGTTGCAGGAACACCTGGGCCGCGTCCACCGGATCAAACCGGTATTGCGCTCCACAGAACTCACACCCCACCTCCACCTGCCCCTGCTCGCTCAAGATCGATTCGATCTCGTCACGGCCCAGGCTGCGCAGCATGTTGCTCACGCGCTCGCGCGAGCAGGTGCAAGCAAAGCGTGGACCGTCCTCGCCCGTCATGGGCTCGAAGCGGCGCACGTCTTCTTCCCAGAACAGTCGGTGCAGGATGGTGTCGGCATCCAGCGTGAGCAGCTCTTCCCGTTTGAGGCTGGACGCGAGGATGGCGATGCGGTTGTAGTCTTCGTTCAGGCCGATCTGGTCTTCGTCGCGAGCACCCGACTGGCCCGCGAGGTTGCCACTGCCCTGCAATGGCAAGCGCTGGATCAGCAGGCCGGCGGCCACGTGTTCGTTGGCTGCGAGCACCAGCCGCGTGTCGAGCTGCTCGCTCTGCAGCATGTAGTGCTCGATCACCTCGCTGAGCTTCTCCAGCTTTTCGCGCTGGTCGCCATACAGGGGCACCACGCCCTGGTACGGCTGCTGGCCCGGCAGACGGTCCTTGGGGTCGAGCGTGATGGCGCAGCGCCCCTGGTTCGTCACGTTGACCATGTGCGAGAGCGGCGCATCGGGCGCCACGTCACCCATCACGGTGGCGGTGGCGCGCAGGCGCAGATCGGGCTGCACCTCGGCCACGGCCAGCTTCACCGGCCCGTCTCCCATGATCTGCATGATGAGCGCGCCGTTGAACTTGATGTTGGCCTGCATCAGCGTGGCTGCGGCCGTCATCTCGCCCAGCAGTTCGGTCACGGCCGTGGGGTAGCCGCCACCGTCGCGGTGGCGTTGCAGGATTTCTTGCCAAGCGTCGGTCAGGCGCACCAGCATGCCGCGCACCGGCAGGCCTTCAAAGACGAATTTATGGAGTTCGGACAAGCGGAGCTTTCAGGGATCGTTCGGAAAACGCAATCGTGGCAGATCGGGATCAGCCGACCTTTTTCAAGGTCTTGCGAAAACGCTCGGCGTTGTCGGTGTAGTGCTTCGCGCTCATGCGCAGGCCCTCGATCTGTTCGGGCGAGAGCGTCTTGGCCACGCGCGCCGGGCTGCCCAGGATCATGGTGCCGTCCGGGAATTCCTTGCCTTCGGTCACCAGCGAGCCGGCGCCCACCAGGCAATGCTTGCCGATCTTGGCACCGTTGAGCACCACCGCGCCGATGCCGATGAGCGAGCCGTCGCCGATGGTGCAGCCGTGCAGCATCACCTGGTGGCCCACGGTCACGTTCTCGCCAATGGTCAGCGGCAGGCCCACGTCGGCGTGCAGCACGCTGCCGTCCTGGACGTTGCTGCCGCGCCCGATCGTGATGGTCTCGGTGTCGCCGCGCACCGTGACACCAAACCACACGCTGCTGTCTTCACCCAGCACCACGTTGCCGATGACCTGTGCGTTGTCGGCCACCCAGGCCGTGTCGGCCACGCGTGGGGCCATGCCGTCAATTTCAAAAAGTGCCATGTCGGTTGTCTCCGTTGTCAGGTTGGGAATGCTTCCTAGAATTGTAGGGATGCAAGTCCCCGCCGCCCTGTCTTCGTCGCCTTTCGTTTCCCTGCGGGCGCAAGCCCTGCAAGCGCTGTGCACCGGCGACCCGGATCACAAGGTAGCCGCCACCCACGCACTGTTTGAAGCCCTGCGGGCGGGCCACACCCACCTGGAGCCGGCCGAACGCCTCACACCCGACGCCACCCTCCCCCTGCCCGGGCGCCCGCAGCGGCCCGTTCTCATCGCGCCGGTGGACGTGCCTCAGCGCTCGCCCTTCACGCCAGAAGGCCTGGCCATGCTGCTGCACGCGGTGGCGCACATCGAGTTCAACGCGATCGACCTGGCGCTGGACGCCATCTGGCGCTTCCCCGACATGCCCGCCGAGTTCTACACCGACTGGCTCCAGGTGGCCCACGAGGAAGCCATCCACTTCGGCCTGCTGCGCGCGCACCTGCAAAGCCTGGGTCACGACTACGGTGACTTTGCGGCCCACAACAGCCTGTGGGAGATGTGCCTGCGAACGCAGCACGACGTGACCGCGCGCATGGCCCTGGTGCCGCGCACCATGGAAGCCCGGGGCCTGGACGCCACGCCCCCCATGCAGGCCCGCCTGCGCAAGGTGGGCACGCCCGCAGCGATGCGTGCGGTCGAGATCCTCGACGTGATCCTGCGCGACGAGATCGGCCATGTGGCGGTGGGCAACCGCTGGTACGGCTGGCTGTGCGAACGGCAGGGCATCGAGCCGCTCGCGCACTACCGGCAGCTGGCGCGGGCGCATTCGGCGCCGCGGCTGAAGCCGCCGTTCAACGAGCCGGCCCGGCTGGCCGCGGGCTTCACCGACGCCGAGCTGGCCGCAATGCACCAGGCCTGACCCCCGATAATCGGGGATGACTTCCGCATCCCCGACCGCTTTCAGCACACTCCCCCTCTCCCCCGCCACGCTGGCCAACCTGGAACAGCTCGGCTACCTGGACATGACGCCGATCCAGGCGGCAGCCCTGCCACCGGCCCTGCTGGGCAAGGACATCATTGCCCAGGCCAAGACCGGCAGCGGCAAGACAGCCGCCTTCGCCCTCACCCTGCTGGCCAACCTGAACGCCCGCCGCTTCGCGGTGCAGACCCTGGTGCTGTGCCCCACGCGCGAGCTGGCCGACCAGGTAACCACCGAGATCCGCCGCCTGGCGCGGGCCGAGGACAACATCAAGGTGGTGACGCTGTGTGGTGGTGTGCCACTGCGCGGGCAGCTGGCCACGCTGGAGCACGGCGCGCACATCGTGGTGGGCACGCCGGGCCGCATCATGGATCACCTGGAGCGCGGCAGCCTGCCGCTGGACGCGCTCAACACCCTGGTGCTGGACGAAGCCGACCGCATGCTCGACATGGGCTTCTTCGACGACATCGTGACCGTGGCCAAACAGTGCCCCAGGACACGCCAGACCCTGCTGTTCTCCGCCACCTACCCGGAAGGCATCGCCAAACTGAGCGCGCAGTTCATGCGCGAACCGGTCACGGTGAAGGTGGAGGCGCAGCACGCCGGCGCGCAGATCGAGCAGCGCTGGTACGAGGTGAAGGACACCGAACGCCTGGACGCCGTGAGCAAGCTGCTGGCGCACTTTCGCCCGGCCAGCACGCTGGCCTTTTGCAACACCAAGGCGCAATGCCGCGACCTCGTGGCCGTGTTGCAGGCCCAGGGGATCAGTGCACTCGCGCTGTTTGGCGAACTGGAGCAGCGCGAGCGTGACCAGGTGCTGGTGCGCTTTGCCAACCGCAGCTGCTCGGTGCTGGTGGCCACCGACGTGGCCGCGCGCGGCCTGGACATCGCCAGCCTGGCCGCCGTGATCAACGTGGACGTGACGCCCGACGCCGAGGTGCACATCCACCGCATCGGCCGCACCGGCCGCGCGGGCGAGAGCGGCCTGGCACTCAACCTGGTCAGCATGGACGAGATGGGCAGCGTGGGCAAGATCGAACAACTGCAGGGGCGTGAGTCGAAGTGGCACCCACTGAGCGAACTCGTGCCCACCGGCCACGGCCCGCTGGTGCCCCCCATGGTGACGCTGCACATCCAGGGCGGCCGCAAGGAAAAGATCCGCCCCGGCGACGTGCTGGGCGCGCTCACCGCCGACCTGGGCTACACCCGCGAGCAGGTGGGCAAGATCAACGTGAACGAATGGTCGACCTATGTGGCGGTGGACCGCGACATCGCGCAGCAGGTGGCCAGCCGCCTCAACGATGGGCGCATCAAGGGCAAGAGCGTGAAGGTGCGGGTGCTGGAAGACTGAAGTCGCCAGGACCCGCCATTCGCCAAGGCACCCCATGCCCATCTGCCCGACAATCCTCCCCATGACCGATCAAACCCCCGACACCCGCCCCACCCTCCCCGACCGCCTCTCCATCGACGCCCGCAGCCCGCACCACGTGGCCGCCGTGTTCGAGCACGACATCGGCATCCGCTTCAACGACAAGGAGCGCTTCGACGTGTCCGAGTACTGCATCAGCGAAGGCTGGGTGAAGGTGCCCTCAGGCAAGACACTGGACCGCAAGGGCCAGCCGCTGCTGATCCAGCTCAAGGGTCGGGTCGAGGTCTTCTACAAATAGAGACCATTTGCGCTGAACGCGCGGCGCGCGATCGACTCGATACAAGCCTATGCGCCGCAGATTCCTTTTTTCAGCCGCTTTGTGCATCCCCTTCGGCCGGGTTGCAGCCGCCCAGCCGGGCGAAGGCGAAGACCCACCCGCCAGGCCCCCTGGCGTCACCGTGTCAACGGATGTGCTGCAGCGTTCGGTGGCGCAGCGTTTTCCCATGCGTTACCCGGTGCAGGGGTTGCTGAACCTGGACCTGCAGCCGCCTCGCCTGAGCCTGCTGCCCGAGCAGAACCGAATGCGCGCCGAGATGGTGGTGGACGCCGCCGGCCCGACACTCAACCGCAGCCACCGGGGCAGTTTCGACCTCGACTTTGCGCTGCGCTATGAGGCCAGCGACCGCACGCTGCGCGCGCACCAGCTGCGCATCGACCGTCTGCGGTTCCCCAGCCTGCAACCGGGCGTGGTGGAGCTGCTCAACACCTACGCCCCCGCGCTGGCCGAGCAGTCGCTGCGCGAGGTGGTGCTGCACCGGCTGCAACCGCAAGACCTGCGCATGGCCGATGCGCTGGGCATGCAACCTGGCCCGATCACGGTGACCTCGTCCGGCCTGGTGATCGGCTTCGTGTTGAAGCCCCTCTGAGGACCACATGAAGCCCGGGCGCACAATCGCCCGATGAAAGCTCCTCCCCGACTGCAATCCCTCGTTGAAGAGGGTCTCATCGACACCGTGGTGCGCCAGCTCATGAGCGGCAAGGAGGCCATGGTCTATGTGGTGCGCTGTGGTGACGAGACCCGTTGCGCCAAGATCTACAAGGAAGCGAACAACCGCAGCTTTCGCCAGGCGGTGGACTACACCGAAAACCGCAAGGTGAAGAACTCGCGCCAGGCCCGCGCCATGGCCAAGGGCACGAAGTTCGGCCGCGAATCGCAAGAGGCTGCGTGGCAAAGCGCCGAGGTGGATGCGCTCTACCGCCTGGCCGCCGCGGGCGTGCGGGTGCCCCAGCCGTTCAACTTCTCCGACGGCGTGTTGCTCATGGAACTGGTGACCGATGCCGACGGCGACGCCGCACCGCGCCTCAACGACGTGGCCTTCACCCCCGAGCAAGCGCGCCAGCACCACGCCACGTTGGTGGGCGAGGTGGTGCGCATGCTGTGCGCGGGCGTGGTGCACGGTGATTTGTCGGAGTTCAACATCTTGCTGGCGCACTCGGGCGACGACAACACCGACGACTTCCCCGTGATCATCGACCTGCCGCAGGCGGTGGACGCCGCCGGCAACAACCACGCCCAGCGCATGCTGCTGCGCGACGTGGCCAACCTGCGCGACTTCTTCGGCCAGTTCGCACCCGAGCTGCGGGGAACGCAGTTCGGCCCCGAGATCTGGAGCCTGTACCAGAGCGGCCTGCTGAGCAACGACACTCCCCTGACTGGCCGCTACGAGCGCGCACCGGGAACGGTGGACCTGGGCAGCGTGATGCGCGAGATCGACGATGCGCGCGACGAAGACGCGGCACGGCGGCTGCGCATGGCGCAGACGTAAAGCGCGTCTTTACACCGAGTACCTGCGGGGCCGTGTAAGGAATACCGGTTGTGGTCGACTCACGCCCATGAACACCCCGTCCACCTTCACCCGCCGCCAGACCATGAAACTGCTTGCAATGCTTGGCCTGGGCTCACAGGCCGCCGCCCCCGTGGCCCAAGCCCTGGCCGCCGCCGACCCCTGGAAGCTCAGCGAGGCCGAGTGGAAGAAGCGCCTGACGCCAGACCAGTTCGACGTGTTGCGTGAAGAAGGCACGGAGCGCCCGGGCAGCAGCCCGTTCAATGCCGAAAAACGCAAGGGCACCTACCACTGCGCGGGTTGTGATTTGCCGCTGTTCTCATCCGACGCCAAGTACGAGAGCGGCACCGGCTGGCCGAGTTTTCACACGCCACTGGCTGGTGCGCTGGGCACCAAGACCGACTACAAGGCCCTCTTCCCGCGCACCGAATACCACTGCGTGCGTTGCGACGGCCACCAGGGCCATGTGTTCAGCGACGGCCCCAAGCCCAGCGGCAAGCGCTACTGCAACAACGGCGTGGCGCTCACCTTCAAGGCGGTGGCATGAGCGCGCGCTGGCTGGGCAGCCTCTTGCCCCTGTGGATCTCGGTGCTGATGTCCGCTGGCGCCGTCCAGGCACAAACCGCCCCCGTCACGGCCAAGGCCACGTTTGCGGGCGGCTGCTTCTGGTGCGTGGAGTCCGACTTCGACAAGATCCCCGGTGTGCTCTCCACCACCTCGGGCTACATCGGCGGCACGGTGGCCAACCCCACCTACCAGCAGGTCTCGGGCAAAGGCACCGGCCACGCCGAGGCGGTGGAGGTCGTGTTCGACCCGGCCAAGGTGAGCTACGCCACGCTGGTGGACAAGTTCTGGCGCACCATCGACCCGACCACGAAGGATCGCCAGTTTTGCGACACGGGCAACCCCTACCGCACGGCAATCTTCACGCACGATGCGGCGCAGGCGGAGGTGGTGAAACGTTCGCTGGCGGCGCTGGAAAAGTCCAAGCCGTTCAAGGAGCCGATCGTCACGGAAGTCGTCCCGGCCACCCGGTTCTACCCGGCCGAGGACTACCACCAGGACTACTACCTGAAGAACCCGATCCGCTACAAGTACTACCGCACCAGTTGTGGGCGCGATGCGCGCCTTGAACAGCTGTGGGGTCCGGTCAAAAACTAACCCCGCGGATGGTGCTGCGCCACGATGGTCTTGAGACGCTCTCTGGCCACGTGGGTGTAGATGGTGGTGGTTGAAATGTCGGCGTGGCCGAGCAGCATCTGCACCGCGCGCAAGTCGGCGCCGTGGTTGAGCAGGTGCGTGGCGAAGGCGTGGCGCAAGGTGTGGGGCGACAGGGGTGATGTGATGCCGGCGGCCAGCGCGTACTTCTTCACCAGTTGCCAGAACATCGCGCGCGTCATGGCCTCGCCCGCACGCGAGCCGCGTGACGTCACGAACAGGTCTTCGCTCTGCAGCCCGTTCAGGATCTCGCCACGCGCCTGCCCCAGGTAGCGCTGCAACCACTGTCCCGCCACCTGACCAAACGGCACCAGGCGTTCCTTGTTGCCCTTGCCGGTGATGCGCAGCACCTGCTCGTTCATGGCCACGTGCCAGGTCTTGAGCGTCACCAGTTCGCTCACGCGCAGGCCGCTGGCGTAGATGAGTTCGAGCATGCTGCGGTCGCGCAGGCCCAGCGGCGTGCCCACGTCGGGCGCCTGGAGCAAGGCCTCCACCTGCGCTTCCGACATCGTCTTGGGCACGCGCAAGGGCTGGCGTGCCGGTGACAGGCGCAGCGTCGGGTCGGCGGTGATCAGGCGCTCGCGCAGCGCCCAGCGGAAGTAGCGCTTGAAGACCGTGAGCCGCCGGTTGGCGGTGGTGGCGCGCGTCTGGCTGTGGCGTTCGCTGAAATAGCCGTTGAGATCGGCCTCGCTGGTCTCGGGCAAGGTCTTGCCTTGCCCGGCCAGCCACTGCCCGAGCAGCACGAGATCACGCCGGTACGCATCCAGCGTGTTGCGCGAGAGGCCCTCCTCCAGCCAGAGCGCGTCGACAAAAGCCCCGGCGAGATCCTCACTGGTCGACGCCAGGGCGGGGTCCATCACTCCAGCTTGAGCTTCTGCTTGGCGACGACCTGTTTGTAGACATCGAACTCGGCCTTGATCTGCGCCGTGAATTCGGCCGGCGTGTTGGCCACGATCAGCGAGCCGGTGTCTTCCACCCGCTTCTTCACCGCCGGGTCGCTGAGGGCTTGTTTGGTCGCGCTGGACACCTTGTCCACCACCTCTTGCGGCAGACCCTTGGGGCCGATGAGGCCGTAGTAGGCCATGCGGTTCACCGGCTCCAGGCCCACTTCCTTGAAGGTCGGCACATCGGGCAAGACCGCCAGGCGCTGCGGTGCCGCCACGACGATGGCGATCAGGCGGCCGGCCTTGATGTGCGGCAGGGCCGAGGGCAGGTTGTCGAAGATGATGGGCACCTGGCCACCCACGGTGTCGTTGAGCGCCGGACCCGCGCCACGGTAGGGAATGTGCGTGATGAAGGTACCGGTCAGGCTCTTGTAGAGCTCGGTCTGCAGATGGCCGATGCCACCCGTGCCCGAACTGGCGTAGCTGTATTTGCCGGGATTCTTCTTGAGCTCGGCGACGAAGCCTTTGTAGTCCTTGGCCGGGAAACTGGGGTGCACCGCGATCACGTTGGGCGTGGCCGCGATGTTGATGATGGGCGTGAAATCGGTGAGGGTGTTGTACGGAATCTTGTCGTTGATCGCGGGGTTGGCTGCGGTGGTCGACACCGTGGCCATGCCCAGGGTGTAACCATCAGCAGGCGAGCGGGACAGCTCCAGCGCGCCGACCACGCCACCACCACCGGCCTTGTTTTCCACCACCATGCTCTGGCCCAGCGCCTTGCCGAGCGACTCCGACATGACACGCGCAATGATGTCGGTGGTGCCACCTGGGGCAAACGGCACCTGCAGCTTGATGATCTTGTTGGGGTAGGCCTGGGCCCACGCGGTGCTGCCCACAACCACCGAGGCGGTGGCCAGACCGATGGCCACCAGATGACGACGAGAAACCATGAGACGTGCTCCTTGCATGGAAAGATCGAAAAGGGCTTCAATGTAGCTTCTGCAACCGCCCATGACCATGGGACAAGTACATAAGTGGAAACCCCCGACATGCCCTGGGGGGCACGCTATGCTCACCCGGTGAACTTCGCTCAGCTTCTCTTCCCCGACTTCTCGCTCATCCTCTGTGGCTACCTGGTCTGCCGCTTCACCGCCCTCAACCGCAAGGTGTGGGAGCAGGTGGAGAGCCTGGTGTACTACTTTCTGTTTCCGGTGCTGCTGTTCCACAGCATCGTGAAAAGCCCGCTCGATCTCGGTCAGGCCTCCAGCCTCATGGGAGCGGGCATTTCGCTGGGCGTGTGCGGCATCGCGCTCGCCTACTCGTTGCCCCACTGGCCCTGGATCGGCAAGCGGCTCGACGTGCGCCTGCACGCAGCCAGCGCACAGGTGGGCTTTCGTTTCAACTCGTTCATCGCACTGGCTCTGGCGGAGAAGGTGGCGGGGGCACCGGGCCTGCTCATGATCGCGGTGCTCATCGGCGTGTGCGTGCCCCTGTTCAACGTGGGTGCCGTCTGGCCCATGGCGCGCCACGCCAACAAGGGTTTCCTGCGCGAGCTGCTGCGCAACCCGCTCATCATCGGCACCGTCTCGGGCCTGGTGGCCAACCTGATGGGTTTCTCCATGCCGTTCTGGCTGGAGCCCACGGTCAACCGCATCGGCCAGGCCTCGCTGGCCCTGGGCCTCATGGCCGCTGGCGCGGGCATGCAGTTCGGCATGCTGGCCAGCGCCAAGACGCTGGGCGGCCTGGTGCTGGCGGCCAAGCACGTGGGCATGCCACTCATGGCGCTCGGGCTGGCACTGCTGTTCCGGCTCGACCCGACCCAGACCACCATCCTGCTCATGTTCTCGGCCGTGCCCACCGCGTCGAGCTGCTATGTGCTGGCCGCGCGCATGGGCTACAACGGACCTTACGTGGCCGGCCTGGTCACGCTGTCCACCCTGCTGGGTGTGTTGAGCCTGCCGTTTGCCCTGGGCGTGCTCAGGCCGCTGGCGGGCACCTGATGAACCTTGTTTCAAGGACATTTCCATGAGCCGTATTGATCCGTCCACCCTCCGCCTGCCCGGCCTGTTGCTCAGTCTGCTGTGCGCGGCGTCGGCCGTCCATGCCCAGGCCATTGGCGAAGTAGACACGGTGTTCAAGTGGCTGGGACCCGACCACAAGATCGTGGTCGACGCGTTTGACGACCCCAAGGTCAAGGGCGTGACCTGCTACGTGGCGCGCGCCAAGACCGGTGGCATCAAGGGCGGGCTGGGGCTGGCCGAGGACAAGTCGGACGCCAGCATCGAGTGCAGGCAGGTGGGTGCTGTGTCGTTTGTGGGGGACCCCTTGAGGCAGCAAGAGGTCGTGTTCACCGAGCGCACCTCGCTGGTGTTCAAGAAGCTGCAGGTGGTGCGCATGGTCGACAAGACCCGCAACACCCTGGTCTACCTGAGCTACTCCGACCGAGTGATCGAAGGCTCTCCCGACAACAGCATCACCGCCGTGCCGCTGCCTCCCGGCATGACGATTCCCATGCGCTGATCAGCGGGCCGGCGCCACCAGGTCGATGCGCCGCTGCAGGCGGGCCACGGCCTCGGCATCGCCCGCAGCGCGCGCACCTTGTTGCTGCACTTGCAGCCAGGCCAGCAAGGGCCTGCGCCAACCCCAGGCAGACGCGGTCTCCACCGCCAGGGCCACCACGCCGGGCGTGGCACGGCCGCTGCGAAACAACACGCCGGCGGCCACCAGCCGCGAGAGTGGGTCTTTGATCGAGGCGAGCGCGACGTCCGGGGTGGTGTCGCTCACCAGGGCCCGGTGTGCCTCCGGCAGCAAGGCCGCATCGGTGGCTTGCGCCGCACCCGCCAGATACCGCGCGTAGGCCTGCTCGGCGGGTGCTGCGTCCTGCGCCAAGGCGTCAAACCCGGCGCAAGGCTCCACCACCAGACTGGCCACGCGCGAGGCGCAGCGCACAAGCTCCAGCCGCGCCACCAGCGCGACCTGCCCCGTGCGCGCCACCTCGGCACGCGCGCGGTTGAACTCCGCCACCTCGACGCGGCTGTTGCCGCTGAGCCAGGCCTCGGTGGCGCGTTCGCTGCTGCCCCTGGCCTCGGCCGGCCAATTGGGCGTGGGTGGTTTGCTGGAACAGGCGGCGAGCACCAACAGCGAGCAAGCGATGGCTGAGATTCTCTTGTTCATGGAAGTTTGATCTCGGTGTCGCGCGCAAACGGCCACTTGCGGTTGATCTCGTTGATGAGCCCGTCCACCTTTCGCAAGCTCGACTCCACCTCACCGCGCAACACACCCAGGTCGGTCGTGGCTGCGCGCGTGTTGCTGGCAATGCCCTGGGCTTCCACCAGCACCGCGTCCACCTTCTGCAAGCTGGTGCGGGCCTCGGCCAGCAGGCCGTTGAGTTGCTGCACGGTCACGCGCGCATCGCCCACCAGCCCGCCCTGCTCCGTGCCCTGGCCGAACACCTGTTTGTTCGCGTTGCCCACCAGGCTGTCCAGCCGGGCGGTGAGTGCATCGGCCCGCGCCAGCAGCGCGTTGGCGCGGTCGATGGTGAGCACCAGTTTCTTTGCGTCTTCGTCGTTGCCCATGAGCACACCCATGGCGCCCTGGGGTCCTTTGAGCCGCTCGGTGGCGCCCTGCACATTGATCAGCGCGGTGGCCAGCGCGGCATCCTTCTGGGTGAGTGCAGCCACGTTCTCCAGCACCTCGCGCATGCTGGCCGCCAGCTTCGGGATCTCGGCGGCGGTGTCACCCCGCAGCACGGTGCGCTCGGCGCCATCGGGCAGCGCCGGGTCGTCCAGCACGCCGCTGTAGGCCCGGATGCGCGTGCCGCCCACCAGGCCGCGCTCCATGGTGAAGATGCTGGAGGTGCGCAGCCACTTGGCGTCTTTGCTGGGCACGTCGATCAGGATGCGCGCCGTGCCGTCCGCGCCCAGCTCGATGCGCGCCACGCGCCCGATGGCAAAGCCGGCGAAGGTCATGTCCATGCCCACCACCACGCCTTCGGAGTCGTCGGAGATCAGCACCAGGCGCTGCGTGTCTTCAAACAGGCCACGCGCGTACATCACGTACAGCCCCGACCCGATCACCAGCACAAGCATGGCCACCAGCAGCAGCGCGGCCTTGAACTCCAGGTTCTTCACGGGAGTTGGATCGTCGGTCGTGGGGTTCATCGTGTTCAGTAATAGTTGCCCACCAGCGAGACCACTTCAATGAGCAGCACCACGGAGAACAGGCGGGCAAATTCGGAGATGTCGCTGCGCTGGGCATACAGCCCCTGCTCGTCCTGCTGCGCGCTGCCGGCCAGCGGCACCACGGCCACCGCCAAGCTGAAAAACAGCGTCTTGAGCGCAAAGATGAGCGTGACAGTGGGCGTGAACACCTGGCCCACGCTGCGCGTGTAGCCGGGCAGGCCCCAGTGCGAAAAACCATAGACCGTGAAATAGGTGAGCACCAGTGCGATCACGCAGCTCAGGGCCGCGAGCATGAGCACCGAGAACACGGCGGCCAGGGCACGCGGCAGCAGTTCGGTGGTCAGCAGCACGCCCTGGTCCGGCACCCGGCCCGCCCGCTGGTGGGTGGCCAATTGCTCGCGCACCTGCTGAGCGCCCGGCATGGCGTAGCGCGCTGCCACAAACATGGCGGCGTACAGCGGAATGAGTTCGAGCACCAGCGTGCGCACCAGCACCTCCAGCGCGTACTGCGACAGGCCATAGCTGTAGGCCGTGGCCACCACGATGCGGATCAGCACCAGGCTGATGAGCGCCGAGAGCACGAGAAAACCGGTGAGCAGCGGTGCGGTGGCCGAGTAGACATGCAGGAGCACGCGCTGGCGACGCGGGCCACTGACATAGCACGAGGGTGTGAGCGCCATCACCAGGATCTGCGCGCCGAGCAGGATCACCTGCCACCAGGTGATCCACCACAGGCGCGCCCGGTGGCCCCAGCGGGTCATGAGTGTCTGACTGGCGGTGACGGGGTTCATCATTTGATGATAGTCCTCGGTCGGTGAACATTCGGTGTCCCCGCCGTGTGCAAAGGTGACAGCAGGCTGGTGAAAACGCGCATGGCCAAAGCCCGCGATTCGGCTTCAATCAGGCCACTGTCCACAGCCGCCGTCCATCCCTTCAGGAGCCCACGCATGTCCTCGTCCCTTCACCCGGTGGTGCGCCGCCAGACCATCGCCGACGCCCTGCACCGCACCGCCCTGCGTTTGCCGGACAAGACCGCCATCGTCTGCGGCGACACCACCTGGAGCTACGCCGACTTCGACGCCCTGGTGAGCCGGCTGGCCGCGGGGCTGGCCCACATGGGCGTGGCCGAGGGCGACAAGGTGGCCGTGCTGGCGCGCAACTCCCACGGCTTCGCGGCGCTGCGCTTTGCCCTGGCGCGCCGTGGCGCGGTGATGGTGCCGATCAACTTCATGCTCAAGGCCGACGAGGTGGCCTACATCCTGCGCCACGCCGGTGCCAGAACACTGGCCACCGACAGTGGCCTGGCCGCGCTGGCGCGCGATGCCGCCGCATTGGACACCGCTGTGGAGCGCTTCATCTGGCTGCCCAGCGAAGACCCGAGCGAGCCCGACGCCGCCATGCACCGCTTTGACCACCTCGCCGCCTGCGCCGACCCGTTGCCCGAGGTGAGCCTGGGCAGCTTTGACCTGGCGCAGATCGTCTACACCAGCGGCACCGAGTCCACACCCAAAGGCGCCATGCTCACGCACGACGCGGTGTTGTGGCAGTACGTGAGCTGTGTGATCAACGCCGAGATCGCCGAAGTGGACCGCGCGCTGCACGCCTTGCCGCTCTACCACTGCGCCCAGCTCGACGTGTTCTTCGGCCCCGCCATCTACATCGGCAGCAGCAACGTGATCACGTCCAAACCCGTGCCCGACAACCTGCTGGCGCTGATCGAAAAACACCAGATCACCAGCTTCTTCGCGCCGCCCACGGTGTGGATCGCGTTGCTGCGCTCCCCCCTGTTCGACGCCGCGAAGTTGAAGAGCCTGGTCAAGGGCTACTACGGCGCGTCCATCATGCCGGTGGAGGTGCTCAAGGAACTGGCCTCGCGGCTGCCGGCGGTGCGGCTGTGGAACCTGTACGGACAGACCGAAATTGCCCCGCTGGCCACCATGCTCGGCCCGCAGGACCAGCTGCGCAAACCCGGGTCGTGTGGCAAGGCGGTGCTCAACGTGGAAACGCGTGTGGTCAACGACAGCATGGACGACGTGGTGGCGGGTGAGGTCGGCGAGATCGTGCACCGCTCGCCGCACCTGATGCTGGGCTACTTCAACGACCCCGAGCGCACCCGGGCCTCGTTTGAAGGCGACTGGTTCCACAGCGGTGACCTCGCGGTGATCGACGACGAGGGCTACATCACGGTGGTGGACCGCAAGAAGGACATGATCAAGACCGGTGGCGAAAACGTGGCCAGCCGCGAGGTGGAGGAAATGATCTACCGGCTGGGCAGCGTGAGCGAAGTGGCGGTGATCGGCCTGCCCGACGCCAAGTGGGTCGAAGCGGTCACGGCGGTGATCGTGGTCAAGGCGGGCCAACAGCTCACCGAAGCCGAGGTGCTCGCGCACTGCAACCAGCACATGGCCACCTTCAAGGCACCGAAGCGCGTGGTGTTCACCGACAGCCTGCCCAAGAACCCCAGCGGCAAGCTGCTCAAGCGCGAGCTGCGCCAGCGCTACGCCTGAGCCCAGTCGCTGCCCGTGATCAGGCGCCAGGCGTTTTCAAACGCCAGCTTGCGCTGGGTTACGGGCGTGAACGCCGCGAGGATCTCCTGGCGCTGGTGCCCGATCTGCTGCGGGTAGTTCTTCTCCACCGCGGGGCGGTAGTCGCTGGCGGCCAGAAAGCGCCGCGGATGGTCTTCGATCAGCTGGCGCCAGCCTTCGACCACCCGGCCGCTCTCGTCGAACAGCGTGGAGTCGCGCGCGCCCGAGGGCTTGTAGACGAAGCTCGCGCGCGCCACCGCCAGGTCAAAGTGCAGGTGTTCAAAACGCTCGATGAGGCTTCTCACGTAGGCCGGCCCGTAGCGGGTGTTGCGCTCGGGGTAACGCACCTGCCCCAGGTGGCACCAGATCACGCGCGCCTGCGGGTGGGCCTGCAGCATCGCCTCCAGCGGCGGTAGCAGCTTGTCCTCGATCTCGTAGTGAATCTGAAATGCCATGCCGGTGCGCGCGCTCAGTTCGAACAGCGCCTGACCGCCCGGACCCTGGATATCGACCGTGATGTCGCGCGCGGTCTGGCCGGTCGCGGCTTGCTCGGGTGACGGGTAGTGGCGGAATTCGTGCTCGCCCATAAAGTAGTAGGCGCCGGTCTGCAGATCGGCCGCCGACTGGCGAACGAAGGCCACGGGGTCGTTCCACCAGCGCGCGAATTCGCCGCTGCTGGTGGTGGGAATGAATCGGTCAGGGTGCGCGCGGTGCAGGGCCAGCGAAGGCTCGCCCGATGTCGCGAAGGCGGGCGCGAACGCCAGCAGGGCAATGTCGAGATCGTCCATCCAGCGCACCATCTGGGCCACATCGGTGGCCTTGCCGCCGCTGCGCACAATGCCCGGATTGGCCTGCACCGACGACTCTGCGATGTAGGTGGCCTGCAGGTCGATGAGGGGCAGGCGACCACGGTCGAGCAGGGTCTGTACGCGGCGGCGCCAGGCGGCCACGGTCAGCTGGCGTGCATCTTGTGCAAAACCCGGCTTCGCGCAGAGCAGGCCAAACGCGGCCAGGCTGCCCAGGAGGGTGGTTCGTCGGTCCATCAGGCTTCCTCGTTCAGGCCTGGGCCAGCGCCCAGGCCACATGTTCACGCACCACCTCGCTGGGGTGATTGGCACGGGTGTGCAATGCCTGGGTGATTGTGGGTTCGGGACTTGCGCGCAGCGCATTGCCCAGGCCGACGGCGATGTTGCGCAGCCAGCGTTCGTGCCCGATGCGGCGGATGGGACTGCCCTCGGTGCGTCGCAGGAACTCGGCCTCGCTCCAGGCAAAGAGTTCGACCAGGGACGCGCCCGACATCCCCGCGCGCTCGTCGAAATCGGGCAAGGGCGAGCGCTGCGCGAACTTGTTCCAGGGACAGGCGAGCTGGCAATCGTCGCAACCGTAGATGCGGTTGCCCATGAGCGGGCGCAGCTCCAGGGGGATGGGCCCCGCGTGTTCGATGGTCAGGTAGCTGATGCAGCGCCGCGCGTCCACCCGCTGAGCACCGATGATGGCCTGCGTGGGACACACATCGATGCATGCGCTGCAACTGCCGCAGTGTTCGCTGGTGGCATCAAGGGGTGGCAGTGCCAGATCGACAAAGATCTCGCCGAGAAAGAACATCGAGCCGGCCTCACGGTGCAGCGCCAGCGCGTGCTTGCCGCGCCAGCCGATGCCGCTGCGCGAGGCCAGCTCCACCTCCAGCACCGGCGCCGAGTCGGTGAACACGCGGTGGCCAAACGGGCCGATGCTCGCTGCGATGCGCTCACTCAGCGTCTGCAGGCGGTTGCGCAGCACCTTGTGGTAGTCCCTCCCCCGCGCATACATCGAGACCACGGCTTCTTGCGGCCGGTCGAGCCGCTCGAACTCGATGCCTTGCCAGCCCTCGGGCGTGGCCCGTGGCAAGTAGTCCATGCGCGCGGTGATCACGCTCAGCGTGCCGGGCACCAGCTCGGCCGGGCGGGCACGTTTGAGCCCGTGCGCGGCCATGTAGCCCATGTCACCGTGACATCCAGCCGACAACCAGGCCAACAATCCGGGCTCAGCCGCCGACAAATCCACACCGCTGACCCCAATTTGGGAAAATGCGAGCTCCTGGCCCCAGGCCTGAACCTGAGAGACGAGTTGAGCGGCATCCAGAGTGACATTCATGTGACGAGCATTGTAGGAACCGACTCGGCTCCTGCGGGAGCGCTGTCCGCCTCAAAACAGTGGCAAGGCCGCTGGACCACCGAAGAAGACACCCAGGCCTTCGCCCAGCGCCTCGCGCTGGCACCCGCCATTGCCCACGCCACGCTCGCACTGCAAGGCGATCTGGGTGCCGGCAAGACCACGCTGGTGCGCCACCTGCTGCGGGCGCTGGGCGTGCGAGGGCGCATCAAGAGCCCCACTTATGCGGTGGTGGAGCCGCACAGCGCGATGGACTGCCCGGTCATGCCTGCGGGCGAGCCGCTGTCGGTGTGGCACTTCGATTTCTACCGCTTCAACGACCCGCGCGAATGGGAAGACGCGGGATTTCGCGAACTTTTTGCCAGCCCGGGTCTCAAGCTGGTGGAGTGGCCCGAGCGCGCTGGTGAATTCCTGCCGGCGATCGATCTGCGGATCGACATCCAACCCGACGACATGAACCCCCACACCGATCCGGAACACGACGGCGCCCGCGCGGTGCGCGCCACCGCCCTCACCCTCACCGGCCAGCGTCTGCTGGACGCGCTGGCATGACCAGACCCGTGAACCGCCGCACCCTGCTGCGATCCGGCGCGCTGGTGTTGCTGCTGGGCGTGCAGCACATCGCTCGCGGGGCCAGCGTGCTGGCGGTGCGCATCTGGCCCGCCGAGGACTACACGCGCGTGACCATCGAGTCCGACGGCGAGCTCAAGGCACAGAAGTTCTTCGTGACCGAGCCGCCCCGCATGGTGGTGGACATCGAAGGCATCGACCTGCTGCCCGGCCTGCGCGAACTGGTGGGCAAGCTGAAGTCGGACGATCCGAACATCGGCAGCATCCGCGTGGCGCAGAACGCAGCCAACGTGGTGCGCCTGGTGATCGACCTCAAGCAAGCCATCAAACCCCAGGTGTTCAACCTGGACCCGGTGGCGGCCTACCAGCACCGCCTGGTGCTCGATCTGTACCCGGTGAACGCACCCGATCCCCTGGCACAGCTGATCGCGCAGCGCCTGAAAGACCAGGACGCGGCCAGCGAACGCGCAGCGCGCCTGCTGGGCCTGGAACTGGGCCAGGTGGCCGGTGGACCCAACCCCAACGACCGTGTGACCGCGGGCCTTTCAGGCGCGCCGCCCGACGACCCGCTGGGCGCCCTGATCGCACAGCGCGCCAAGCCGGGCACACCCGCGGCCAAGCCGGCAGCGCCTGCGGGCGACTCCAGCATGGCGGTGATCGCCGGCTCTTCCGCCAGTCCCGCCAGGCCAGCCGCAGGCAAGACCGAGCGACTGATCATCGTGGCGCTGGACCCCGGCCACGGTGGCGAGGATCCAGGCGCGGTGGGCCCCGGTGGCACGCACGAGAAAAAAGTGGTGCTGCAGATCGCCCAGAAGCTGCGCGACCGCATCAACGACACGCGCGTCAACGGCAACCCGATGCGCGCCTACATGACGCGCGACAAGGACTTCTTCGTGCCGCTGCAGGTGCGGGTGCAGAAGGCCCAGCGCGTGCAGGCCGACCTGTTCATCAGCCTGCACGCCGATGCGTTCTTCACGCCCAACCCGCAAGGCGCCAGCGTCTACGCGCTCAGCACCAAGGGCGCCAGCAGCGCCGCCGCGCGCTGGATGGCCAACAAGGAAAATGCCGCCGACCAGGTGGGTGGCCTCAACGTGAAGGCCAAGGACGCCCTGGTGCAACGCGCCCTGCTCGACATGAGCACCACCGCCCAGATCAACGACAGCCTCAAGCTCGGCAGCGCCATGCTCGGCCATGTGAAGCAGGTGGGCAAGCTGCACAAGCCGCGCGTGGAGCAGGCCAACTTCGCCGTGCTGCGCGCGCCCGACATTCCCAGCGTGCTGGTGGAAACCGCCTTCATCAGCAACCCGGAAGAAGAAGAGCGGCTCAACGACCCGAAGTACCAGGACGATCTGGCCGAGGCGCTGCTGCGCGGCATCGTGGCGTATTTCAGCAAGAACCCGCCGCTGGCGCGCAATCGACAGATTTGACGCGGGCCGGCGGCGCACGCTTCATCGGCCGGGTTTGCCTCCGATAATCCACAGGGGTCCCAGGGGCCCGGGAAAACCTGCCGTGCGCCTCAAATACAAGATCCTGCTGCTGTCGGTGATACCTCTGCTGGTGTCCCTGGCGCTCATTGCATGGGCTGTGCAGTGGGAGCAAAACAGCCTCGCCGAGCGGCGGCGCCTGCAGTTGCGCACGGCGTACATGAGCGTGAAGCAGGAGGAACTGCGCCATTACGTGGCCCTGGCCATGAGCACCATCAGTCCGCTCTACAACCTGGGCCGCGACGACGACGCCACCAAACAACAGGTGATGCAGCGCCTGGCCAATCTGGACTACGGCCCGGACGGTTACTTCTTCCTCTACAGCATGGATGGCGTGAACCTCATGCACCCCCGCCAGCCCGATCTGGTGGGCAAGAACCTGTCGGACCTGCACGACTCCAAGGGCGAGCCCACCCTGCGGATGCTGCTGGAACGCGCGCGCACCGGCGGTGGCTTCGTGGTGTACCAATGGCCCAAACCCTCAACGCACCTGGAGACACCCAAGCTGGGTTACGTGACCGTGCTGGAGCGCTGGGGCTGGATGATCGGCACCGGGATGTACCTGGACGACATCGACGCGGCCATGCAGCAGCTGGACAGCGAGCTTGAGCGCAACATCCACAGCACCCTGCTGTGGATCGCGGGCGCGGGCGCCCTGGGTGTGGCGTTCATCTTCGGATGCACGCTGGTGCTGAGCTTCACCGAGCGTCAGCAAAGCGACGCCAAACTGCGCCTGCTGGCGCTCAAGCTGGTGGATTCGCAGGAGGTCGAGCGTTCGCGCCTGTCGCGGGAACTGCACGACAGCACCGGCCAGACACTGGTGGTGATCAAACTGCTGATCGAGTCGACCCTGGAGCGCATGGCCACGGCCGACGCGTCCGTGCGCACGCCCCTGGTGCAGGCCCTTGCCCGCCTGCAGGAGGCCCTGCTGGAAGTGCGCGGCATGTCGCACCGGCTGCGCCCCGTCATGCTCGACACCCTGGGCCTGCCGGCCGCTCTGCAGAACCTGGGCGACGAGACCTGCGGCCAGTTCGGCATCGACTTCTCCATGGAAGTCTCGGGCACACAGCGCGAACTCCCCGATGAGGTGAAGACCATGCTGTTCCGCATCACGCAGGAAGCCATGACCAACATCCAGAAACACGCCGCCTGCCGCTACGTGGGCTTGCGGCTGGACTACCAGCCCGACGCCCTGGTGCTGAGCATCCAGGACGACGGACGCGGGTTCGACGTGGAGTCGATGGCCGCCAATCCGAGGCGCGGCATCGGCCTGCAGAACATGCGAGAGCGCATTGAAGCGCTGGGGGGTCAATTCGCTCTGACGTCACAGCCGGGCTGGACCTGTGTGAAGGTCTCGCTGAGCCAGGACGCCATCGACCGCTGCCATTTGGCCGTCACTTGAACGAGGGAACCTGAATGATCCGCTTGCTGCTCGTCGACGACCATGCCCTGGTGCGCGATGGCCTCAAGGCCCGCCTGGCCAGCGAGCACGACATCGAGGTCGTGGGCGAGGCCGGCGACGCCACGGCCACCCTGCAGGCGCTGGACGACTGCCACCCCAACCTGGTGTTGATGGACATCGGCATGAAGGGCACCAACGGGATCGACCTCACGGCCCTGCTGCTGCAGCGCCAACCCGCCCTGGCGGTGATCATGCTCAGCATGTACGACAGCACCGAGTATGTGCAACGCGCGCTGCAAGTGGGCGCGCGCGGCTACGTGCTCAAGGACGCGCCGGCCTCGGACATCCTGACCGCCCTGCGGGTGGTGGCTGGCGGCGGAACCTACCTGAGTGCGAGCATGGCGCAGCAGCTGTTTCGCGCACCCGTGGCGCGCAACCAGCTGTCCGCGCGCGAGGACGAGATCCTGGGCTTTCTGGCCGAAGGCCAGTCCAGCAAGCAGATCGCCCGCACGCTCGACCTGAGCGTGCGCACCGTCGAAACCCACCGCCAGAACATCCGCCGCAAGCTCGACCTGGAAACGCAGGCCGACCTGATCCGCTATGCGGTGGAACACGCCAACCGCCCCGCTGCGCGCACGCCCTAGGGTTTTCGAGTACGTAAGGCCGCGCAGCCGGTTTACGTATTGCAACGCTGGCGGGCCGCAGGCGGTCGGCCCAAACTTCAACTCCGCCACAAGCCCACCTCTCGGCAGGGCACGGAGACAAACATGAACCGCATTGCAACGCGACTGAC
The DNA here is from genome assembly GCF_010104355.1 of Hydrogenophaga sp. PBL-H3. Taxonomy (NCBI): domain Bacteria; kingdom Pseudomonadati; phylum Pseudomonadota; class Betaproteobacteria; order Burkholderiales; family Comamonadaceae; genus Hydrogenophaga; species Hydrogenophaga sp. PBL-H3. The sequence goes on from NZ_CP044972.1 coordinate 3,174,430, forward strand.
CCTGACCGCGGTGGCCCTGGCCGCCTCCACCACGATGGCCCTGGCGGCCGACCCGATCAAGATCGGCGTCGACGGCCCGTTCACGGGTGGCTCGTCCTCCATGGGCGTGAGCATGCGCGACGGTGTGCGCATGGCCGTGGAAGAAATCAACAAGGCCGGCGGCGTGATCGGTCGCCCGCTGCAACTGGTCGAGCGCGACGACGAAGCCAAGAACGAGCGCGGCGTGCAGATCGCACAAGAACTCATCAACAAGGAGAAGGTCGTCGCCACGGTCGGCTTCATCAACACCGGCGTGGCACTGGCCTCGCAGCGCTTCTACCAGGAAGCCAAGATCCCGGTGATGAACAACGTGGCCACCGGCTCTCTGGTCACGCACCAGTTCGACGACCAGCCCGAGAACTACATCTTCCGCAACGCGGCCCATGACAGCATCCAGGCGCCCATGATCGTGGAAGAAGCCATCGCGCGCCGCGGCTTCAAGAAGGTCGCCATCCTGGCCGACTCCACCAACTACGGCCAGCTTGGCCGCGCCGATCTGGAAAAGGCACTGGAGCTCAAGGGCATCAAGCCGGTCGCGACCGAAAAGTTCAACATCAAGGATGTGGACATGACGCCGCAGTTGCTCAAGGCCAAGGAAGCCGGCGCCGAAGCCATCCTGACCTACGGCATCGGCCCCGAGCTGGCACAGATCGCCAACGGCATGACCAAGCTGGGCTGGAAGGTGCCCATGATCGGCAGCTGGACCCTGTCGATGGCCAACTACATCGACAACGCCGGCCCTGGCGGCGAAGGCGCGCGCATGCCGCAGACCTTCATCCAGGAGCCCACCACGCCCAAGCGCCAGAGCTTCATCGTCAACTACCTCAAGACCTTCAACCCGAAGAACAGCCGCATCGACTCCCCGGTGTCGGCCGCCCAGGGCTACGACTCGATCTACCTGCTGGCCGCCGCGATCCAGCAGGCCAACTCCACCGAAGGTCCGAAGATCAAGGCCGCGCTGGAAGACCTCAAGACGCCGGTGGTGGGTGTGGTCACCACCTACAACAAGCCCTTCTCCACCAAGGACCACGAAGCCATCACCGCCAACATCCCGGTGTTCGGTGAAGTGAAGGGTCAGCGCGTGGTGTACGCCTACCCGGATGACCAGAAGAAGGCCTCCGAAGTGCGCGTGAAAGACGCCGCCGCCAAGGGCAGCCTGCCCGCCAAGAAGTAAGCCGGCCGCCTGGTCGGTCCGAGTGCGCTGCCGGCATCCACGCCGGCAGCGTTTTCCCGCGCTCGTCGCACATCCCCGCACCCCGGGAGACCCCATGCAAATCTTCGTCCAACTGATCTTCAGCGGCATCGCGCTGGGCATGATCTACGCGGTCATCGCGTTTGGTTACCAGCTCACGTTCGCCACCTCCGACACCCTCAACTTCGGGCAGGGCGATGCGCTCATGCTCGGCGCCCTCGTGGGCCTCACGCTGGTGGGGCTGGGCGTGAACTACTGGCTCATGGTGCCGCTGGTGTGCATCTTCGGCGCGCTGCAGGGCGCGGTGGTGGAACGCATCGGCGTGCGTCCGGCGATCAAGATCAAGAGCGAGTTCGGCTGGATCATGTCCACCATCGCGCTGGGCATCATCTTCAAGAACGTGGCCGAAAACGTGTGGGGCCGCGACGACCTGAAATTCCCCAGCCCGCTGCCGGAATCGCCCCTGCACTTCCTGGGCGCCAACGTGCTGCCCATGGAAATCCTGGTGGTGGTGGGTGCGCTGGCCATGATGATGGCGGTGGAGGTGTTCAACCGCCGCTCGATCTACGGCAAGGCGGTGGTCGCCACCTTCAACGACCGTGAAGCGGCCAAGCTCATGGGCATCAACACCGGTCTGGTGATCACGTTCTCTTACGCCCTGTCGTCCATGACGGCGGCGTTTGCGGGCGTGCTGATTGCACCGCTCACCCTCACCGGCGCCACCATGGGCGCGGTGCTGGGCCTCAAGGCGTTTGCGGTGGCCATCATCGGCGGCCTCACCAGCGGCATGGGCATCGTGATCGGCGGCCTCATCCTGGGCATCGCCGAGACCACCACCGGCTTCTACATCTCCACCGGCTACAAGGACGTGCCCGGCCTGGTCCTGCTGCTGGTGGTGCTGGCGTTCAAACCCGCCGGTCTGTTCGGCAAATCCGCCATCAAGAAGGTCTGAGCATGAAACCCCAGCAGTTGCTGATTGCGCTGGCCGGCATCGCGGCCCTCGTTCTGTTCCCCGTCTTCATCCACAACCCGTACTACGTGCACCTGCTCGAGACCATCATGATCTATGCGATCGTGCTGTTCGGGCTGGACATCGTGGTGGGCTACACCGGCCAGGTGTCGCTGGGTCACGCCGGCCTGTTCGGCATCGGCGCCTACACAGCCGGCGTGCTGGTGTTCCAGCTCGCCGCACCCCTGTGGATCACGCTGCCTGCGGCCATCGTGGTCACGGCCGGCTTTGGCGCGCTGCTCGCGCTGCCGGCCTTGCGGGTCACCGGCCCTTACCTGGCCATGGTCACGCTGGCCTTCGGCACCATCATCCAGATCCTCATCAACGAGATGAGCTTCCTCACCGAAGGCCCCATGGGCATCAAGCTGGACAAACCCATGCTGGCCGGCATCAAGCTCGACGAGCGCGGCTTCTACTGGGTGGTCTGCGCCATGCTGGTGCTCTCGCTGATCTTTGTGCACCGCGTGCTGCGCTCGCACCTGGGCCGGGCCTTCGAGGCGCTGCGCGGCAGCCCGGTGGCGTCGGACTGCATGGGTGTCTCGGTCTACCGCTACAAGGTGTACGCCTTCGTGATCAGCGCGGGCCTGGCCGGCCTGGCGGGTTCGCTCTATGCGTATTCAGAGCAGTACATCTCGCCCAACACCTACAACTTCGAGCTCACCGTGCTGTTCCTGCTGGCCGTCATCATGGGCGGACGCAAGACCCGTTCGGGCGCCATGCTGGGCGCGGCCATCGTGGTGCTGCTGCCCAAGCTGCTGGACGACATCGCCATGTTCCGTGGCTTCGCCGTGCTGATGGCCATTCTGGTGGCTGCGGGTGCTGCCGTGGCCATGGCGCGTGGCAAGACCAGCGCACGCCAGGCCGCGGTGCCGGTGCTCGGCACGGTGGCACTGGCCCTGGTGTCTTTCAAACTGGAGACCATGACCGACTGGCGCCTGTCGATCTTCGGCGTGATCACGCTGTTCGTCGTGTATTACCTGCAGGACGGCATCGTGGGCTTCGTGCGCCAGGCGCTCAACCTCAAGTCGCGTCCGACCGACGATGCTGAACCCACGGCAGCGGGCTCCCTGCCGGCGGTGGAAGACGCGCTGACCCAGGCCAAGGACGGGCACGACGAACTGCTGCGAGCTTCCGGCGTACTGATGCAGTTCGGCGGCCTCAAGGCGCTGAACAACGTGGACCTCGTGGTCAAGCGCGGCACCATCCACGGCCTGATCGGCCCCAACGGTTCGGGCAAGAGCACCATGATGAACGTGCTCACCGGCATCTACACGCCCACCGCCGGCGCCGTGGCATTCGCCGGCCAGTCGCTGGTGGGGCGCACCTCGTCGGACATTGCCCTCTCCGGGGTGGCCCGCACCTTCCAGAACGTGCAGCTGTTCGGTGAAATGACCGCGCTTCAGAACGTGATGGTGGGTCTGCACCACACCTTCGACAGCCACCTCGTCGACGTGGCGCTGCACCTGCCGCGCTACCGGCGCGAGAACCGCCACGCCACCGCCCGCGGCATGGCCCTGCTGCGCTTCGTGGGCCTGGACACTCTGTCCGACGAAGAAGCGCGCAACCTGCCCTACGGCAAGCAGCGCCTGCTGGAAATCGCCCGCGCGCTGGCACTCGACCCGCAGTTGCTGCTGCTCGACGAACCTGCGGCCGGCCTCACCGCGCCCGACATCAAGGAACTGGTGGCGATCATCCGCAAGATCCGCGAGCACGGTGTCACCGTGATCCTGATCGAGCACCACATGGATGTGGTCATGAGCATGTGCGACACCGTGTCGGTGCTGGACTTCGGCCAGAAGATCGCCGAGGGCGAACCCGCCGCCGTGCAAGCCAACCCGAAGGTGATCGAAGCCTATCTGGGCGGCGAAGCCGTCGCTCTCTCCTGAACCGTACCAGGAACACATCATGCTGAAGATCGACAAACTCTCCGCTGGCTACGGCAAGGTCCAGGTGCTGCACGGGATTTCCATCGAGGTCCCGCGCGGCAAGGTCGTGACCCTGATCGGCTCCAACGGCGCCGGCAAGACCACCACCATGCGCGCCATCAGCGGCATGATCGCGCCCACCGCCGGCACCATCACACTCAACGGCAAACGCATCGACGGCATGGAGCCCTACCAGGTGGCCAAGCTGGGCCTGGCGCATTCGCCCGAGGGTCGCCGTGTATTTGCCACCATGACGGTGGCCGACAACCTCACGCTGGGCGCCTTCCCGCGCCTCACCGGCAGCCGACCCCGGGGCGATGTGCCCGCAGACCTTGAGCGCGCAATGGAACTCTTCCCCCGCCTCAAAGAGCGGCGCACGCAGCTGGCAGGCACCCTGTCTGGTGGTGAACAACAGATGCTGGCCATGGCGCGCGCGGTGATGCTCAACCCCGACGTGATCCTGCTGGACGAGCCTTCGATGGGGCTGGCACCGATCCTGGTGGACGAGGTGTTCCGCATCATCGAACGGCTCAAGGGCCAGGGTGTGACCATGCTGCTGGTGGAGCAGTTTGCCGCTGCGGCGCTGGCCGTGGCCGACCACGGCTATGTGCTGGAGAACGGCGTGATCTCGGTGCACGGTCCGGCCGAGCGCCTGCGCGACGATCCGGCCGTGCGCGCGGCCTACCTCGGCGGCTCGCACTGAAGCGGGGCGCCGCACCCGGCGCCGCCGCTTCAAACCGGGTAGATCAGCGAGTTCAGCACCATCTCGCTGTCGTACACACAAGTGCGGCTCTGCAACTTCAAACCTTCGTCCGTGTGCACAAACGCATCGATGTAGCGGCCCACGTTGTAGACCTCGCTCACGCCACCGGGCTTGGTGCGGAACACCGCGTAATGGGCCTCTGCGCGGATCGGGTCGTCGGCCGTGCCCGCTCCCGCGTGCGTGACGCGCGCCGGGCTCACCACGTGGCGGGTGTAGTAAGGCCCGTGGTAGATGGTCTGGCTGGTGCCGTAGATGCGGTCGCGCAGCATGCCCTGGCTTTCCAGCGCGAGCAGGGCCAGCGGCAGGCCACGATCGAAGTTCTCACGCGCCTGCACCTTGTAGCGCGCGTCTTCCACAAAGCACTCGGGCCATTCGGTGAAACGGCGGTCGTCCAGCGTGGCCGCGTAGGCCGCGTTGAAGCGGTCCACCGCGTGGTGCAGCAGCAGGCTGTGCAGGTCCTGGTCCATCACTTGCATCTCATTCCCCCATGGCCTTGCGCCAGTAGGCGTACATCGACCGGATCAGCGTTTCTGTGACCATGTGCTCGGTGGGCGGCTGGCCCACGCCGTCACCCCGGCCACCAAGCTCCACCAGCGTGGTGCCGTCTTCGCCGCCTTGTTTGAAACCGTCCTGGCTGAACTCGATCACCTCGCCATCGTCGGCACTCACGAAGCCGGCCGGGCCGAACAGGTTGGCCTGGCGCAAGCGGCGTTGCGTCATCTCCTCAGAATCGTCGGCGAAGCCGAAGTGCGTCCACACAAAATCAAACTCTCCCGCGCCGCGCGGCACGATGTGGCGGGTGGAGAGCGAGTTCACCTGCTGCTGGATGATGAGGCTGGGGAACAGCGTGACCATGGTCACCGTGGGGGTGATGGTGGTGCCCGGGTTCGAGGGGTCGTCCACCGTCCACCAGGCTTCGGGCACCACGTCGAGCAGGCGGTTGTCCTGCAGCGTCATGTCGGCCTTGAAGCTGGTCACGCCCTCGGTCACGCTCTTGTTGGCGCCGCCATCCGCTACCGAAGGGGCATTCGGATTTCGGCGCGAGATCATCACCGCGTGCCGACCGTGTTCGTCCATCACCATGCGGCTTTTCTGGTCGGCGCGCCACAGGCCGAAGGTGACGAACCAGGTGTGCAGCAGGCCCGGGTGGTAAGGGTCCTTGATGTTCTCCATCATCAATTTCCAGTTGCCTGGAATGCGCTGGCGGTTGTAGCCCAGCAGCTTGAGCTCGCGGCCCTTGAAGATGCGATCGAGCCAGGGCATGACCGCCGGGCCGATGTACTGCTCGAAGGGTTCGGCATCCATGCTGAAGGTGGCGAACACCAGGCCGTGCAGCACGGCCACGCGCAGTTTGGTCAGGCCGTTCTGGCTGAGATCGAAGTCGGCGGGCATGCCACCGTTGGTGCACTCGCCTTCCTTCACGCCATCCTTGAACGGCAGGCCGGCGAGGTCGCCGTTGAGCTTGTAGGTCCACTGGTGGTAGGGGCACACGAAGCTGCGCGCATTGCCGATCTTGCCGTCCATGGGCGGCTGGCAGAAGCGAACGCCACGGTGCGCGCAGCGGTTCTCGACCACGCGGATGCCGGGGTCGGTGGCGCGCTCCCTGGGCGCCACGCGGTCGCGCACCATGATGACCTGGCGCTCACCCACCCAGCTGAGTTTGTAGTCGCCGGTGTTGGGGATTTCGATGGCCAGGCCGATGTAGGACCAATGCGCTCCGTAGAAGAGGCGCTCCAGCTCACGTTGGTACAGGTCGGGGTCGGTGTAGGCCCAGAAGGGGATGCGGCTGGTGCCGCGGTCGTGCCAGCGCACGAGGGCTTGCGGTGCGTTCATGTCTCCTCACGCTTTGGTGTGTGAAGATAAATGATAAGCCTACTGATCAATTGTTGTGATGCCGGTGGTCGGGGAGTTTTCTCCGGCTGCTCCGGTCGTCAAGGGTCACACCAACGTCACTTCAGGCCTGCAAGGTGCAGGCCTTCAACGCAACGAAGACAAAAACTCAGCCAGCGTCCCGCAGAGACTGCCGCCGAGCCCGCCAGGCCCCGAAGATCGCAATCAACCCGGGAATGAAGATCATGGCCCAGATGATCTTGCTCAGATTGGTCTGCACCCACGGCAGGTTGCCAAAGAAGTAACCCGCGCCCACCAGCCCCACCACCCAGATCAGCGCACCGACCACGTTGAACGCGGTGAACTTGGTGCGCGTCATCTCGGCCACACCCGCCACAAACGGCGCGAAGGTGCGAATGAAGGGCATGAAGCGCGCCAGGATGATGGTGATGCCGCCATAACGCTCGTAAAACGCATGGGCCTGGTTGAAGGCATTGCGGTTGAACAGCCTGGAGTTTTCCCACTGAAACACCTTCGGTCCGAAATAGCGGCCGATCGAATAGTTGACCTGGTCACCCAGCACCGCCGCCAACACCAGCAGCCCCATGGCCAATGGCAGGCTCATCAACCCCGCGCCGCACAGCGTACCCACCACGAACAGCAACGAATCGCCCGGCAGGAACGGCATGACCACCACGCCGGTCTCGGTGAAGATGATGAGAAACAACAAGGCATACACCCAGGCGCCGTAGTTCTGCACAAAGGTCTGCAGGTGCTGGTCCACGTGCAGGATGAAGTCGATGAGAAAGGCGATGATTTCCATGGAGGCGGATTATCCCTGCCCCCTACAATTTGCCTGTGACAACCCCACCCAGCATCCTCCAGCCGCCCCGCCGGCCCATCCGCGAACTCCCCGACGAACTCATCAGCCAGATTGCGGCCGGCGAGGTGGTCGAGCGGCCGGCCTCCGTGGTGCGTGAACTGGTGGACAACGCGCTGGATGCCGGCGCCACGCAAATCACACTGCGTCTGCAGGCCGGTGGCGTGCGGCTCATCAGCGTGGAAGACAACGGCAGCGGCATCCTGCGCAGCGAACTGCCCAACGCACTCAAACGCCACGCCACCAGCAAGATTGCCAGCCTGTCCGATCTGGAGTCGGTGGGCACCATGGGTTTTCGCGGCGAGGCACTGGCCGCCATCTGCTCCATCGCCGAAGTCTCGCTGCTCACGCGCGTGGACACGGACGAGGAGCCCCACGGCTGGTTGCTGGATGGGCGCAGCGGCGAACTGCAGGCAGCAGCGCGCGCGCCCGGCACCACGGTGGAGGTGCGCGAGCTGTTCTTTGCCACGCCGGCACGGCGCAAGTTTCTGAAGACCGACGCGACCGAGCTGGCCCACTGCATTGAAGCCGTGCGCCGCCACGCACTGGCGCGGCCCGAAGTGGGCTTTGCGATCTGGCACGAGGGCAAGCTGGTGGCGCAGTGGCGCGCGGTGGCCGCAAATGGCATGGAGGCGCTGCGCCAACGCCTGGCCGATGTGCTGGGCGAAGACTTTGTGGAGCAGGCGGTTGCGTTGAACTGGCCACTGGATGCTGCCGATGACGCTGGTACGCAGCGCCTGCGCGTGTGGGGCTTCGCGGGTGTGCCCGACGCCGCACGCTCGCGCGCCGACTGGCAGTTCGCCTATGTGAATGGCCGCTACGTGCGCGACAAGACCATCACCCACGCTGCGCGAAGCGCCTATGAAGACGTGCTGCACGGCCACCGCCAGCCGGTGTATGCGCTGTTCGTCTCCATCGACCCGGCACGGGTGGACGTGAACGTGCACCCGACCAAGATCGAGGTGCGGTTTCGCGATGGGCGCGAGGTACACCAGGGCGTGCGGCACGCGGTGGAGGCAGCGCTGGCGGTGCCGCGCTCAGGAACAGCGCCTGAGCCGACGAACGTGGCGCCAGCCCAGGCGTGGACACCGCCACCGCGTCAAGCGCCGTTCTCGTTTGCGCCGCGTGAGCCGGAAGTGGGGCATCGGGTGAGTGATGTGGCGGCGTTGTGGGGCTACGGTGCTGGCGGGGCTTCGACAGGCTCAGCCCGAACGGAAGTGAGCTCAGATCGAACGGAGGTGAGCTCAGCCCGAGCCGTGCAGGGTGAAGTGGACGTGATGGTTTCCGTTCGGGCTGAGCCTGTAGAAGCCCTCGCCAACCACCCCCTGCCCTCTGGCGACTGGCCGCTCGGCCGGGCCATCGCCCAGCTGCAAGGCGTCTACATCCTGGCCGAGAACACCCAGGGTCTGGTGGTGGTCGACATGCACGCCGCGCACGAGCGCATCGTCTACGAACGGCTCAAGCAGCAACTCGACGACCAGCAGGTGGCCAGCCAGCCGCTGCTGATCCCGGCCACCTTTGCCGCCACGCCCGACGAGGTGGCCACCGTCGAAGAGTGCACCGAGGTGCTCAAGACACTGGGCCTGGAGATCACCGCGCTCTCACCCAAGACACTGGCGGTGCGCGCCGTGCCCACCACGCTCGCGCAGGGCGACCCGGTGGAACTCGCGCGCAGCGTGCTCGCCGAACTGGGCCAGCATGACGCGAGCACCGTGGTGCAGCGCGCCCGCAACGAGCTGCTGGCCACCATGGCCTGCCATGGCGCGGTGCGCGCCAACCGGCGCCTCACCCTGGACGAGATGAACGCCCTGCTGCGCCAGATGGAAGTCACCGAGCGCTCCGACCAGTGCAACCACGGCCGCCCGACCTGGCGCCAGGTAGGCATGAAAGAGCTGGACGCGCTGTTCCTGCGCGGTCGCTGAGCCGGCCTGCCCGGGCCTTTGGTCGGGAATTCGGCGAGAAATCCCGCCACCGGCCATGATGGCGTGGCTCGCTGGCACGCAACGTGCACACGGCGAACGCTGAACTTTTTCCCCTGCGAGTCGCTCCATCCCTGTCATGAAACGCCTGATCGCCCTTCTGCTGGCCACGCTGGCACTGCTTGCCGGTTGCGCCACGCTCGACGAACAGCAGCGCACCTGGATCTTCCAGCCCTCTGACCGCAGCTGGGCCGGCGGCACGCAAGCGGCCGAGAGCATGGAGGACGTGTGGATCGACTTCACGTCCGAGGTCACCGCCAAACCCGTCAAGCTGCACGGGCTGTGGGCACAGAACGAGAACTTCACCACGCACGCCAACGCACCGGTGCTGCTCTACCTGCACGGCGCGCGCTTCAATGTGACCGGCTCGGCCTTCCGCGCCCAGCGCATGCAGGAGCTGGGGTTCTCGGTGCTGGCCATCGACTACCGCGGCTTCGGCAAGAGCACCAACGAACTGCCCTCGGAGGCCAAGGCCTATGAAGACGCCCGCGCCGCCTGGGAGTGGCTGGGCGAAAAATACCCGGGCCGCCCGCGCTACATCTTTGGCCACTCGCTGGGCGGCGCCATCGCCATCGAACTGGCGGCGCAGGTGAAGGACGAAGCCGGCACGGTGGTCGAAGGCACCTTCACCTCCATCCCCGACGTGGTGAGCACCTTCAAGTGGGGCTGGTTGCCGGTGTCGCTGTTGATCACCCAGCGTTTTGAAGCGGTGAAGCGCGTGCCCGACATCGGCGCGCCGCTGCTCGTGGTGCACGGCGGTGAAGACCGCCTGATCCAGCCCGAGCTGGGGCGCAAGCTGTTTGAGGCAGCCATCGTGCGCAAGGCCTTCGTGCTGGTCGAGGGTGGATCGCACCACAACACCAACTCGGTCGGGCAGGCGCAGTACCGCACCGCGCTGGCCGCGCTGTTCGGCCTCGACGACTCGCTGCGCGTCGTCAAGCGCTGAGTCCGGCGGTGCGGCAGGGGGGCTTCTGCTACCCTCGACCGGATGCCCGCCACGCCCTCTCCACCCGCCATGAAGCCCGGTTTCGTGGTGCTCACGCTCTCGCTCCTGCTGGGTCTGCAGCCCATCGCCACCGACCTGTATCTGCCCGCGCTGCCCGCCCTCACCGCCGGCTTCGGCGCGGCCATGCAGCAGGCACAACTCACGCTCACCGCGCTGCTGCTGGCGTTCGGCGTGTCGCAGATGTTCTGGGGTCCGCTGTCGGACCGCTTTGGCCGTCGGCCCATCCTGCTGACCGGGCTGAGCGCCTTCGTGGTGGCGTCGGTGGGCAGCACCTGGGCGCCCTCGATCGAACAGCTCATCGTGTGGCGGGCCGTGCAGGGCGCTGCCATGGGTGCGGGCGTGATGTGCGCGCGCGCCATCGTGCGGGACCTGTACCCGCCCACCGAAGGCGCTCGCATGATGTCCAAGGGGCTGACCGGCCTGGGCGTGATCGCCTGCGCCAGCGCACCGCTGGGTGGCTTGTTGTCCGACCTGCTGGGCTGGCGCCTCTCGTTGATGGCGGTGGCGGTGTTCGGTGCCGTCGCGCTGGGCGTGGTCGCCTGGCGGTTCGAGGAATCGCTGGCGGCCAGAAACCCCCGCGCCCTGCAACCCGGCATGCTGTTGGGCACCTGGGTGAAGATCGCGCGCCACCCCACCTTCTGGGCATTTGCGTTGCTGTCGGCCACCTCGTACTGCGGCCTGTTCACATTCCTGGCCGCCTCGCCATTCGTGTTCATCCAGGTGCTCGGCATGTCCAAGACGGGCTATGGCCTGATGATGATGACGATGTCGTTGAGCTACATCGTGGGCACCTTCGTCTGCCGCCGCCTGCTGCTGGCGCTGGGCGTGCGGCGCACGGTGGCCGTGGCTGCGGCATTCACGCTGGTGGGCGGCACCGGCATGGGGGTGCTTGCGTGGGTGGGCGTGCAGAGTGCGTGGGCCGTCATGCTGCCCTTCTACCTGTTCATGATGGGCCACGGCGTGCACCAGCCCTGCGGCCAGAGCGGCGCCGTGGGACCGTTTCCGCAGGCCGCCGGCGCGGCTTCGGCGCTGGCCGGTTTCATCATGATGATCGCGGCGTTCCTGGTCGGCGGCTGGCTGGGCCAGAGCCTGTCGGCCATGCCGGCGGGCGGCGGCACGGTGCTGCCGCTCACCAACGGCATCTGGTTCTGGAGCGTGCTGATCGCGCTGACCGCGTGGACACTGGTGCAGCGCTTTGGCGAGACCCGGCCCGCGCCCGAGCGCGCGGAACCCGGTGCCGTGGCGCAAGGCTGACCCGGCCCATGCCACACGTGTCCTGCATCGGCCTGGCCGGCCCCACCGCCAGCGGCAAGAGCGCGGCTTCGCTGGCGATTGCGCAACGCTGGCCGGCGGAGATCATCAGCGTCGACTCGGCGCTGGTCTACCGCGGCATGGACATCGGCACCGCCAAGCCCACCGCGGCCGAACTCGCGCAGGTGCCGCACCACCTGATCGACATCCTCGACCCACTGCAGAACTACAGCGCCGCCGACTTCGTGCGCGACACCACACGCCTGGTGGACGAGATCAACCAGCGCGGGCGCACTGCGCTGCTGGTGGGCGGCACCATGCTGTACTTCAAGGCGCTGCTGGTGGGCCTGGACGACATGCCACCAGCGGACACCGCCGTGCGCGAACGCATCGATGCGCGCGCGGCGGTGCTGGGCTGGCCCGCACTGCACGCCGAACTCGCGCGCTTGGACCCGATGACCGCTGCGCGCCTGCCGCCCAACGACTCGCAGCGCATCCAGCGCGCCCTGGAAGTGTTCGAGGTCTCGGGCCGGCCGCTCTCCAGCTTCCAGACCGGGCGCACGCACAACCCCGACAGCCCGCTCGCGCCCGAGCACCTGATCTCGCTGGAGCCACACGACCGGGCCTGGCTGCATGCGCGCATCGCGCAGCGCTTCGACGCCATGCTGGCCGATGGCTTCATGATGGAAGTGAAACGCTTGCGCGCGCGCGGCGACCTGAGCACCGACCTGCCCTCCATGCGCTGCGTGGGCTACCGGCAGGCCTGGGAGCTGCTGGAGGCGCACGGCGACACGCCGAGTGCCGCGCAACTGGCCGACATGCGCGAACTCGGCATCGCCGCCACGCGCCAGCTGGCCAAGCGCCAGCTCACCTGGCTGCGTTCCATGCCGCAGCGCCAGGTCATTGCCTGCGACGCGCCCGACGCGCTGGTGCGCGTGCTCGAATCGGTGCAAGCCCTGTTGGGCGGATCCATCTGATTTGCATGTCACTCGTCGTTGAACACCTCGCCAAGCGCTACGGCAGCACCACCGTCTTCAGCGGCGTGAACCTCACCGTGGCGCCGGGCGAGTTCATCGCCATCGTGGGCGAATCGGGTGTGGGCAAATCGAGTCTGCTCAACTGCCTGGCCGCGCTGGACGACTGGAGCGAAGGCCGCATCACACACGCCGGTGTGGACCTCGGGACCCTGACCGACACGCAGCGCGCGCACTGGCGCCGCGAACACCTGGGCTTCGTGTTCCAGGCCTTTCATGTGCTGCCGCACCTGGACGTGGCCCAGAACGTGGGCCTGCCCCTGCTGCTGCTGGGTCGCCCCGATGGCGCGCGGGTGCAAGCCATGCTGGACGCCGTGGGCCTGGGCGAGCTGGGTGCGCGCCTGCCGGCCGAGCTTTCGGGGGGCCAGTTGCAGCGCGTGGCGATTGCCCGCGCGCTGGTGCACCGCCCCGGCCTGCTGCTGGCCGACGAGCCCACCGGCAACCTGGACCCGAGCACCGCAGCTCAGGTGATGGCGGTGCTGGAGCAACAGGCCCGTGAGAGCGGCGCGGCGTTGGTGCTGGTCACGCATTCACAAGCGGCTGCCGCGCGTGCGCAGCGCGTGCTGAACCTCACCGCGAGCGGACTGCACCCGGCCTGAGCCGCCAGGTCCTCAGACCTTGAGGATGACGTCGTGGTCGGGCGCGAAGCAGGTGTGCAGCGGCAGCAGCGCGCCGCCGAGTGCCCGCGCATCCGAGCCGATGCTGCCCAGCTCCAGGCGCGGGCGGTGCAGGCCCTCCCAGCTGTAGGCCGCCAGCGCCGCGCGCGTGCGTTCGCACAGTGCGCGCAGCAGCTCGGGTGCGATCGCCCCGTCCATCACCACCGCCTCCACATCGAGAAACGCGGTGCCCGAGACCACGCACTGCGCCAGCGCGGGCGCTGCGCGCTCGATCCACTCCTCGCTGTAGGGCAACCAGGGCGCCTGCAGGGCCCGTGCGTCGTAGGCAGCCATCGGGTCCAGGCCGTGCTGGCGAAAGCGCTGCTCCAGATCCCACAGAGAGGCCTCGCTGATGAGCTGCGGCGCCAGTTCACCGCCCTGCGCCACGCGCAGGGGCAACGAGGCCACCGCGCCCGCGTTGCCGTGGAGGCCGCGGTGCAGGTGCGAGTCGAGCACCAGACCTCCGCCGACAAAGGTATCCATGAACAGGTAGAGAAAACTGCGGATGTCGCGCCCACGGCCCTGCAGCAATTCGGCCACGCAGGCGGCCGAGGTGTCCTTGGCAAAACTCACCGGCAGATCGGTGAGCTTCTGCACTTCAGCCCCCAGGTCGATCTGGTTCCAGGCCTGCGACTGCTCGGCCGTCAGGCCCAGCATGCGGTGCCAGCCGCCCAGCTGAAATGGTGCCGCCACACCCACGCCGACCACGCGGTCGCTCAAGGGGCCCAGCTTCTTCAACAGGCGGTTGAGGTTGGTCTTGATCGCGGGCAGCAGCACCGGGATGTCGGGGAAGGCGTAGTCGAGCACGAGGCGCTCGCGCACCTGGCCGGTGAAGTCGACCAGCAACCAGTCGGTGCTGCGCCGCCCGATCTTGATGCCGATGGCAAACGCGCCGTCGGGGTGCAGGCCCAGGGGCACCGAGGGCTGGCCCACGCGCCCGCGCACCGGCGCTTCGCGGCGCAGCAGCTGGTCTTCGTCGAGCCGCGCGGTGATCAGGCCGATGGTCTGGGCGGTGAGGCCGGTCAGGCGCGCGATGTCGGCCTTGGCCAGGCTGCCGTGCACACGCAGCACCTGCAGCACCACCCGCTCGTTGAACTGGCGCATGCCCATCTGGTTGGAGCCGCGCGGACGCAGGCGGGGCTGATCGCCCGGATCGACGTCGGGAAGGGTTTCGGTGGCGGCGTCGTTGTTCACTGCGGTGGGTCGGGTGTCGGGTTCAGATGCGCAAAGTGTCGCTGATGACGCCCTTGCGCAGAATGAAGTTGCCCCAGGGCTGCAGCTCGCCGGTGACCACGATGGCGTAAGCCTTCTTCACGCGCTCGTAGAAGGCAAAACGCTCCACCGCTTCGGCCTGGCCCTCCCTCAAGCCTTCGGCGGCCAGCACGGCGAGCGTCTCGCGCTGCACGGCCGAGCGGTACGGCGCCTCGGTGCCACCCACCTGCATGTAGGCCACCGGGTGGGGCACGTCGGCCGCCAGCGGCAGCACGCTGGCCACGGCCTGCACGGTGCGCGCCATGCCCACGCCGGGCAGGCGCAGCACGGTCTTGCCTGCACCCAGGCTCATGGCGGTGAAGTTCGCGTCGGCCAGCACCAGCGCGTCGTCGTGGCCCATCTCGGCCAGCAGCTTCAGCAACTCGGGGCTGAGCAGGGGGTCGATACCTTTGAGCATGTCAGGCCAGTGCCTCGGCGGGCAGCTCTTCGGCCAGCTTGGCACCGGTCATCACGGCCACGGTGTCGCTCATGCTGATCACCTTGGGGTTGACCACGGCCGCGCGCTTGCCCAGCCGTGCGATGTGGATGCGGTCGGCGATCTCGAACACATGCGGCATGTTGTGGCTGATCAGGATCACGGGCAGGCCCTTGTCGCGCACGCGGCGGATGAGCTCCAGCACCATGTTGCCCTCCTTCACGCCCAGCGCGGCGGTGGGCTCGTCCATGATGACCACGTGCTGCGCGAAGGCCGCGGCGCGCGCCACCGCCACGCACTGGCGCTGACCACCCGAGAGCGTCTCCACCGCCTGCGTCATGGAGCGGATGCCAACCTTGAGGTCGTTCATGCGCGAGATGCTCTCGGCCAGCATCTGCTTCTTGTCCATCATGCGCAGGAAGCGGCCCAGAAAGCCGGCGCGCAGGATCTCGCGCCCGAGGAACAGGTTCTCGGCAATCGTCATGGCGGGCGCCACGGCGAGGTCCTGGTAGACGGTTTCGATGCCGGCTCGGCGCGCATCGATCGGGCTGCGGAAGGTGGTGCGCTGGCCGTCGAGGAATATCTCGCCCTCGTCGGGAATGGTAGCGCCCGACAAGGCCTTGATCAGGCTCGACTTGCCTGCGCCGTTGTCACCGATCACGGCCAGGATCTCACCGGCGCGCAGTTCAAAGTCGGCACCGTCCAGCGCCGTGACCTGACCGTAGCGTTTGACCAGGCCCTTGGCCTGGATCACGAGGGGTGCATTCGGATTCATCAGCGAACTCCTTTGCGGGACATCTGGTCGGTCGCAACCGCGAGGATCACCAGAATGCCGGTGACGAGAATTTGATAGACCGACGACACACCCATGAGCGTGAGGCCGTTGCGGAACACGCCCACGATGAGCGCGCCCACCAGCGTGCCGAGCAGGATGCCGCGCCCGCCAAACAGGCTGGTGCCGCCCAGCACCACGGCGGTGATGGCATCGAGGTTTTCGGTCTGCCCGGCGTTGGGGTCGCCCGCGCCGATGCGCGCCACGCTCAGCATGGACGCGATGCCGTAGAACACGCCGGCAGCCACGTACACGCCCAGCAGCACCTTGTCGGTGGAGATGCCCGTGAGGCGCGTGGCCTCGGGGCTGTTGCCCACCGCGTAAATGTGACGACCGGGCGCGGTCTCGCGCAGTGCCAGCCAGGTCACGAGGTACAGCACCAGCATGAGGATCACGCCGTAGAGCACGTTGGTGCCACCAATGCGGAACGACTGGCCCAGCCAGTTCATGCCCTCGGGGATGTTGGTGATGGTCTGCGAGCCGCTGTAGAGCTGGGTGATGGCAAACGCGATGTTGAGCGTGCCCAGCGTGACGATGAAGGGCGGCAGCTTGGCCTTGGTCACGAGCAGGCCATTGACCAGCCCAAACAGCGCGGTGGCGGCTATGCCCAGGGCAATGGCCACCGGGGCCGAGAGGCCGAAGTCGGCCGCCATCTTGGTCATCACGATGCTGCCCAGCGCCATGATCATTCCGCACGAGAGGTCGATGCCCGCCGTGAGGATGATCAGCGTCTGGCCGATGGCGATGGTGCCGACCACCATCACCTGCTGCAGGATCAGCGAGAAGTTCTGCAGCGTGAGGAAGCGGTCGCTTTGCGTGGCAAAAAACACGCAGGCCAGCAGCAGGGCGATGAAGGGCCCGAGCGTGCCCAGGGGGGGGAGTTTGGCTTTCATGTCCGGGCCCTTTCAATCACTTGTTGCCCCAGCACAGATCCATGCCGGTCTTCACGTCCTTGCTGTCTACGCCGGTCACGGGCTTGGCCGCGATCAGGGTCACGCCGGTGTCGGTGTAGCCGCTGACTTTCTTGCCGCTCTTGGCGTATTCCACGCCTGCGGCCACACCCATGGCGGCCATGCGCAGCGGGTACTGCTGCGAGGTCGCGGCGATCACGCCGGCGCCCACGTCCTTGATGCCGGCGCAACCACCGTCCACCGAGACGATGACCACGTCCTTCTCCTTGCCGGCGGCCTTGAGCGCCTTGTAGGCGCCGGCGGCAGCGGGTTCGTTGATCGTGTAGACCACGTTGATGCCCGGGTTCTTCTGCAGGCAGTTCTCCATGCCGGTCTGGCCCTTGGCAGCGTCGCCGAAGCTGTCGGCCATGCAAACCACCTCGGCCGGCTTGGCCAGGTCGTTGCTCTTGGCGTCGAGCGACTTCAGTCCGTAGCCCTGCAGGAAACCGTTGTGGCGCTGGGCGCCCACCGGGTGGCCGGGGAACAGGTCGAGCGTGGCGATGACAGGGGCCTTGCCGCCGAGCGCTGCCTTGGCGTACTGGCCGATCAGCACGCCGGCCTTGTAGTTGTCGGTGGCGAACAGGCCGTCGACCGCGCTGGCCGGGTCGGTCGGGCTGTCGAGTGCGATCACCATCACGCCCTGGGACTGCGCCCGCTTGATGGCGGGGATGATGGCCTTGGCGTCGCTGGGGGTGAGCAGGATGGTCTTGGCACCGGCGGCAATCATGTTTTCCATGGCGGTCACCTGGCCGGCGTTGTCACCGTCGGTCTTGCCGGCGGCCGAGAGCAGCTTGGCGCCAAGTTTTTTGGCCTCGGCGTCGGCGCCCTCTTTCATCTTCACGAAAAAGGGATTGGAATCGGTCTTGGTGATCAGACCGATGACAGGCTGGGCCTGCGCCAGGGCCGTTGACGCGGCCAGGGCGAGCACAGAAAACACACTGGCGGACGATGCGAAAGTGACTGCGCGGAAGTTCATGTTTGTCTCCTGGGTGGAAGGGATGGCTCTGAGATCACGCCGCCAGACACTTGGGGTTTTCACGAGGTCCGTTGCGGTGTGGTTGGACTATATTTCGAGTCAGGTTAATAAATCAACTGGATTTAGTTATGGTTTTCCCTAGTTCCCCCAACACCCTGGAAGTCGCCACCGCTGGCGAGGCGTTGATCGACCTGATCGAGGAGTCCGACGGGCGCCTGCGCCCCTGCGCGGGTGGCGCCGTCTACAACCTCACCCGCGCGCTCGGCCTGCAGGGCGTGGGCACGCTCTACCTCAATCCGCTCTCGAAAGACCGCTTCGGCCGCCTGCTGGCCGAGGGCATTGCGCAGGCCGGCGTGGTGCTCGCCCGGCCGCAGCCGGTGCACGAACCCACCTCGCTGGCGGTGGTGGGCCTGGACGCCCAGGGCAAGGCCAGCTACAGCTTCTACCGTGAGGGCGTGGCCGACCGCCAGGTGAGCGCCAGCAGCCTGATCAGCGACTGTGCCGCCCGGCCTGGCCTGCGCATCTCCGTCACCGGTTGCCTGGCGCTGGTGGCCGAGGACAGCACCAAATACCTGCCCTGGCTGCAGGCCCAGCGCGCGGCCGGCCAGCTGGTGGTGGTGGACGCGAACCTGCGCCCGGCCATCGTGCCGGACATGGGGATCTACCGCAGCAGCGTGATGGCGGCCCTGCAGCAAGCCCACCTGATCAAGGTGAGCGACGACGACCTCGACACGCTGGGCGTGCGGGGTGCGGACGCGCTCGCCAAGGCCAGCGAACTGCTGGCCGGCACACCCGCGCAATGGCTGGCGCTCACCCTGGGCGCGGGCGGCGCGGTGCTGCTGGCGCGCGACGGCCAAGCCTGGCACAGCACCGAAACGGCCCCGGTGACGGTGGTCGACACCGTGGGCGCGGGCGACTGTTTCCTGGCCGGCCTGCTGGTGGCCTTGTTGCAGCGCCCCGCGCTGCAACGAAGCGTCCACGCCGACGAACTGCGGCTGGACGCTGGCGACGCGCAACACCTGCTGGCGCACGCCGTGGCCAGCGCCAGCCTGTGCGTGATGCAGACCGGCTGCACGCCGCCCAGCCTGCCCGACGTGGTGGCCCGCACCACCGCCCACCCACCGGTTTTTCGCGCGCTCTGACTGGGCGCACGCCGGTTCGGCGGTTAAGGTGATGGCAGCGCCCCGTGGCCCCGCCCGCTGGCGCCGGCATCCTGTACCCGTGATGTAACTTAATTACATTACGATCCAGATTCTGAAGTAACTTTATTAGAGCCATGGTCACCTCAAGCCCCACCGCCACCGCCGCTTCTTCCGCCCCCTCGGGTCCGCTCGACCTGGTGATCTTCGGCGGCGCGGGCGATCTCTCGGTGCGCAAGCTGCTGCCCGCGCTCTACATGGCGCACCTGCACCACAACCTGCCCGAGGCCACGCGCATCCTGGCACTGGGCCGCCAGGACTGGAACCGCGACGCCTTCACCGCCTTCATCGACGACAAGGTGCGCGGCTTCATCGAACCCGAGGCGCTGGAAGAAGCGGCGTGGGCCGCCTTCAAGGACCGACTGGGCTACGTGTGCCTGGACGCCACCCAGCCGGCCGATTTCGCGATGCTCGGCGCCGCCCTGCAAAACGGTTCCGACCGCGTGTACTACCTGGCCACCGCGCCCACGCTGTTCACCGGCATCTGCGCACACCTCGCCAGCGCCAAGCTGATCGACGCCCGCTCGCGCGTGGTGCTGGAGAAACCGCTCGGCCACGACCTGGCCTCGGCACGCCAGATCAACGAGGAAGTCGGCCGCTACTTCAGCGAAGCGCAGACGTTTCGCATCGACCACTACCTGGGCAAGGAGACCGTGCAGAACCTGATGGTGCTGCGCTTTGGCAACACCATTTTCGAGCCACTCTGGCGGAGCCCCTACATCAAGAGCGTGCAGATCACGGTGGCCGAATCGGTGGGCGTGGGCAGCCGCGCCGGCTTCTACGACGGCACCGGCGCGCTGCGCGACATGCTGCAGAACCACCTGCTGCAACTGCTGTGCATCGTGGCCATGGAGCCGCCGGTGTCACTCGACCCCGACGCCGTGCGCGATGAAAAACTCAAGGTGCTGCGCTCGCTGCGCCCGCTCACCGTGGCCGACGTGGCGCGCGACACGGTGCGCGGCCAGTACACCGCGGGCAGCGCCAACGGCGACAAGGCCGTGGGCTACCACCAGGAGGACAACGTGCCGCCCGAGAGCGAGACCGAAACCTTCGTGGCCCTGCGCGCCCACATCAACAACTGGCGCTGGGCCAACGTGCCGATCTTCCTGCGCACCGGCAAGCGCATGGCCGAGCGCCGTTCGGAAATCGTCATCGAGTTCGCCGACCTGCCCTACACCATCTTTCCCGACGCGCCGCGCCAGCCGGTCAACCGCCTGATGATCCGCCTGCAGCCCGAGGAACACGTGCAGCTGCAGATGATGGCCAAAGAGCCCGGCAGCGGCATGCGCCTGCGCCCGGTGAGCCTGAACCTGGACCTCGAATCGGCCTTCAGCGTGCGCCGTGCCGAGGCCTACGAGCGCCTGCTCATGGATGTGATCAAAGGCCGCCTCACGCACTTCATGCGCCGCGACGAACTCGAAGCCGCGTGGACCTGGGTCGAGCCCATCCTGGATGGCTGGAAAAACCTCAATGAAAAACCCAAGGCCTACACCGCGGGCAGCTGGGGTCCGGCGGCCTCGTCGGCCCTGATGGCCCGCGAAGGCTCGGCCTGGGTCGAGGAATCATGAAAGAACACGCCTGCAACTCGGCCGCCGAGCTGGCCTGGCAGCTGGCCGACAGCATCGCCAAGCGCCTGCAGGACGCCATCCAGGTGCGAGGCCACGCGGTGCTGGCGGTCTCGGGCGGCAAGTCACCCATTGCGCTGTTTGAAGCGCTGCGCGTGCTGCCTCTCGACTGGTCTCGCGTGACCGTGTTGCTGGTGGACGAGCGCTGCGTGCCGCACGACCACGCCGAGAGCAACACCGCGCTGGTGCGCCGCCACCTGTTGCAAGACGCGGCCGCGTCCGCCATCTTCGTGCCTTTCTTCGACACGCTTCCGGCCACGCTGGACGACGCCGCGCTCGATGCCCTGGCCGACGCCGCCAACCGCCGCCTGGCCACCCAGCCCTGGCCCATGGACATGGCGGTGCTCGGCATGGGCGAAGACGGCCACACCGCCTCGCTGTTTCCCGGCGCGCCCGGCCTGCGCCAGGCCCTGCACAGCAGCGGTCCGGTGGCCTGGGTGCGCCCGACCACCGCGCCCCACGCCCGCCTCACCCTCACCCTGCCCGCCCTGCTGGCCACGCGCGAACTGGCGCTGTCCATCACCGGCGCCAGCAAGCTGGCCGTGTTCCAGCAAGCCCGCCTGGGCGCCGACGAATCGCTGCCGGTGTCCCTCATCCTCAACCAGCACCAGACGCCCGTGAGCGTGTGGCTGTCCTGAACCGGAATGCATCATGAGCACCCCACTGCACCCGACGCTGCAACGCGTCACCGACCGCATCATTGAACGCAGCGCCACCACGCGCGCCGCCTACCTGGCCTCGATGGCCGCGCAACGCAAAACCGGCACCCAGCGCTCCGGCATGGGCTGCGCCAACATGGCCCACACCACGGCCGCGCTGCCCACCTCCGACAAGCTGAAGATCCACGCCGAGCGCGCGCCCCACATCGGCATCGTCACCGCCTACAACGACATGCTCTCGGCCCACCAGCCGTATGAGACCTACCCGCAGCAGATCCGCGGCATTGCCCACGGGCTGGGTGTCACCGTGCAAGTGGCCGGTGGTGTGCCCGCCATGTGCGACGGCGTCACGCAGGGCGCCGCCGGCATGGAGCTATCGCTGTTCTCGCGCGACGTGATCGCCCTGTCCACCGCCGTGGCGCTCTCGCACAACGTGTTCGACGCAGCGCTCTTCCTGGGCATCTGCGACAAGATCGTGCCCGGCCTCTTCATGGGTGCGCTGCAATTCGGCCACCTCAGCAACGTCTTCGTGCCCGCCGGGCCCATGACCTCGGGCCTCTCCAACGACGCCAAGGCCAAGGTGCGCCAGCAGTACGCACAAGGCCTGGTGGGGCGCGACGCGCTGCTCGAATCGGAAGCGCAGGCCTACCACAGCCCTGGCACCTGCACCTTTTACGGCACCGCCAACAGCAACCAGATGCTGATGGAGATCATGGGCCTGCACCTGCCCGGCGCGTCGTTTGTGAACCCCGGCACACCGCTGCGCGACGCGCTCACCGCCGAGGCCGTGCGTCGCTCCGTGGTCAACACCGGGCGCACTGGCGCGCCCGCCATCTGCATGGCCGACATCGTGACCGAGAAGACCCTGGTCAACGGCATCATCGGCCTGCTGGCCACGGGCGGCTCGACCAACCACACGCTGCACCTGGTGGCCATGGCGCGCGCCGCCGGCGTGCTGGTGGACTGGGACGACTTCGCCGAACTCTCCCACGTGATCCCGCTGCTGGCGCGCGTGTACCCCAACGGCAGCGCCGACGTGAACCACTTCCACGCCGCCGGTGGCATGGGTTTCCTCATGAAAGAACTGCTCGCCGCCGGCCTGCTGCACAACGACGTGTCCACCGTGATGGGCCACGGCCTGCAGGCCTACACGCAGGAGCCCTGGCTCGACGGAGACCAGCTCGCCTGGCGCCCGGTGCCCGCGCAGAGCGGCGACACGGCGGTGGTGCGCCCGGTGGCCGAGCCCTTCAGCGCCGACGGCGGCCTGCGCCTGCTGCAAGGCAACCTGGGCCGCAGCGTGGTGAAGGTCTCGGCGGTGAAGCCCGAGCACCGCGTGGTGCGCGCCCAGGCCGTGGTGGTGAGCGACCAGCAAGACCTGCTGGCCCTGTTCAACGCCGGCCAGCTCGAACGCGACCTGATCGCCGTGGTGCGCTACCAGGGACCGCGCGCCAACGGCATGCCCGAACTGCACAAGCTCACGCCGCCGCTGGCCGTGCTGCAAGACAAAGGCTTCAAGGTGGCGCTGGTCACCGACGGCCGCATGTCCGGCGCTTCGGGCAAGGTGCCCGCAGCCATCCACCTCAGCCCCGAGGCGCTGGCCGGTGGCCCGATCGCGCGCGTGCGCGACGGCGACTGGATCACGCTGGACTGCGAGCGTGGTGTGCTCGAACTGGAAGTGGACGCGGCCACCCTGGCGGCGCGCGAACTGCACCACCCCGACCTCAGCGCCAACCAGCACGGCACCGGCCGCGAGCTGTTCGCCATGTTCCGCCAGCACGCCAGCGTGGCCGAACTGGGCGCCTCACCGCTGTTTGGCTGAACAACAAGGAACCCCATGACCACCACCTGTTTCACCCGCCCCGCTTTCACCTCCCGCGTGGTCCCCGTGATCGTGCTCAACGACGCGGCGCACGCCGTGCCACTGGCCCACGCCCTGCTGGAGGGCGGCATCGACGTGATGGAGATCACCCTGCGCTCCGGCGTGGCCCTGCAGGCCATGGAAGCCGTGGCGCGCGCCGTTCCGCAGATGCACCTGGGTGCCGGTACCGTCACCCGCGTGGCCGAGGTCGCGCAGGTGATCGCCGCTGGCGCCAGCTTCGCCCTGTCGCCCGGCTGCACCGAGGACCTGGTGCACGCGGTGCGCGCTGCCAACCTGCCCTTCATCCCGGGCGTGATGACGCCGAGCGAAGTGATGCGCGCGCGCGACCACGGCTTCACCCTCATGAAACTCTTTCCCGCGTCGCAGGCCGGCGGCCTGGGCATGCTCAAGGCGCTCGGTGCCCCGCTGCCCGACGTGCGCTTCTGCCCCACCGGCGGCGTGAGCGTGGACAACCTGCGCGAGTTCCTCAAGCTGCCCAACGTGGCCATGGCCGGTGGCTCCTGGCTCACACCGGCCGACCTGCTGCGCAACGGTGACTGGGCCGGCATCACGAAGCTGGCGCGCGAGGCCACGGCGATGGCACAACCCGGTTGAGCACAAAAATTCCGTTCGGGCTGAGCTTGTCGAAGCCCTCGCACCCACAACCCGCAAGCCCTTAAACAAGCTCAGGGCGAACGTTGACAGCAGAGCGATCCACATGAAACTGCCCACCACCCTGCCCGCCTGGCCGCAACTGCAAGCCCTCGCCGCCGGCCCCACACCCCACCTGCGCGAGCTGCTGACCGACCCGCACCGCGCCCAGCGCCTGAGCCTGAGTGCCGCCGGTATCACGCTGGACGCCAGCCGCCAGCGCACCACGCCCGCGATCCAGCAGGCCCTGCTGGCGCTGGCCGAGCAGTCCGACCTGGCCGCGCAGCGCGACGCCATGTTCCGCGGCGATGCCATCAATGCCACCGAAGGCCGACCGGTGTTGCACGTGGCGCTGCGCGGCGACCCGTTGCATGCCGGCCCCTGGGGCCCGACCGTGCAGTCCGACGTGCACCGCGAACTGGCCCGGGTGTGCGATTTCGCGCGCGACCTCAACGCAGGCGCCGTGCTCGGCTTTGCGGGCGATGCCATCACCGACGTGGTCAACATCGGCATCGGCGGCTCCGACCTCGGGCCGCGCATGGCCAACGACGCGCTGGCCCATCTTTCCGACCCCGCCGTGCCCGGCACCCGCGTGCACTACGTCTCCAACCCCGACGCCTGGGCGCTGTGGAGCGTGCTGCGCGGGCTCGATGCAAAACGCACCCTCCTCGTGGTCTCCAGCAAAACCTTCACCACGCAGGAAACGCTGACCAACGCCGCCAGTGCGCAGCGCTGGCTGACCGACAACGGCTGCCCCCCGCAAGACCTCTCGAAGCACCTGGTGGCCATCACCGCCAGCCCGGCGCAGGCGGCCAGACTGGGCTACCCGAGCGAGCGCACCTTCCTGTTCTGGGACTGGGTGGGAGGCCGCTACTCGGTGTGGTCGGCGCTGGGTCTGCCGCTGGCGATCGCCATCGGGCCGGAGAACTTCCGCGCCTTCCTGGCCGGCGCCCGCGAGATGGACCAGCACTTCTGCACCGCGCCGCTGGCGCAGAACCTGCCCGTGCAGCTCGCGCTGGCAGGTATCTGGAACCGCAACTTCCTGCAGTTGCCCACCCACCTCATCGTGCCCTATGCCTCGCGGCTGCTGCGCTTCACGCCCTTCGTGCAGCAGATGGACATGGAGTCCAGCGGCAAGCGCACCCACACCGACGGCAACCCCGCCACGGTGGACACCGGCCCCATCGTCTGGGGCGGCCTGGGCATTGACGGCCAGCACGCCTACTTCCAGCTCATCCACCAGGGAATGCACACCGTGCCGGTGGACTTCATCGGTGTGCAGAACGAAGACACACCACTGCCCCTGGCCGCCACGCACCACGGCGTGGTCAACCTCAACCTGCGCGCGCAGGCCCAGGCAATGGCCTGCGGCCGCTCGCTGCAAGACACGCAGGCGGTGCTGGAGAAAGACGGCATGAGCACAGCCGATGCCGCGGCCATGGCCCCGCACCGCAGCTTCGAGGGCAACATCCCCAGCAACGTGCTGTGGCTGGACCGCCTCGACCCGCAACGCCTGGGCGCGCTGATCGCGCTCTACGAACACAAGGTGTTCACACAGGCCGCCATCTGGCGCATCAACGCCTACGACCAGTGGGGCGTGGAGCTGGGCAAGACCATGGCCAAGGCGATGGAACAACGCGCTGTTTGACGCAGATCAAATCTGTGCGCGGCGCAGGCCGCAGGTGATTGAGTTTGCTCAGTGAGCGCCGTGGTCGCTTGCCTAGAGTGGCTGACAGAGGGGCGAAGTCCCTTCTGTTCAACCACCACCCAGGAGCACCACCATGACCCCACGACGCACCGCGCTGCACGCCGCCCTGCTGGCCCTCACCGGCCTCACCCTGCTCACCCTCTCCGGCTGAGCCACGCCACCGCCTGCGGCCGATCGCATGGTCATCTCGCCCATGGGCACCGTGACCACGTACCACCGCAAGAGCTCGGGCAGCCTGGGCACCTACGACGGTCAGGTGGTGTGGACACACGCACCGGCCACCTGGCAGGGCAAGCCGGTGATTTCATTCGGCGCGCCGCAGGCGGGCGTGGCGCTGCACGACCCGGTGAGCTTCGCCATGGTTGCCACGCTCTCCCCCGACGGCAAGCCCTTCATGGCATTTGACCCACCGATCGACTACGCCTGGCCTCTGACGGTGGGGAAGACATGGAGCACGCAGTACACCGTGACCCTCTACCCCAGCGGTGCCACGGTGCCGCTGAAGCGCGACTTCAAGGTCGAGGGCATCGAAGACGTGACCGTGCCGGCCGGTACCTTCAAGGCGTGGAAGCTGTCATGGAAGGACAGCACGGGCGAGGCCGAAACCCGCTGGATCAGCCCGGCGCAGGGCGTCGCCACGGTCAAACGCCATGTCGAACGCCCCGCCACACACGCTCAGGGACCCGGCGTGCTCGACGCCGAATTGCTGTCGCGCGTGCTGCCGGCGAAGTGAGCCACGCAGCACCATGAAAATGGCCGACCCCAAACGGGGTCGGCTTTCTCAGACCAGCACTCGGACGTTTACTTCGCGCCGCGCGCCTTGGCCGCCGCCTGCGTTTCCTGTTTGGAGAACGGCAGCGGCAGCGCGTTGGCGCCATGGGTGTGATTGGGTTCAGGAATGGGTTTGGAGGGACTCAGACGGGGCATTAATGGGTGTAATTGGTTATAAAATTGGATGCATGATCCAAGTCAACACCCTGCAGATCACCCCCGAAATCCTGACCCTCATCGCCGGGATTGACGAGTTCAAAGGTGCTTGGCGCGCGCTGGGCACCTTGGCTCCCGATCGGCTCTCAGCCCTCCGCCGGGTGGCCACCATCGAGAGCATCGGATCGTCAACGCGCATCGAAGGCAGCAAGCTGTCTGACCGTGAGGTCGAGCGCTTGCTGTCCAACTTGCAAATCAAATCGTTCGCCACCCGCGACGAGCAGGAAGTGGCGGGCTATGCCGGTGCCATGGAGTTGATGTTTTCATCCTGGCAGGACATCACACTGACCGAAAACCACATCAAACAGCTGCACCGTGACCTGTTGGTCCACAGCGACAAAGACGCTTGGCACCGGGGCAACTACAAGACTTCGTCCAACAGCGTTGTGGCCTTTGACGAAGCGGGCCAACAGCTGGGCGTTGTATTTGAAACCGCAACGCCGTTTGACACGCCGCGCTTGATGGCCGAACTGGTGACCTGGTTCAACGAAGAACGAGAGACCCGCAGGCTTCACCCGCTCTTGGTCATCGGCATCTGGGTCGTGGTTTTTCTTGAGATCCACCCTTTTCAAGACGGCAATGGCCGCCTGAGCCGAGCACTGACCACCTTGTTGTTGCTTCAAGCAGGCTATGCCTATGTTCCCTATGCCTCGCTGGAAAGCGTGATCGAACTCAACAAGGAAGCCTACTACCTCGCCTTGCGCCAGACCCAGGGCACGATTCGATTGGATGCGCCCGACTGGCAACCCTGGATCACCTTTTATCTGCGCGCCCTGAGCGAGCAAGTGCGCAAGCTCGGTCGCAAAGTCGAGCGGGAAAAACTGGTGCTGGCGGTGCTGCCGGAACTGTCCCTGCAAATCGTTGAGTTCGCCCGCGAACACGGGCGCATCTCCATGGGAGATGCCATCCGTCTGACGGGTGGCAACCGCAACACGCTCAAGCAGCATTTCCGTGCACTCGTCAGCGACGGCATGCTTGTTCAACAAGGTGCTGGCCGCGGCGTTTGGTACCAACTGAAATAGGTCATCCTTCGGCCGCGCCCTCGCCATACAAAAAAAGCCAGCCCCTCGCGGGACCGGCCTTTTTGCATGACAGCGTGACGCTTACTTCGCGCCGCGCGCCTTGGCCACGGCGGCCTGGGTTTCTTTCCACAGGTCCATGCCCACGTTGGTGGCGATGGTGGCGTTGATGCGGGTGAGCTGATCGCGCATGCGGCCGGCCTCGGCGGGGCTGAGCTGGTTCACCTGCATGCCCTTGCCCTTGAGTTCGGCCAGCGCCTTTTCGGCCTCGGCGCGCGTGTCCTGGCGCTCAAAATCGCGGCTCTTTTTTGCGGCGTCCATCAGCACCTTCTGCTCGTCCTTGCTGAGCTGGTCCCAGTACTTCTTGCTCACGGTCACGATCCAGGGGCTGTAGACGTGGTTGGTCACCGTCAGGTACTTCTGAACTTCGTAGAACTTGCTGGAGAGGATGGTGTTGTACGGGTTCTCCTGGCCATCCACCGTCTTGGTTTCCAGCGCGGTGAAGAGCTCGGAGAACGGCAGCGGCACGGCGTTGGCGCCCAGGGTCTTGAAGCTGTCGATGAACACGTTGTTCTGCATCACGCGCAGCTTGATGCCGTCCATGTCTTCGAGCTTGGTGACGGCGCGCTTGTTGTTGGTGAGGTTGCGGAAACCGTTCTCCCAGTACACCAGACCCACCAGGCCTTTTTCCTGCAGCTTGTCCATCACCTTCTGGCCCACCGGGCCGTCGAGCACCACGTCGGCTTCCTTGGCGTTGTTGAACAGGAAAGGCGTGTCCCACAGGGCCATTTCCTTGGTGATGCCCACCAGCGTGGCGGTGGAGCCCACCATCATTTCCTGTGCGCCGCCAATCAGCGCCTGCTGCATCTGCACGTCCGAGCCGAGCGCGGCAGCGCCGATGGCGCGGATCTTCATCTTGCCGCCCGAAGCCTTCTCGACCTCCTCGGCAAACACCTTGGTGGCGCGGCCCTGATTGGACACTTCGTTGAGGCCGTAGCCGAAGCGGATGATGCGCGGCTTGATGTCTTGCGCCAGCGCGGCGAAGGGCGCGGCGAAAGCTGCCGCAGCGGTGGCGGCGATGAGGGTGCGACGGAACAGGGTCATGACAGTCTCCTTGGGGTGGTGAGGGGTGAAGGGGTGGGAAATGAAGGGTCAGCGCATCCACGCCACGGGCGCGGTGACGATCTGCGGGAACGCGATGAACAGGGCGAGAACGAGGATGTAGGTGAACAGGAACGGATTGACGCCCTTGATGACCTGGTGCATGGGCAGGCGCCCCACACCGGCCACCACGTTGAGCACGGTGCCCACCGGCGGCGTGACCAGGCCGATGGCGCCGTTGAGCACGAACATGAGACCGAAGTACACCGGGTCGATGCCCGCCTTGACGGCAATGGGCAGCATCACCGGCGCGAAAATCAGAATGGTGGGCGTGAGGTCGAGCGCGGTGCCGATCAGCACCAGCACGACCATCATGGTGATCATGAGCACGCGCGGATGCTCCACCAGCGGACCCAGCCAGCCGGTGAGCGTGGACGGCAGATCGGCCAGCGTGATCATGTAGCTGGCCACCGCAGCGCCCGCGCACAGGAACATCACCACCGAGGTGGTGCTCGCCGCGCGCACCAGCACGCCGTACACCTCGGGCAGGCGCATCTCGCGGTGCACGAAAAGCGCGATGACCAGCGCGTAGGCTGCGGCCACCACGGCGGCTTCGGTCGGCGTGAACACACCGCTCTTCATGCCGCCAATGATGATGACCGGCATCAGCAGCGCCCACAGCGCGCGGGCGGTGAGGCGCAGGCGCTCGGCCATGGGCACCGGCGGATGGCTCTCCAGCGTCATCTTGCGCAGCACCACGCGCCACGCCACCACCAGCGCCACGCCCATGATCAGCCCGGGCACGATGCCCGAGATGAACAGCGCCGAGATCGAGGTGTTGGTGGTCACGCCGTAGATCACGAAGGCCATGGACGGCGGGATGATCGGACCGATCACGCTGCCCGCCGCAATGAGACCGGCGGACGACGCCACCGGGTAGCCGTGCTTGCGCATCATGGGCAGCAGGATGGCCGACATGGCGGCCGCATCGGCCAGCGCCGAGCCCGACATGGCCGAGAGCAGCACCGCCGCGCCAATGGCCACATAACCCAGCCCGCCGCGCACGTGGCCCACCCAGGCCTGCGCCATGTCGATGATGCGTTTGCTGATGCCGCCCGTGTTCATGAGCTCACCCGCCAGGATGAAGAAGGGCACGGCCAGCAGCGGAAAACTGTCGACACCGGCCACCATGTTCTGGGCCAGCAGTTGCGTGTCCCAGAAATCCATCACCCAGGCCATGGCAGCCCCGGTGAGCAACAAGGCAAACGCCATGTTCATGCCGATGCCCATGAGCATCACCATGCCGGCCATGAAGACCACGAAGGCCATTGCTTCAACCGACATGAGAAACCTCCGTGCTGCGCACTGCGGTGCGAGCTTGCTTGGAGCGGTCCTGCGCTGCGCTCATCACATCACTCCATCTCGGCCTGATGGCCCAGGTCCAGCGGGGTGCGCTGCACGATTTCGATCAGCACCATGAGGCCGATGGCCAACGAACACAGCAGCGCGGGCAGCGGCAGCAGCGCCACCGGGTAACCCAGCACCACCGAATTGCTGTCCATGCCCACCACCACCTGCTGCCAGGCGCCCCGACCCAGCAACACGCAGGCCAGCAGCACCAGCAGGCGAATGGCCAGCGTGGCCGTGGCGAACAGCGCGGGTTTGTCGCGCAGCGCGCCTACCAGGCTGGTGAAGGCCATGTGCTGGCCCAGCGGGTAGGCGGCGGTCGCGCCCAGAAACACCATCCACACAAACAACAGGCGCGAGAGCTCTTCAGTGGCGTTGATGCCGCTGTTGAAGCCGTAGCGCAGCACCACGTTGCCCAACACACACACCACCATGCCGCCCAGGCACAGTGCGAGCAGGGCCTCGGCCCCGTGCTTCAAAAAAGGTCCCGGTTTCATGAGCGGTTCTCCAGGGTGGTGGGGGCTGGCTCGCTGCGCACCCAGCGCACCACGGCCGAGCCCAGGTCTTTGAGCGACTGCGTGGCGTCCAGGGGCAGCACGCCGGGTTCCAGCCGCGGATCTTCCAGGGTGGCGAACTGGCTGGCCACCAGGCTCACCGGAAACAGGTGCGCTGGCCGCGCGGCCACGCGAGCGCGGGCCTGCTCCTGCGTGAGGTCGAGAAACACAAAACGCAGGCCGGGCGCGGCGGCGCGCAGTCGGTCGCGGTAGCGCCGCTTGAGTGCCGAGCAGGTCAGCACCACGCCTTGCGGGTGGGCCTGCAGTTGCTCGGCCAGGGTGTCGAGCCAGGCGGCGCGATCGTCGTCGCTCAGCGGGGTGCCGCTGCGCATCTTGGTCACGTTGCCTTCGGAGTGGAAATCGTCGCCTTCGAGCAGCGGCACGCCCAGCGACCCGGCGCACAACTGGCCCAGGCTGGACTTGCCGCAACCCGCCACGCCCATGACGACGAGGGAGGTGTTTTCGGGCCGGATGTTCATTTGGTTGGTAGCGCTGTCCCGTTGGGCTAAAAAAATGGGCGGATTGCCTGCAAGGCATCGCCGCTGCTCCTCGGCGACTGCTCCAGGGAATACCTGAGATTTCAGGGTAAATTCGGGTGGCGCAGGGCTTCGGACAGCGCTATCCTAACGCCACACGATCCGCACCAAATACCGGGAAAACCCTTGGAACCGACCGAACGCAAGCGCCGCCACAGCGGGCGCACCACCCTCAGCGACGTGGCCCTGGCCGCCGAGGTCAGCCCCATCACCGCCTCGCGCGCCTTGCGCGGTGAACGCGGCGTGGCGGCCGATCTGGTGGAGCGCGTCAAGCGCGCGGCCGAGCAACTGGGCTACGTGCCCGACCCCGCCGCACGTGCCCTCGCCTCGCAGCGCAGCACCCAGGTGCCGGTGCTCGTGCCGCTGCTGTCCAACGCCTTGTTTGTCGACGTGCTCGAGGCCGTGCACCGCACCCTGCTGCCCCACGGCTACCAGCCCATGATCGGCGTGACGCACTACGAGCCGCAGGAGGAAGAACAGCTGCTGCGCAGCTACCTCGCGCACCGCCCCGCCGGCCTGTTGCTCACGGGTTTTGACCGCACCGAAGCCGCGCGCCAGATGATCGCCGCCAGCGGCGTGCCCTGCGTGTACCTGATGGAGCTCACGCAAGCGCCCAACGTGTACTGCGTCGGCTTCTCACAGATCGAAGCCGGCCACGCCATCACCGAACACCTGGTGCAGCGCGGCCGCCAACGCATCGCCTTCGTGGCCGCCCAGCTCGACCCGCGCACCATGCAGCGCGCCGAGGGCTACCGCCGCTGCCTGCGCGAGCACGGCCTGTACGACGCGCGGCTCGAACTGCTGAGCCCACAACCGTCGTCCATGCGCCTGGGTGGTGAATTGCTGGAAGACCTGCTGCGCACCAGGCCCGAGGTGGACGCAGTGTTCTTCTGCAACGACGACCTGGCCCAAGGCGGTCTGCTGACCGCGCTGCGCCTGGGGGTGGACGTGCCCGGCCGCATCGCGGTGGCCGGCTTCAACGACCTCTCGGGCAGCGACCAGATGGTGCCGCCCCTGACCACTGTGCGCACCCCTCGCAACGCGATGGGCGAGGCGAGTGCGCAGATGCTGCTGGGCCTGATGCGCGGGGAAGTGCCGGTGCGCAATTCGGTGGATCTGGGATTTGAGTTGCTGGTGCGCGGCAGCAGCTAGCCCGACCTCACAAGGCTCTGCCGTCGAAGTGGTGCACCGGGATCGCGGCGAGGTCGATGGTCGCCAGGCACCGCAGGTTGATGGCCGCCACGGCATTGCCCTTGGGATCGGTGCCCTCGCCAAAGGCGTGGATGCCGCAGGTGGTGCAGAAGCGGTGCTTGATCACGTGCTTGTTGAACAAATAGGTACCGGCGTCGGCATCGGGGGTCTTCAGCCGGAGGCTGGCACGGGGAACGAACCACAGCAGCGAAGCCCTTTTCGAACAGATCGAGCAGTTGCAGGCCAGTCCACTGTCGATCGTGCCCTCGACTTCGAAAGCGATCTTGCCGCAGTGGCAACTGCCGGTGTAGGTGGTGGTCATGGGTTCTGGCTCCCGGTGGTGTTCTGGCGAAGACCCGACTGTAGTCAAGCGACGGCCCAGCGGGGAGTAACAAGCGCGGCGTGAAAGAACGATGGCATCCACAGCCCCTCATGCCGCAAACTTTGCCCCACTTCCTAGGGTAAATCCCAGCCCATAAACGCAAGAGAGTACGGAACACCCCCATTTCTGTACAAACCGCGCGCGCCGCCGTGCCCAGAATTCGTCCACGGTCTGCAGGAGACCGTCGCATCCGCACCCCAACCAAAACGCAGGAGACAAACCGTGAAATTCCGCCTCGCTTCTGTTCTGGCCGCCGCCCTTCTGGGCGCCGGCATCGCACATGCCGCCAACACCGAACTCGTCATTGCCACCGTGAACAACGGCCACATGATCGAGATGCAAAAACTTGGCAAGGTCTTCGAGACCGCCAACCCCGACATCAAGCTCAAGTGGGTCACGCTCGAAGAAGGTGTGCTGCGCCAGCGCGTCACCACCGACATCGCCACCAAGGGCGGCCAGTTCGATGTGATGACCATCGGCATGTACGAAGCGCCGATCTGGGGCAAGAAGGGTTGGCTGCAGGCCTTGAAGACCGACGGCGCCTACGACGTGGACGACCTGCTGCCCGCCATCCGCAGCGGCCTGTCGATCGACGGCAAGCTGTTTGCCGCGCCGTTTTATGGCGAGAGCTCGATGCTGATGTACCGCAAGGACCTCGCCGACAAGGCCGGTGTGCAGGTGCCCGAGCGCCCGACCTGGGTGCAGGTCAAGGACCTCGCGGCCAAGATCCACGACCCCAAGAACGGCGTGTACGGCATCTGTCTGCGCGGCAAGCCGGGCTGGGGCGACAACATGGCGTTCCTGTCCACCCTGGTCAACACGCACGGCGGTCAGTGGTTCGACATGCAGTGGAAGCCACAGCTGGAGAGCAAGCCCTGGAAAGACGCGATCACCTTTTACGTGGACCTGCTGAAGAACTACGGCCCACCCGGCTCGTCGGCCAACAGCTTCAACGAGATCCTGGCGCTGACCAACTCGGGCAAGTGCGGCATGTGGATCGACGCCACCATTGCCGCCTCGTTCGTGAGCGATCCCAAGCAGTCCAAGGTGGCTGACCAGATGGCCTTTGCGCAAGCCCCCACCGCCGTGACGCCCAAGGGCGCGAACTGGCTGTGGTCGTGGAACCTGGCCATCCCGGCCGGTTCGCAGAAGGTGGACGCGGCGCAGAAGTTCATCACCTGGGCGACCAGCAAGGACTACATCCAGCTCGTGGCCAAGACCAATGGCTGGGCCAACGTGCCCACCGGCACGCGCAAGAGCACCTACGCCTCGCCCGAGTTCCAGAAGGCGGCCCGCTTCGCTGCGGCGGAGAAGATGGCCATCGACTCGGCCAACCCGACCGACTCGACCCTGCCCAAGAGCCCGTACGTGGGCGTGCAGTTCGCGGCCATCCCGGAGTTCCAGGCGATCGGCATCGCGGTGGGTCAGCAGATGAGCGCGGCCCTGGCCGGCAAGACCACGGTGGACGCGGCACTGAAGGCTTCGCAAGTGGCGGCTGATCGCGAGATGAAGAAGGCCGGGTACTACAAGTAAGCCCCGGGGGCTGTCGGCTCCCTCCCCCGCTGGGGGAGGGTCGGGGCGGGGGCACGCTGGCAGAAGCTTTGTCGGCGAAGACCTTTGCCCGGAGACGGCCCCCACCCCTGCCCTCCCCCAGAGGGGGAGGGAGTCTTCTCCTCAGCGTCTGTCGTCTTCAGGGTCTCACCATGAACCGCCTGCTCCCCCGCCTGCTGCTCACGCCCGCCATCGCCACGCTCTTCCTCTGGATGATCGTGCCGCTGGTGATGACGATCTACTTCAGCCTCATCCGCTACAACCTGCTGCAGCCGGATGTGACCGGGTTTGCCGGGCTGGAGAACTTCGAGTACTTCGTCACCGACGCCTCGTTTGGCACGGCGGTACTCAACACCTTGTTGTTGCTGGGCAGCGTGATCCTCATCACCGTGGGTTTCGGCACGGCCATCGCCTTGCTGATCAACGAGCCCTTCGCCGGCCGCGGCCTGGTGCGTGTGCTGCTGATCTCACCCTTCTTCGTCATGCCCACGGTCAACGCGCTGCTGTGGAAGAACATGATGATGAACCCCATCTACGGCGTGCTCGCGCAGGTGTGGACCTTCTTCGGCGCGGCCCCGGTGGACTGGCTCACCGACCACCCGCTGTTCTCCGTCATCGTCATGGTGTCGTGGCAGTGGCTGCCCTTCGCCACATTGATCTTCATGACCTCGCTGCAGAGCATGAACCGCGAGCAGCTCGAAGCCGCGCGCATGGACGGCGCCACCTACCTGCAGCAACTGCGCTACCTCTACATCCCGCACCTGGGCCGTTCGGTGGCCGTGGTCGTGATGATCGAGATGATCTTCTTGCTCAGCGTGTTCGCCGAGATCTACACCACCACCGGCGGTGGCCCGGGCGACGCGAGCACCAATGTGGCCTTCCTGATCTTCAAGCAGGCGCTGCTCAATTTCGATGCCGGTGTGGCCTCGGCCGGTGCGCTGTTCGCGGTGGTGCTGGCCAACATCGCGGCCATCTTCCTGATCCGCATGGTTGGCAAGAACCTCGACAAATAAGGCACTCACCATGGCACGCCAATCCACCTACACGCCCGCCTACGCGGTGCGCACCGTTGCTGCCTGGGCCGTGGCCCTGCTGCTGTTCTTTCCGCTGGGCTGGCTGCTGCTGACCGCGTTCAAGACCGAGCTGCAGGCCATTGCGGTTCCGCCCGAGCTGTTCTTCAAACCCACGCTGGAGAACTTCCACGAGGTGCAGGAGCGCAGCGACTACCTGCACTACGCCTGGAACTCGGTGGTCACCAGCGTGGTGTCCACCCTGCTCGGTCTGGCGATTGCCGCGCCGGCAGCCTACGCCATGGCCTTCTTCAAGGGCAAGTACGACAAGGACATCCTGATGTGGATGCTCTCCACCAAGATGATGCCGGCCGTGGGCGCGCTGGTGCCCATCTATGTGCTGGCGCAAAAGAGCCACCTGCTCGACACGCAGCTCGGCCTGATCATCGTGTTCACGCTGTCCAACCTGCCCATCATGGTGTGGATGCTGTATTCGGGCTTCAAGGAAATTCCCAACGAGATCCTGGAGGCTGCGCGCATGGACGGCGCCACGCTCTGGCAGGAGGCCACCAAGGTGCTGCTGCCCCTGTCGCTGGGTGGCTTTGCATCCACCGGTCTGCTGTGCCTGGTGCTGAGCTGGAACGAAGCCTTCTGGAGCCTGAACCTCAGCTCGGCCAAGGCCGGCACGCTGGCCACGCTGATTGCCAGCTACTCCAGCCCCGAGGGCCTGTTCTGGGCCAAGCTTTCCGCCGCTTCGCTCATGGCCATCGCGCCCATCGTGGTGTTCGGCTGGTTCAGCCAGAAACAACTGGTCCAAGGCCTCACCTTCGGCGCGGTCAAGTAAACCTCTTCAGGACACAAACCATGGCTTACCTGCAACTCAAGGGCATCGAGAAATTCTTCGGTGAACACCGCGCCATCAAGGGCATCGACCTGGACATCCAGCCCGGCGAATTCATCGTCTTTGTCGGGCCGTCGGGCTGCGGCAAGTCCACCCTGCTGAGGCTCATTGCCGGGCTGGAGCACATCGACGGCGGCACGCTCAGCCTGGAGGGACGCGACATCACCCACCAGCCCTCCAGCAAACGCGACCTGGCCATGGTGTTCCAGAGCTACGCGCTCTACCCGCACATGAGCGTGTTCGAGAACATGAGCTTCGCGCTCAAGCTCGCCAAGGTCGACCCCAAGGTGATCGAAGACAAGGTCAAGCGCGCCGCTGACATCCTCAACCTCACGCCCTACCTGCAGCGCACACCCAAGGAACTCTCGGGCGGCCAGCGCCAGCGGGTGGCCATCGGCCGCGCCATCGTGCGCGCGCCCAAGGTGTTCTTGTTCGACGAGCCGCTGTCCAACCTGGACGCCGCGCTGCGCGGCCAGACCCGCGTGGAGATTGCCAAGCTGCACCGCGACCTGGGCGCCACCACCATTTACGTGACGCACGACCAGGTGGAGGCCATGACACTGGCCGACCGCGTGGTGGTGCTGCGCGACGGCCTGATCGAACAGGTGGGCACGCCGCTGGAGCTCTACGACCGCCCGGCCAACCAGTTCGTGGCGCAGTTCATCGGCACACCGCAGATGAACGTGTCGCCGCTGCAGCAGATGCCCGCACTGATCCAGCAGCAGGCCCCTGCGGGCGCGGTGGGTGGCTCCATCGGATTGCGGCCAGAGAACGTGGTGGTGCGCCCGGCCGGCCAGGGCGCCATCAAAGGCCAGGTGGACCTGATCGAAGCGCTCGGTGCCGAAACGCTCATTTACCTGAGAACCACCGAAGGTGCGCCGCTGGTGGCACGCCAGAGCGATCGCACCACGCTCACGCCGGGCGACGCCGTCACGCTCGACATTGCCACCGACCACGCGCACTGGTTCGACAACGCCGGCCGTGTGGTTGGTCGAGCCGCCGCCTGAGCCCCCCGAACCAGCACACCCCACGATCAAGCAACAACATGAGTGCTACACATCCTTTGAATGGCCAGGTGGCCGCCGTCACGGGCGCGGCATCGGGCATCGGTTTCGCCAGTGCCCAGGCCATGCTGTCAGCGGGCGCCCATGTCGTGCTGATCGACCGCGATGCGCAAGCCCTGGCAAAGGCCTGCGACACGCTGGGCCCCACCGCCCTGCCGCTGGTGCTGGACCTGCTGGACCCCGCGCAATGCGCAACGATGCCCGAACGCATCCTCGGTCTGGCCGGCAGGCTCGATGTCTTTCACGCCAACGCCGGGCTCTACGTGGGCGGCGACCTGATCGACGCCACCGACGACGCCATCGACCGCATGCTCAACCTGAACGTGAACGTGGTCATGAAGAACGTGCGCGGCGTGCTGCCCCACATGATCGCGCGAGGCAGCGGCGACATCATCGTCACCAGCTCGCTGGCGGCGCATTTCCCCACACCGTGGGAACCGGTCTATGCCTCGTCCAAGTGGGCCGTGAACTGCTTTGTGCAGACGGTGCGCCGCCAGGTTTTCAAGCACGGCATCCGCGTGGGCTCCATCTCGCCCGGGCCGGTGATCACCTCGCTGCTGGCCGACTGGCCGGCCGAAAAGCTGGCCGAGGCCAAGGCCAGCGGCAGCCTGATCGAAGCCTCGGAAGTGGCCGACGTGGTGCTGTTCATGCTCACGCGCCCACGCGGCATGACGATCCGCGACGTGGTGATGATGCCCACGAACTTCGACCTCTGATCCTGTCTTTCATCACTGACCATGAACACCATCCTGCACCTGGGCCTGGGCTCGTTCCACCGCGCACACCAGGCCGTCTATGTTCACCAGCTGCGCCAGCTCGGTGACACCCGCTGGACCATCGCCGCCGGCAACCTGCGCCCCGACATGCTGGACACCATCAGCGCGCTGCAGGCGCAGGGCGGCGCCTACACGCTGGAGACCGTCACACCACAGGGCGAGCGCAGCTACACGCGCATCACGTCCATCCAGCGCGTGCTGCCGTACCAGGACGATCTGGCCCCGCTGGTGGCCGTGG
This sequence comes from Hydrogenophaga sp. PBL-H3, assembly GCF_010104355.1. Classification (NCBI taxonomy): domain Bacteria; kingdom Pseudomonadati; phylum Pseudomonadota; class Betaproteobacteria; order Burkholderiales; family Comamonadaceae; genus Hydrogenophaga; species Hydrogenophaga sp. PBL-H3. Next base: position 3,212,856 of record NZ_CP044972.1, read on the forward strand.
CCGCCGATCCGGCCACGCGCATCATCTCCTTCACCGTCACCGAAGCCGGCTACTACCTCGACGCCCAGAACCGGCTGGACTGGGCCAGCTTCCCCGACCTGCGCGCCGATCTGGCGGCCGTGAAAGCCGGCCAGGCCGGCCACACCCTCTACGGCGGTCTGGTCACCCTGTTGCGCGCGCGCATGCAGGCCCAGGCGGGCCCGGTGACGCTGATGAACTGCGACAACCTGCGCCACAACGGCGAGCGCTCGCGCGGCGGCCTGCTGCAGTTCATCGATGCGCTGGGCGATGCGCCTCTCAAGGCCTGGGTGCAGGCCAACACCAGCAGCCCCAACGCCATGGTGGACCGCATCACCCCGCGCCCCACGCCCGACGTGGCCGTGCGCGTGCAAGCCGCCACCGGCCAGCACGACCCGGCCGCCCTCATGGGCGAGAGCTTCATCCAGTGGGTCATCGAAGACCACTTCATCGCTGGCAGGCCCGAATGGGAGCGGGTGGGTGTGGAGATGGTGGCGTCGGTCGATGCGTATGAAGAAGCCAAGATCCGCCTGCTCAACGCCACGCACTCCTGCATTGCCTGGGCCGGCACGCTGATCGGCCACCGCTACATCCATGAAGGCACACACAACGCGGTGATCCGCCGCTTCGCCTACGATTACGTGACCGACGACGTGATCCCCGTGCTGGACACCCCCGAACATCCCTGCCCCATCAACCTGCCCGACTACCGCGATGTGGTGCTCGACCGCTTCAGCAACCCGGCCATTGCCGACACCAACCAGCGTGTCGCCATGGACGGCTTCAGCAAGATCCCGGGCTTCATCGCGCCCACCATACGCGAGCGGCTGGCGCGGGGTGAACCCATTGACAGCGTGGCCATGCTGCCGGCACTCTTCCTGGCCTATCTGCAACGCTGGCATACCGGCCAGATTCCCTACACCTACCAGGACCAGGCGATGAAACCCGAGACCGCCCACGCGATGTGCGACGCCGCCGACCCTGTGGTTGCGTTCTGCGCCGACACCACGCTGTGGGGTGAACTGGCCGGCGATCCGCGGCTGGTGGACGCCGTGCGCCGCGCCCGCGATCGGGTGAGCCGTTTCGTCACGGCCCACACCGGCGTGAGCGCCACCCCCACCTGACCCGGACACCGGTGCCGGCAAGTTCCATGACCGTTCGCAACCGCACCACCCCGCGCCAGATCAAGCCCGAGCTGGAACACGAGCTGGCCCGTTCGCCCAACCTGGGCTACGAGTCGTCGAACGACGTGGGCTTCGTGCGTTGCCTGTCACACGGCTTCCCCACGCCCCTGGCCCGCTGGCACTACCACGACGAGTACGAGCTGCACCTGATCACCAGCACCAGCGGCAAGCTGTTCGTGGGCGACTGGATCGGCCCCTTCCAGGCCGGTCAGCTCGTGCTCACCGGCCCGCGCCTGCCGCACAACTGGGTCAGCATGGACATGCCCGAAGGCGGCGTGGCCTTGCGCGATCTGGTGATCCAGTTTTCACATGAGCCGCTGGTGCGCGCGAGCGACACCATCCCCGAGCTGGCCGAGGTGCTTCCACTGCTGGAACGCGCCAAGCACGGCATCGAGTTCTTCGGCATGTCCGAATCTGCAGAGGCCCACTGGCACAAAGTCAAGAGCACGCGTGGCCTCAAACGCTTCACCGCCTTCTGCGATTTCCTGAGCGACCTCGCCGCCTGCACCGACTACCGCCTGCTCTCCAGCGTGCAGCTGCAGAGCACCGACGACGACGCCTCGCTCGACCAGATCGACGCCGTGGTCAGCCGCATCACCGACCATCTGGCCGACGAACACTCCGCCGCCGCGCTCGCCACCGAACTGGGCATGAGCGAGAGCAGGTTCAGCCGCTTCTTCCGCAAGGCCACCGGCAACACCTTCACCGACTTCGTCAACCGCGTGCGCATCAGCCGCGCCTGCCAGTTGCTGATGGACACCGACCAGCAGATCACCCACATCTGCTACGAAGTGGGCTTCAACAACGTGGCCAACTTCAACCGCCGCTTTCTTGAAATCAAGGGCATGACACCCAGCGAATTTCGCCGCCAGTCGCTCACCCGCTTCCGAGGCGCGGCCTGATTCATGTTCCTCGGTCTCGACCTCGGCACGTCCGAACTCAAAGCCCTGCTGCTCACCGACACCCACGAGGTGATCGCCACCGCGCGCTCGCCGCTCACCGTTCAGCGCCCGCAACCCCTGTGGGCCGAACAAGCCCCTGCCGACTGGTGGCGCGCGCTCGAAGACGTGATGGCGCAGTTGCAGCACGCCCAGCCCGCCGCACTCGCTCGCCTGCAAGGCGTGGGCTTCTCGGGCCAGATGCACGGCGCCGTGCTGCTTGACGAACACCACACGGTGTTGCGCCCGGCCATTCTGTGGAACGACGGACGCAGCGGCGCGCAGTGCGAGCAGCTCAGCGCTGCGGTGCCCGAGCTCGCCCGCATCACCGGCAACCTCGCCATGCCCGGCTTCACGGCACCCAAGCTGCTTTGGGTGCGCGAGCACGAGCCGGCCCTGTTCGCGCGGGTGCGCCGAGTGCTGCTGCCCAAGGACTGGCTGCGCCTGCAGCTCACCGGCGAAGCGGTGAGCGAGATGTCGGACGCAGCAGGCACGCTGTGGCTCGACTGCGCGCGGCGCGACTGGTCCGACGCCCTGCTCGACGCCTGCGGCCTCACGCGCAGCCACATGCCGCGCCTGGTGGAGGGCAGCGAAGTCTCGGCGTTCATCACCCCCGAGCTCTGCGCGCGCTGGGGCCTGCCCGCGCGCGTGCCGGTGGCCGGTGGTGCGGGCGACAACGCGGCCAGCGCCGTGGGCATGGGGCTGGTGCGGCCGGGCGAAGGCTTTGTGTCGCTCGGCACCTCGGGCGTGGTGTTCGTCAGCGGCGACCGTTTTCAGCCCAACCCGCAGCGCGCGCTGCACGCCTTCTGCCACGCGCTGCCCGGGCGCTGGCACCAGATGTCGGTGATGCTGAGCGCGGCGAGCGCGGTGAGCTGGGCGAGCCGAACACTGGCCTTCGACAACGAAGCCGCGCTCCTCAAGGCGGCCGCGCGCCTCACACCGGCCGAGCGCACCACGGCCCCGCTGTTCCTGCCCTACCTGAGCGGCGAGCGCACGCCGCACAACCAGCCGCTGGCCAGCGGCGTGTGGTTCGGCATGACGGCCGCGCACGGCCGCGATGCCCTGGCCTACGCGGTGGCCGAAGGCGTGGGCTTTGGCCTGCGCGACGGCCTGCAGACCCTGAGCGCCACCGAGCCACCGCTGCACGCGCTCTCACTGGTGGGCGGCGGTGCGCGCGACGCGTGGTGGGCGCAGTTGCTGGCCGACTCGCTGGGCCTCACGCTGCGCGTGCACGCCGGTGGCGAGACCGGCGCCGCGCTGGGCGCAGCGCGCCTGGCCTGGCTGGCCTGCGGGGGCACGGTGGACACGGTGTGCACCACGCCTCCCGTCACGCGAAGCTTCGAGCCCGACGCTGCGTCGCACGCCGCGCTGCTGCCACGGCACGCGCGCTTCCAGGCGCTGTACGCGGCGCTGCTGCCGCAGTTCATTGCCACGAACTGATGCGGCGGCGGTAAGCTCCCCGGTGCGCCCCAAACAACAGGAGACACCATGCCCGCTTACCTCTACGGCAACATCGAAGTCACCCGCCCTGATCTGTACGAGGAATACCGCCGCGAGGTGCCTGCGCTCATCGCCGCGCACGGCGGGCGCTACCTGGTGCGCGGTGGCGCGGTCTCGGTGCTTGAAGGCAATGGCGTGCCACAGCGTCAGGTGATCCTGGAGTTCCCCGACATGGCGCACCTGCAGGCCTTCTACACATCGCCCGAGTACCAACGCCTGGTCAAGGTCCGCCAGAGCGCGTCCACCGGCACGCTGTTGGCCATCGAAGGTTACTGAGACGGCTGAGCGGGTGGTTGCGGCGAACCAATCACGCTGTACCAGTCCAGCTTGCGTGTGACCACCATGATGGCCGCGAGCGCGCCGAAGAGCAGCAGCGAACCCATCATCAAGGCGTTGTCTTCCGACACCAGGATGCCGTAGAGCACGCCGTACAGCGCCACCAGCATGGCGCTCATGCCCACGGCCGGCCGCCAGCCGCGCAGCACATGGCGCAGGTAGTGCGTGAGCAGACCGATGCACGCCGCACTCGCCAGCAGGTAAGCCAAGGCGAAATCCAGGTGTTCCGAGAGCGAGAGCAGCAGCAGGAAAAACAGCACCAGCGCCGCGCCGATCATGAGGTACTGCATGGGGTGGATGCGCCAGCGTTTGACCATCTCCAACACGAAGAACGCGGCGAAGGTGAGCACGATGAACATCAGCCCGTACTTGGTGGCGCGCTCGGTCAGGCGGTACACGTCCACCGGGTTGTCCAGCGACACCGAGAAGCTGTCTGGCGACCCCCTGGCCTCACCGCGCTGCGCAAACTGCTGCTGCGCCTGGGTGGAGAGCGAGGGCACGCTCCAGGTGGCCTCAAAACCTTGATCGCTCACGCTGCGCGTGCGCGGCAAAAAGTCACCTCCAAAACTCGGGTGCGGCCAGGACGAGCGCAGGCTCACGCTGTTCTCGTCGGCCAGCGGCACCCAACCCATGCGCCCGGTGCCGGCCAGCTCCACGTTCAGCGCGATCTCGAACGTCGCACCGGGCTTGAGCAGCTCCAGATCCACCGGCGCGGCCAGCGGCAGCGGCAGCTTCTGTGCTGCGGGTGACGGTGCCATGGTCACGGCCTTGCCCGCCACGGTGAGCTGCGGCGCGCTCAGCAGACCCCGCAGATCGCTCACGCCCAGCACCATGCGCGGCTGCCCGAGCGTGATCTGGCCGTTTTTCTCCACCGGCTCAACGCCGCTCCACACGAAGCGGCCCGTGCTCTGGTGGGAGCTCGTGTAGACCGTGACCGGGAAAATGCCGCGCCAACGGGTTTGCGTTTCCAGCTGGCTGCGTGTGTCCAGGCGGGTGGGGAAGCGCAAGGCCACATGGGCCTGCGTCACACGCTCTTCGCGCGTCTCGCCCCGGCCTGTTTCCACCAGCACGGTGCGAGTGAAGGTTTCGGTGTACGGCACGTAGAGCACCGGGCCGGTGATGGTCTGTTCCCCGGCGTGGGCGCGCGCCACGTCGCTGGCGGCCTCGGCGCGGTAGGCGCTGCGCTCCTGGATCGTGTCGAACACCATCAACAAAGGGATAGACAGCAGCAGCATCAGCGAGAAGATGACGAGCAATTTGCTCAGCAGGGGGTGTTTTTTCAAGGCGGGCTCCGTGGTTGCAACAGTGCCAGTCTCTCAAGCGGATGTGCAGCGGCCGTGCAGTGCCGCGGCGGTTTGTGCAGTGGGTGTGAAAACGCTCAGAGCGGCAGGCGCCAGCGCACCAGGCAGCCGGGCGGTTGGTCAACGTTCGCCACCTGAATCTCGCCATGGTGCAGGTCGCTCACCTCTTTCACCAGGCACAGGCCCAGGCCCGAGCTCTTCTCTTGCAACTCGCAGCGCGGCAGCGAGTAAAACCGCTCGAAGATGTGCGCCTGCGCGTAGCCGGGCACACCCGAGCCCTGGTCTTGAACCGACCACACGAGCGCGTCTCCATCGTTGACCAGCTTCAGCCACAGTTCACCCTGCCGGGGCGAAAAATCGATCGCGTTGTCCAGCAGGTTCTGCAGCGCCTGACCCAGCAGGAAAGCGTCACCGCGCACCACCTCGCCCCTGCCCAACTCGTCTCGCACACGCAATCCCTTCAGACGCAGTCTTGGCTCGGCGCGTTGCAGCAGGTCGCGCGTCAACGCGCTCAAATCCACGGGCTCCCGCTGGCGCAAGGCGCGCATCTGCTCCACATCAGCCAGGCGCAGCAGTTTGTCGATCAACTGCCGCAGGCGCTCGGTCTGGCGCTGGATGTTGCCGGCGAAACGCTGGCGGTCCGGCTCGGGCAGGTCTTCTTCCAGCAACTCGGCCGCGCCCCGAATGGCGGCCAGCGGACTCTTGAGTTCGTGGGTGAGCGTGTGCACGTAGTTCTCGACATAGGCCTTGTCTTCGAGCTTGACGCGCATGCGCTCCACCGCTTGGGCCAGGTCGTTGAACTCGGTGTTGCCACTCAGGCGCCCGAAGCGCGGCAGGGCCACGCGCTCGCCGCTGGCCACCGCGTTGGCATAGCCCCGCAGGCGCGAGAGCGAGCTGGCCACCCACCAGCTCAGCAGCACACCCATCAACAACGACAGACCGAGCAGTGCCCAGGACCAGCGCAGGATGCGCTGCTGGCTGCGTTCGATGTAGGGCTCCAGACTGCGGTTGGGCCGCGACACCGTGAGCGCGCCGATGATGCGGTCACCATCGCGGATGGGCGCGGCCACGTGCATCACCGTGCTGTTCGGGTCGTTCGGGTTGGCCAGGCTGGAGCGCGCCCCGTACTCGCCGCGCAGCGTGCGCAGCACGTCGTTCCAGCGCGAAAAGTCCTGCCCCACCGCCGCTTGCCGCGTGTCGAAACGCACGATGCCCTGCGCGTCGGTGATGGTGATGCGGTAGTCAACACTGTTCTTCTGAAAGCCCCAGATGCTGGCGCCGGGCTGCGCACCCGGGTAGGCCTGCAGCGCCTGTGCAAAACCGCCAGTGGCGATGGTGCCGGCCTTCATGTCGGCGGCCGCGAGTTGGGCGAACGCGTGGGCCGCGTCGATCAGGCTGTCTTCCATGGCCAGGCGCGTGCCGGGCTTGACCTCCTGCAGGAACACGTTGAGCACCACCACCAGGGCCACGCCCAGGATGAGGAAAAAGCCCAGCAGCAGCCGCAGACCGATGCGCATGGTTCAGTCCACCGCGCGGATCGAATAACCCATGTTGCGGTGGGTCTGGATCAGCTCGGCCTGCACACCCCGCGCGCGCAGCTTGGCGCGCAGCAGCTTCACATGCGCGTCCACCGTGCGGTCCGACGTGTCCAGCGCACCGCCCCACACCAGGTCCATCAGCTCCACACGCGAGAAGATGCGCTCGGGCCGGCGCAGCAGCGTGGCGAGCAACTGGAATTCGTAGCGGGTGAGCGCGAGCCACTCGTTGCCGCAGCGGATGCGTTGCGCGGCTTCGTCGAGTTGAAGCAGTGCGCTTGTGGGCGGCGCGGGCTCGGAGGTCAACGGCGTGGCCGCGCTGCGTCGCAAGATCGCTCGCACACGGGCGCACACCTCGCGCGGCGAAAACGGCTTGACCACGTAGTCATCCGCGCCCAGCTCCAGGCCAAGCACGCGGTCGATCTCCTCATGCCGCGCGGTGAGAAACACAATGGGCATCTCACTGGTCTTGCGGATGGCGCGGCAGACATCGAAGCCGCTGCCGTCGGGCACACCCACATCAAGAATGGCGAGGTCTGGTGGCTGCGAACGGAAGGCCTCGAGCGCGTGCGTGGCCAGGCGCACATGCTGCACCTCGAAGCCCTCGCTTTGCAGCGCATAGAGCAAGGTGTCCGCGATGGCTTGTTCGTCTTCGAGCAACAGAATGCGCTTGCGCATGGGCGGTTTCACCGGGTAGGCCGGGGGTGGCGGGCCATCTTAACTGTGGCTGAGGACACAGCTGGTTACCACCCTCACGCACAGGCTGCACATGCAGCGCACACCGATCCGGGACAATGCCACCTCATGCCCATGCTCAACCTTCGCCGTGCGGTGATCACCCTGGCCGTGATGCCCGCCGCCTTCATGGCGCCTGCCCTGCAGGCCTCGCCCTTCGATCTGCCGCCGCTGGACAGCATCGTCAAGTACCAGCCCAAGCTGCCCTTGCAGGTGTTCACCGCCGACGGCGTGGAGATCGCGCAGTTCGGCACCGAGCGGCGCGAATACCTGCCGCTGTCGCGCACGCCCAAGCTGCTGCAGGACGCCGTGCTGTCGGTGGAAGACGCCCGCTTTCGTGAACACAACGGTGTCGATCCCAAGGGCATGGCGCGCGCGCTGCTGGCGGCGGTCACGGGTGGGCGCAAGCAGGGTGCGTCGACCATCACACAGCAGCTGGTGCGCACCATGCTGCTCACGCGGGAGTTTTCTGCCGAACGCAAGGCCAAGGAAATCTGGCTCGCGCTCAAGCTGGAAGACGAACTCTCCAAGGACCGCATCCTGGAGATCTACCTCAACGAGATCTTTCTCGGCCAGCGGGCCTACGGCTTTGCCGCCGCGTCACAAACCTATTTCGGCAAACCGCTGGACAAACTCTCGCTGGCCGAAACCGCCATGCTCGCCGGCCTGCCGCAGAACCCCTACTACGCCAACCCGGTGGCCAACTTCGAGCGCGCCACACAGCGCCAGCGCGTGGTGCTTGAGCGCATGCGGGCCACCGACGCCATCAACGATCGGCAACTCGCCGCCGCGCGCGCTGAGAAGCTCGTGATCCGCGAGCCGGGCACCCGCAGCGTGCACGCCGCCCACGTGGCCGAAATGGCACGCCGGGCGGTGGTGGAGCGCTTCGGCACCGAGGCTTATTCGAACGGCTTGCGTGTCACCACCTCGCTGCGCGCGGCCGACCAGCGCGCCGCCCACGCCGCCGTGCAGCGCGGGGTGCTGGACTTCGACCGCCGCGGCGCCTGGCGTGGTCCGGAGGACATGGAGAGCCTGCCTTCGGGTGATGGCGCCGAGGTGGAGCGCGCAGCGGCTGAGGCCCTGAAAGACCACCGCGACGACGAGACCCTGCGCGTGGGCATCGTGCTCGCGGCCAGCCCAAAAGCCATGCAGGTGCAGTTGTCCAGCGGCGAGCGTGTCACGCTGCAGGGCGAGGGCCTGCGCTGGGCGCAGAAGGGTCTGGAGCCCAAGGCCCAGGCACCGCTGAAGATCGCGCGCGGCGCCATCGTGCGGGTGGTGAGCGCGGGCAAGGTAAAGGGCAAACCGGCCTGGGCGATTTCGCAGTGGCCCGAAGCCGAAGCAGCGCTGGTGGCCATGGACAGCCACACCGGGCGCGTGCGCGCGCTGGTGGGCGGGTTCGACTTCACCCAGCAGCCGTTCAACCACGTCACCCAGGGCTGGCGCCAGCCGGGCTCGGCGCTCAAGCCGCTGCTGTACTCGGCGGCGCTCGAAGCGCGCGTCATGCCGGGCACGCTGGTCGACGACCTGCCGTTCACCGCATCCAACGGCTGGAGCCCCACCAACAGCAACGGGCAGTACGCCGGCCCCATCACGCTGCGGCAGGCACTGGCGCGCTCCAGCAACCTCGCCAGCGTGCGGGTGCTGCAGCACACCGGCACGCAGGTCGCGCGCGACTGGACCACCCGCTTCGGTCTGGACGCTGCCCGCCAGCCCGACAACCTCACCCTGGCCCTGGGCACCGGCAGCGTCACGCCGATGCAGATGGCGCAGGCCTACGCCACGCTGGCCAACGGCGGCTGGAAGGTGGCACCGGTGGTGGTGGAGAAGATCACCGATGCACAAGGCAAAGTGCTGTTTGAAGCGCCCCCGCCCGAGCCGCTGACGGAAGCCAACCGCGCCATCCCGGCGCGCAACGCCTTCGTGGTGTCCAGCCTGCTCAACGAAGTGACCCGCAGCGGCACGGCCGCGCGCGCGCAGGCCACGCTCAAGCGCCCCGACATCTACGGCAAGACCGGCACCACCAACGACGCTGTCGACGCCTGGTTCACGGGTTACCAGCCCAGCCTGGCCACCGCCGTGTGGGTGGGCTACGACAAGCCGCGCAGCCTGGGCGGCGGTGAATCGGGCGGGCGCATCGCGCTGCCGATCTGGATCGACTACATGGGCGCCGCGCTCAAGAGCACGCCGGTGGCGCCGCCGCCTGCAGCGCCCGAAGGTCTTGTGCGCACTGCGGACGACTGGATGTACGCCGAATGGCAAAGCAGCGGCTCGGTGGCGCAGATTTCAGACCACGGTGGTGTGCAGTACGCGCAGACGCCGGGTGCGGCCATTGGTGAGGCTTTGAGCAGCTTCGGCGCCTGGCTTCGCGGTGAGAGATAAACCTGCCGGAGCTTGCTTGGCAGACGCAAAAAAGCCGGCTCTGGAAGCCGGCTTTTTTGTCAGTGAAGAGCCTGATCAAGCGGCGCAGATGCGCGCCTTGGCTTCCGCGTACTCGCGCTTGAAGCGCGCCACCAGATCGGCCGCCGGCACCACCTCGCGGATGGCGCCGATGCCCTGGCCGCAGCCCCAGATGTCTTTCCATGCCTTGGCGGCGTTGGCACCTTCACCGGTGCCGAAGTTCATCTTGCTCGGGTCGCTCTGCGGCAGGTTGTCCGGGTCCATGCCGGCGTTCTGGATGCTGCCCTTGAGGTAGTTGCCGTGGATGCCGGTGTAGAAGTTGCTGTAGACGATGTCGTCGGAGTTCGACTTCGTGATCATCTCCTTGTAGCCCTCCACCGCACGCGCTTCCTCGGTAGCGATGAAGGCCGAGCCGATGTAGGCGAAGTCGGCGCCCATGGCCTGCGCGGCCAGGATGGCGCCGCCCGAAGCAATGGAGCCCGAGAGCGCGATCGGGCCGCCAAACCACTCACGGATTTCCTGCACCATGGCAAACGGGCTCTTCACACTGGCGTGGCCGCCGGCACCGGCCGCCACCGGAATCAGGCCGTCAGCACCCTTCTCGATCGCCTTGTGCGCGAACACGTTGTTGATCACGTCGTGCAGCACCACGCCGCCCCAGCTCTGCACCGCCCTGTTCACGTCTTCGCGTGCGCCCAGGCTGGTGATGACGATCGGCACCTTGTACTTGGCGCACAACTGCATGTCGTGCTCCAGCCGGTCGTTGCTCTTGTGCACGATCTGGTTGATGGCGAACGGCGCGGCCTTGTTGTCCGGATTCGCTGCGTCGTGCGCAGCAAGCGCTTCGGTGATCTCGGCCAGCCACTCGTCGAGCTGAGAAGCCGGGCGCGCATTGAGCGCGGGCATGGAGCCCACCACACCGGCCTTGCACTGGGCAATGACGAGCTTGGGGTTGCTGATGATGAACAGCGGCGAGCCGATCACCGGGAACTTGATGTTCTTGAGAACCGGGGGCAGGCTGCGGGCGGGTGCGGTCATGAAGTCTCCGTCGGGTTTGTGGTGGGTCAGAACGATTCGATGGCCAGCGCGGTCACGGCCTCGGCGCCTTCGACGATCGCATCGCGCGTGCCCGGAGCACGGCTGAGGATGTGATCGGCGTAGAAGCGCGCGGTGGTGATCTTGGCCTGCATGAAGGCCGTGTCCTGTCCCTGGGCCGACAGATCCTCGGCCACCATCAGCGAGCGTGCGAGCTGCCAGCCGGCCATGAGGTTGCCGGCCAGCATCAGGTAGGGCACGCTGCCGGCAAACGCCGCGTTGGGGTTGCTGCGCGTGTTGGCGGCAATGAACTCGACCACGTCCACAAACGCTTCGCGCGCGGCTTTCAGGCGTTTGTGCACGGCCTTGGCGTTGGCGCTCTCGCGCTTCGCAAGTTCGCCTTCGGTCTTCTCGATCTGCGCGGCGATCGCCTTGGCGCCGGTGCCGCCGTCGCGCGCGGTCTTGCGGCCCACCAGATCGTTGGCCTGGATGGCCGTGGTGCCTTCGTAGATGGTGAGGATCTTGGCGTCGCGGTAATACTGCGCCGCGCCGGTTTCTTCGATGAAACCCATGCCGCCATGCACCTGCACGCCCAAGCTGGTGACCTCCAGGCTCATCTCGGTGCTGTAGCCCTTGACCAGCGGCACCAGGAATTCGTAGAAGGCCGCGTTTTGCTTGCGCGTGTCGGTGTCAGAGTGGTGGTGCGCGGCGTCGTAGGCGGCTGCGGCCACGGCAGCCATGGCGCGGCAGCCTTCGGTGAGCGCTCGCATGGTCATGAGCATGCGCTTCACATCGGGGTGGTGAATGATGGGCGCTGCGGCCGACAGCGTGCCGTCCACCGGGCGGCTCTGCACGCGGTCCTTGGCGTACACCACGGCCTTCTGGTAAGCCCGCTCGGCGATCGCAATGCCTTGCACACCCACGGCGTAACGCGCGGCGTTCATCATGATGAACATGTACTCCAAGCCGCGGTTTTCCTGGCCCACGAGGTAACCGACCGCGCCACCGTGGTCGCCGTACTGCAGCACGGCCGTGGGGCTGGCCTTGATGCCCATCTTGTGTTCGATGCTCACGCAATGCACGTCGTTGCGCGCACCCAGCGAGCCGTCTTTGCCGACCATGAATTTGGGCACGACAAACAGGCTGATGCCCTTCACGCCTTCGGGCGCGCCGGTCACGCGCGCGAGCACGAGGTGCACGATGTTCTCGGCCATGTCGTGCTCACCGTAGGTGATGTAGATCTTGGTGCCGAACACCTTGTAAGTGCCGTCGGGCTGCGGCTCGGCGCGGCTGCGCACAGCGGCCAGATCGGAGCCGGCCTGCGGCTCGGTGAGGTTCATGGTGCCGGTCCACTGGCCGCTGACCAGCTTCTCCAGGTAAATGGCTTTGAGCTCGTCGCTACCGGCGGTGATCAGCGCCTCAATCGCGCCGTCGGTGAGCAGCGGGCACAGCGCAAAGCTCATGTTGGCGCTGTTGAGGATCTCGCCACACGCAGCACCGATGGTCTTGGGCAGGCCCTGGCCGCCGAAGTCGGTGGGGTGCTGCAGACCTTGCCAGCCGCCCTCGGCGTACTGCTTGAAGGCTTCCTTGAAACCCGGTGTGGTCGTGACCTTGCCGTCCTTGAAGAACGAGGGGTTTTTGTCGCCCTCCCAGTTCAGCGGCGCGATCACGCCTTCGTTGAGCTTGGCGCACTCTTCGAGCACCGCCTGCGCGGTTTCGAGTCCGGCGTCTTCAAAGCCCGGCATCTGCGCGACCTGGTCGATGCGCGCCAGGTGCTCGATGTCGAACAGCATGTCTTTGAGGGGGGCGGTGTAACTCATTCTGTTGTCTCCAGGGAATTCACGGGTGCAGATACGACAAGGGCATCGCGAACGATGCCCTTGTGTCTTTCAGAGGGCTCAGAGCGCCTTGATCAATTCGGGCACAGCCTCGAACAGGTCGGCCTCCAGGCCGTAGTCGGCCACCGAGAAGATCGGGGCCTCGGGGTCCTTGTTGATCGCCACGATGACCTTGCTGTCCTTCATGCCGGCCAGGTGCTGGATCGCACCCGAGATGCCGGCGGCGATGTAGAGCTGCGGTGCCACGATCTTGCCGGTCTGGCCGACCTGCCAGTCGTTGGGCGCGTAGCCCGCGTCCACCGCGGCGCGGCTCGCGCCCAGGGCTGCACCGAGCTTGTCGGCCAGCGGTGTCATCACGTCGTTGAACTTCTCGGCGCTGCCCAGCGCCCGGCCACCCGAGACGATGATCTTGGCGGCGGTGAGCTCGGGGCGGTCGCTCTTGGCGATCTCGCTGCCCAGGAACTTCGCCTTGCCATCGTCGGCGGCGGCGGCTGCCGTTTCAATCGCGGCGCTGCCGCCGGTGGCCGCTGCCGGGTCAAAGCCCGTGGTGCGCACGGTGATGACCTTGGTGGCGTCCAGGGCCTGCACGGTGGCAATCGCGTTGCCGGCGTAGATCGGGCGCTCGAAGGTGTCGGCGCTGATGACCTTGGTCACATCCGACAGCTGGGCCACGTCGAGGTGGGCGGCCACGCGGGGCGCCACGTTCTTGCCGCTGGCGGTGGCGGGAAAAAGGATGTGGCTGTAGTTCGCGGCGATGGTGAGCACCTGCGCGGCCACGTTCTCGGCCAGGCCGTGCTCAAACCCCGGGGCGTCGGCGTGGATGACTTTGCTCACGCCGGCGATCTGCGCGGCGGCTGCGGCTGCACCACCGGCGTTGTGGCCGGCGATGAGCACGTGCACATCACCGCCACATTGGGCAGCGGCAGCGACGGTGTTGAGCGTGGCGCCTTTGATGCTGGCGTTGTCGTGTTCTGCAATAACGAGTGCGGTCATTTGTCGGTTCCTCAGATCACTTTGGCTTCGTTCTTCAACTTCTCGACCAGGGCGGCCACATCGGCCACCTTGATGCCGGCGCCGCGCTTGGGCGGCTCGCTGACCTTCAGGGTCTTGATGCGCGGGCTCACGTCCACACCGAGGTCTTCGGGCTTGACGATGTCCAGCGTCTTCTTCTTGGCCTTCATGATGTTGGGCAGCGTCACGTAACGCGGCTCGTTCAGGCGCAGGTCGGTGGTGATGACGGCGGGCAGCGTGATCGACAGGGTCTCCAGACCCCCATCGACTTCGCGGGTCACCGTGGCTTTGCCATCGGCCACTTCCACTTTCGAAGCAAACGTGGCTTGCGGCAGGCCGGCCAGCGCCGCCAACATCTGGCCGGTCTGGTTGCAGTCGTCGTCGATCGCCTGTTTGCCCAGGATGATCAGGCCGGGTTGTTCCTTGTCGACCAGCGCCTTGAGCAGCTTGGCCACGGCCAGTGGCTGCAGCTCTTCGGTGGTCTCCACCAGGATGGCGCGGTCGGCGCCGATGGCCATGGCCGTGCGCAGGGTTTCCTGGCACTGCGTGACACCGCAGGAGACAGCGATCACCTCGGTGACCACGCCCTTCTCTTTCAAGCGCACGGCTTCTTCCACCGCGATTTCGTCAAACGGGTTCATGCTCATCTTGACGTTGGCGATGTCCACGCCACTGCCGTCGCTCTTCACGCGCACCTTGACGTTGTAATCCACCACGCGTTTGACGGGGACGATGACCTTCATGTTGGGTTGCTCCTGATGATTGGAAAAATGGCGCCATGCATTGACGTGCACGTCAATTGCGGATTGTATGCCCCACCCCCTATCGAGGGCGGACAGACCAAGACAAATCTGGACGACAGAACAAAAAAGAACGGTCGTGCTTTTTGTGAATTATAGGAGAAGGCTCGGAAGCCACAAAGCCCTTATTTTCAGCACCTCCACATCGCCGCCCGTCGCGCATTCACCGACCGCAGAGTCGGCGAATTCGGGTAAGCCATGAGATGCCGATGGAGGGAACTGGCCTATATTCCTTTTGCTGTTTTGTTTATGTTGAGTAACCATTTCACCCGCCAGCACAGGAGTTTTCGAATGCCCTCACGCACCCTGGTGTCCCTCGCCTTGACGTCCACCCTGCTGACCAGCGGTCTGGTGTCGGCGCAGACCGTGTTCACCGTCTCCAGCTGGCTGCCGCCCAGCCACACGCTGAGCACCTCGCAAAAGACCTGGTGCGACATGCTGGAGAAAGAAAGCACCGGCCGCATGAAGTGCAACATCCTGCCCAAGGGCGTGGTGGCCGCGCCCGGCACCTTTGATGCGGTGCGCGACGGCCTGGCCGACATCTCGTACACGGTGGACGGCTACACCCCCGGTCGCTTCATCAACACCCAGGTCGCGGAATTTCCATTCCTCGGCAACAACGCGGTGGCCACCTCGGTCGCTTACCAGCGCGTCTACAGCAAGTATTTCGCGCCCCTGGGCGAGCACCGCGGCGTGAAGGTGCTGGCGGTGTTCACGCACGGCCCCGGTGTGATCTTCAACAGCAAGAAGCCGGTGACCTCGGCCGCCGAAGCCGCGAGTCTGAAGTTCCGCATCGGTGGCGGCAACATCAACGAACTCTCCAAGGCGATGGGCTGGAACACCACGCTGAAGGCCGCGCCCGAGTCGTTCGAACTGCTCTCCACCGGCGTGATGGACGGTACCTTCTTCCCCGACGAATCGATCGCCTCGTTCAAGCTGAGCATGATCAAACACGCCACCGACTTCCCCGGCGGCCTGTACAACACCAGCTTCGTCTTCATGATGAACCCGGCCAAGTACAACGCCCTCTCGGCCCAAGACAAGGCCGTGGTCGACAAGCTCTCGGGCGAGCCGGCTGCCCGCTTGTTTGGCGAAGGCTGGGACAAGGTGGACGCGGCCAGCCGCGAACTGCAGAAGGGCCAGGGTGTGGCGCGCATCACCGCCGACAAGGCTTTTGTGAAAGCGGTGATGGACAAGCAGGACTACCTGGAGACCAAGTGGGCGGCGAGCGCCCAGGTCAAGGGTCTGCAGAATCCCAAGGGCGTGCTGGGCGAGTTCCGCGCAGAAATCGCCAAGGTCAAGTAAACCCCGAGGCCATCCGGGTGTGGCCTTGCCGGGCCGGCTGAGCAAGCGCACAGCCGGCCTTTTCACATCAAGACTCATCATGCTCAAGACGATCGAACGCACGCTGCGGTGGTCCACCGGGCTCATGGCTGCCATGGCCCTGTTTGCCATCATGTGGCTCACGCTGGTGGACGTGACCGGGCGGCGCTTTTTCAGCCACTCGGTGCCCGGCGGCCTGGAGATCACCGAGATCCTCATGGTCATCGTGATCTTTGGCGCCCTGCCCATGGTGTCCTGGCGCAACGAACACGTGGTGTTCGACTCGCTCGACGCCTTCCTGCCAGACTGGGTGCGCGGCATCCAGGCCCGCCTGGTCAACCTCGCCTGCGCATCGGCGTTCGGCTTTCTCGCCTATCTCATGAGCACACGCGCCGACCGCTTCGCCGAGTACGGCGACACCACCGTCTATCTGCAGGTTTCCATCGCGCCTGTGGCCTGGATGATGGCGCTCTTCCTGGCCATCACCGCCGCCGTGCACCTGCTCTTCGTGTTCGTTGTGGTCCCGGTGGCATCGCCCCACCATCCCCCGCCCGTCGAGCTTGAAGGAGCTTCGTCATGACCGAAGCCTCGCTGGGATTTCTGGCTGTCTTCGCGATGGCATTCCTGCGCATCCCACTGGCGCTGGCCATGGCCATCGCCGGCGTGGCGGGGCTGGGCCTCATGCGCGGCTGGCAGCCCGCGTTCGCCAGCACCAGCCAGGTGATCTTCGAGACCGGCTTTGCGTATGTGCTCTCGGTGATCCCGCTGTTCATCCTCATGGGCAATCTGGTGGCGCGCGCCGGCATGGCGCGCGAACTCTACACCGCCGCCAATGCCTTCGTGGGGCACCGCAAGGGCGGCCTGGCCATGGCCAGCATCATTGCCTCGGGCGGCTTCGGCTCCATCTGCGGCTCATCGATCGCCACCGCCGCCACCATGACGCGCGTGGCCTACCCCGAGATGAAGCGCCATGGCTACAAGGACACCCTGGCCACCGGGGCCATTGCCTCGGGTGGCACATTGGGCATCCTGATTCCGCCGTCCACCGTGATGGTGATCTACGGCATCATCACCGAGACCGACATCGGCAAGCTGTTCATCGCGGGCATCCTGCCCGGGCTGGTGGCCATCATCTGCCTGTGCGTGGCGGTGGCTTACATCACTTGGCGCGACCCGGCCGCCGGCCCGCCCGCCGAGCGCTACAACTGGGCAGAACGCCTCGCCGCCGTGCGCGGCATCTGGGGCGTGGGCTTGCTGTTCGCCCTGGTCATCGGCGGCATCTACGGCGGTGTATTCACCGCCACCGAGGGCGCCGGTGTGGGCGCAGCAGGCGCTTTCTTCTTCGCGCTGTTTCGCGGCGCGCTCACGCCGCGCGTGTTGCTGGACATCCTGGTGGAGAGCACGCGCACCACGGCCATGCTGTTCACCATCCTGATCGGCGCGATGGTCTTCACCAGCTTCATCAACTTCACCAGCATGCCGGGCGACCTGCGCGACTTCCTGCTGCAGTTCAGCCCGCATCCCATCATGGTGGTGGCGGTGATGATGGCGATCTACGTGGCGCTCGGCCTGGTGATGGAGGAACTGTCGATGGTGCTGCTGACCATCCCGGTGTTCTTTCCGGTGATCACCGGGCTGGGGTTCGATCCGGTCTGGTTCGGCATTCTGATCGTGACCATCGTGGAGATCGGCATGATCTCGCCACCGGTGGGCATGAACCTGTTCGTGATGAACTCGCTGCTGCCGCTGGTCAAGCTCAAAACGATCTTTCAGGGCGTCTGGCCCTTCGTCATGGCCGACGTCTTGCGCCTGTGCATCCTGATCGCCTTCCCCGCCATCTCGTTGTGGCTACCGGGATTCATGAACCGCTGAATCCGAGGACCCGGCGAGCGGAACCCGCTGCAGGTGCACCACGCGCTGCGGATACGGCATTTCGATGCCGTGCACCTGCAGCGACTGCAGGATGCGGCGGTTGACGAGCGAGCGCAGCCGGAGCTGGTCGCTGTTGTCGGACGACTCGATCCAGTAACCCACGGTGAATTCCAGACCATCGGCGCCAAAGGCCGACAGCGCAACGAGCGGCGCAGGCTCCTTGAGCGCATCGGCCTGCTCCAGCACGGCGTCCAGCAGCAGCGCACTCACCTGCTCCACGTCGCTGCCGTAGGCCACCGACACCACCGTGGTCTGCCACACGCGGGTCAAGGCGCTGGAGAGGTTCTCCACCCGGTTGATGACCATGAACTCGTTGGGCACGATGGACTCGCGGCCAGCAGGCGCGCGGATCACGGTGTAACGGGCGTTGATGTCGAGGATACGGCCTTCGAAGTTGTCCACCCGGACGTTGTCGCCAATGCGCATGCGGCGCTCGGCCAGGATCACGAAGCCGCTCACGTAGTTGGAGGCCAGCTTCTGCAGGCCAAAGCCAATGCCCACACCAACCGCGCCGCCCAACACCGACAGCGCGGTGAGGTCGATGCCCACGGCCGACAACGCGATGATGAGCCCAACAAACATGAGCAACGCACGCGTGGCATTGCTCGCCGCCTTGCGCAGCGACAGATCGGCACCCGCAGCCTTGCGCAGCAGGCGCGTCTCGATGGCCGACGACACCCAGAGCGAAAGGATGAGCACCGCGCCGGCCGTGAGAATGCCTTCGATCATGGTGCGCAGGCTCAGCGTGGTGGCGCCGATCTTCCAGGTGATCTGGTCGAGCTCGGCCAACACTACCGGCAGCAGACCACTCACCCACAGCACCATGGCCAGCCACGCGACCCAGGAGATCGTGCGCTCCAGCGCACGCACCCAGGGCGCGGTGGCAAAGGCCACCTGCAGCACTTTCACGCCCACGCGAATCACCACCAGCGACACCAGCACCGGAATGGCCACCTTGAACGCCGCCAGCGGCATCAGCTCGGTGATGAGCGCGCGCGCGATGAACCCCAGAGCGAGCAACAACAGGGGGAACATCACGCCGTCGATCAAGCGCCGGCCGAACAGCACGGATGTTTTTTCGTCCTGCATGCGCATCGCTCTGCGCAAGGCCCAACTGAAGGCCAAAGCCAGCGCGATGCAGACCATCAGCGCGCCGAGTTCGATCAGCACCGTGGGTTGTGTGAAACCCGCCAGCCACAGGCCGATGTCGTCGATGGGTTTGGGTTGGGCTGTGGAGGAATTCATGTGTCGGCGAAACGGGTCGCAGTGAAGGCGTGTCAGGTGCGCCAGCTCGGCGCGCGTTTGTCGATGAAGGCCTGCACGCCCTCCTGGGCCACGGCATGCGCCATGTTGCAGGCCATGCTCTGCCCCGCGAGCTGGTAGGCCGACTCGATGCCGGTTTCCAGCTGGCGGTAGAACAGCGCCTTGCCCATGGCGATGGCCTCGGGCGGCTTGGCCAGGATGCGATCCACCAGGGCCGCCACGGCCTCGTCAAGCGCATCGGGCGCCACCACACGGTTGACCAGCCCGCGCGCGCAGGCCTCGTCGGCCGAGATGAAATCGCCCGTGAGCAGCATCTCCATCGCCTGTTTGGGCAGGATGTTGCGCGACAAGGCCGCGCCCGGCGTGGGGCAGAACAAACCGACGTCGATGCCGTTCACGCCGAAGCTCGCGCTCTCGCTGGCCACGGCCAGATCGCACTGCGCCACGAGCTGGCAGCCGGCCGCCGTGGCCAGCCCCTGCACGCGCGCGATCACCGGCACCTCCAGCTTGCGGATCGCGAGCATGAGCCGCGAGCAGCGCGCAAACAAGGCCTGGTAGTAGGCCTGCTCGGGTGTAGCGCGCATCTCCTTGAGATCGTGCCCGGCGCAGAAGGCGCGACCGTTTGCTGCGATCACCACCAGGCGCGCCAGCGGATCGGCCGCCACCGCATCGATGGCCGCCTGCAGCGCCGCGAGCATGGCTTCGGACAACACATTGAAGCTGCGCGGGGTGTTCAGGGTCAGGGTGTGCACGCCGCGATCGTCGCGGGTGTGCAGGAGCACTTCGCCGCCGGCCGTTGGGAATGGAGGAGTTGCGGGGTGGGTCATCGAAACATTATCGGACGCCCGCCCGCAGCAGAAGTTCAGACGTCGGCCAGCACCCGCAGGTGCGCTTCCACACTGCGGCCCAACGCGCTCAAGGCATAGCCGCCTTCGAGGCAGCTCACGATACGGCCCTGCGCATGGCGCTGCGCCACCTCCTTCACCCGCATCGTCATCCACGCGTAGTCCTGCTCGACCAGGCCGAGCTGCGCCATGTCGTCTTCGCGGTGGGCATCGAAGCCCGCGCTGATGAAGATCATCTGCGGCTTGTGCGCCTCCAACCGGGGCATCCAGCTCATGTCGATCAACTCGCGGATGTCCATGCCCTTGGTGTAGGCCGGCACCGGCAGATTGACCAGGTTGGGCGCGGTGGAGTGTTCACACACCGGATAGAACGGGTGCTGGTAGAAGCTGCACATGAGGATGCGTTCGTCACCGGCCACGATGTCCTCGGTGCCGTTGCCATGGTGAACGTCGAAATCGATGATGGCCACGCGCTTCAGACCGTGGCGCTCCAGCGCGTACTTGGCAGCCACAGCCACGTTGTTCACGAAGCAGAAGCCCATGGCCTGGTTGCGCGTGGCGTGGTGGCCGGGTGGGCGCACAGCACAAAAGGCGTTGGGCATCTCGCCGGCCATCACCGCGTCGGTGGCGTCGATGGCAGCGCCCGCCGCCATCAGGATGGCGTCCCAGCTGTGCACGTTGATGGAGGTGTCGGGGTCGACCTGTGCGTGGCTTGGGCCGCCGGCTTTGATGTCGTCGCGCAGGTTGTCGCTCAGACCGCGCAGCGACGCGAGGTGCATGCGGCCGTGGGCGAGTTCGAGGTCGGCCATGGAAGCGGCTGTGGCCTCGCGGCGCTCCAGCGCCACGTCGAGTCCGCTCATGAGCAAACGGTCTTCGATCGCGTCCAGACGCTCGGGGCACTCCGGGTGTCCGGCGCCCATTTCGTGTCTCCAACAATCCCTGTGGGTGAAATACCCGGTGGCCTGGCCCATGACGGTTTTACGGTAAGGTTCGCGGCATGCAAGCCGACACAAAAATTCAACAGTTGCTGAATCAGCTTAACACGGTGATCGTGGGCAAAAGTCAGCAGGTTTCTGACTGCGTGGCCTGCTTGCTGGCCGGTGGACACCTCTTGATCGAAGACGTTCCGGGGGTGGGCAAAACCACCCTGGCGCACGCACTGGCCCGCTCGTTCGGCCTGCAGTTTTCGCGCGTGCAGTTCACCGCCGACCTCATGCCATCGGACCTCGTGGGCGTGTCGATTTACGAGCGCGGGCGCGAGGCCTTCGTGTTCCACCCCGGCCCGGTGTTCGCCCAGGTGCTGCTGGCCGACGAGATCAACCGCGCCAGCCCCAAGACCCAGAGTGCGCTGCTTGAAGCGATGGAAGAGAAGCAGGTGACGGTGGAAGGCGAAACGCGCGCGCTACCCGAACCCTTCTTTGTGATTGCCACCCAGAACCCGCACGACCAGCTGGGCACCTACGCGCTGCCTGAATCGCAGCTGGACCGTTTCCACATGCGCCTGTCCATCGGCTACCCCGACCGCGCGGCCGAGCGCGAACTGCTGCGCGGCCAGGACAGGCGCGACATGCTCGACAAACTGCCGCCGGCCTTGACGCCCGCCGACCTCGCGGCCCTGCAACACACGGTGAGCCAGGTGCACACCGCCGAACCGGTGCTGGAGTACCTGCAAGACCTGGTGGCCGCCACGCGCAACGGGCAGTGGTTTGCGCAAGGCCTGTCGCCACGCGCAGCCCTGGCTGTGGTGCGCTCGGCCAAGGCGCAGGCTTACCTGAATGGGCGCGACTACGTGGCGCCCGACGACATCGCCGCCATCCTGCCGCAGACGGTGGCACACCGGCTGATCCCCGTGCGCGACGCGGGGCGAGGCCCGGTGGAGCAGGTGCGCGCGATGCTGGAAGCCATTCCGTTGCCTTGACGAATGGACACCCCCCGAAGCGCCTTCGGCGCCTCCCCCCGGGGGGCAGCACCTGCGGCCTGGCAAAGCCAGTTCCGCGGTGCTCTGGGTTGGAGGCACCCCTTGCGATACCTACGTGCCCACCTGCAGGCCTGGTGGCACAACCGCCTGCCCAAGTCCGACACGCTCACGCTCACCCAGCGCAACGTCTACATATTGCCCACCCGCCCGGGCTGGATGCTGGCCTTCACCTTGCTGCTGCTGCTGGTGGCCAGCATCAACTACCAGCTCAACCTGGGTTACCTGCTCACGTTTTTGCTGGCCGGCAGTGCGGTGGTGGGCATGCACGTGTGCCACGGCAACCTGCGCGGCACCACGCTGCTGCTCACGCCGCCCGAGCCAGTGCACGCAGGCCAAGCGGTAACGCTGACCGTGCGCCTGTCCAGCGAACGCAAGTCAACGCGTTACGGCATCGGCATGGGCGTGATCGGCGCCGACCCGACCCACACCCCGCTGGCCTGGACCGACGTGCCCGCGCAAGGCAGCGCTCAGCTCAAGGTGAGCTTTCCCTCACCCGAGCGAGGCCTGCACCCGCTGCCGCCGCTGAGTGCGCAGACCTTGTTTCCGCTCGGCACCTTCCGCGTGTGGACGGTGTGGCGCCTGGCTTCGGGCGTGCTCGTCTACCCGGAGCCTGAGAGTCACCCGCCGCCGCTGCCGCCGGGCGAGCCGCAGGCCGGCAGCTCGGGCGCGGCGCGCGTGCAGAGCACGGGCGAATTCGACGGTGTGCGCGCCTACCGCCGGGGCGACCCGCTCAAGGCCGTGGTGTGGCGCAAGGCCGCGCAGGCGTTCTCCAGCGGACGCGACGATCTGGTGAGCCGCGACGCCTTGTCGCACCAGCGCCAGCAGCTCTGGCTGGACCACGCGCAGTGCGGCGGCGCGGGCCTGGAAGCGCGGCTCTCGCGCCTGACGGCCTGGGTGCTCATGGCCGACCGGCAGGGGCTGGACTACGGCCTGCGCGTGCCCGGCCGCGAGATACCGCCCGACCAGGGCCCGGCCCACCGCGCGCGTTGCCTGGAGGCGCTGGCCATATGCTGAACACGCAAGCTCCGGGGCTCGCGGACACGCCAACGCCGGGGGCCGCAGACGAGCCGATCCGCCGCCGGGCCGCCTCAAGGCGCTTCAGCCCCCCCGGGGGGCAGCGACCCGCGAAGCGGTGGAACGTGGGGGCCAACCTCCCTCGCGACACGCGAGACACGCTGTTCCTGCTTGCCGTCCTCGGCTGGGTGGCCTTCATGCAGGTGGGCCACGCGCCCTGGTGGTGCACCGCGCTCACCGCCGGCGTGCTGGTGTGGCGCACCATGCTGGCCTTGCGCGGCCTGCCCCTGCCCGGCTGGCCGGTGCGCGTGGGCCTGCTGGGGCTCACGCTGGGCGCCACCTTCGTCACCCACAGCACCCTGATCGGGCGCGACGCGGGCGTGACGCTGGTGGTGGTGCTGCTGGCGCTCAAAACCCTGGAGATGCGCGCGCGGCGCGATGCCTTCGTGGTGTTCTTCCTTGCATTCTTCACGTTGCTCACGCACTTCTTTTATTCGCAGTCGCTGCTGACGGCGGCGGGCATTCTGGTGGCGCTGCTCGGCCTGCTCACCGCGCTGGTCAACGCCCACATGCCGGTGGGCCGCCCGCCGCTCTTGCAGGCAGCGCGCATTGCAGGCGGCATGGCGCTCATGGGTGCACCCATCATGCTGGTGCTGTTCCTGCTGTTCCCGCGCCTGTCGCCGCTGTGGGGCATGCCGGGGCAAGAAGAAACCGGGCGCAGCGGCCTGTCGGGCCAGATGCGCGTGGGCCAGATCGCCGAGCTGGTGCTCGACGACAGCATTGCCCTGCGGGTGCGTTTTGAAGACCGCCCACCGCCGCAAGGCCAACTGTATTTCCGCGGCCCGGTGCTCAGCAGCTTCGACGGAGTGGAGTGGCGCGCCCTGCGCTCGGGCTTTCCGCTGTCGATGGCGCTGCCCACCGACCTGCGCGTCTCGGGCGAGCCCGTGCGCTACCAGGTGACCATGGAGCCCAACCGCCGACCCTGGCTCTTCGTGATGGAGGCCACCCCGCAAAGCCCCGAGGTGCCCGACAACGCGGTGCGCATGAGCAACGAGATGCAATGGTTCACCCAGCGCCCGATCAACACGCTGGTGCGCTACAGCGCCGAGAGCTACCCCGCATTCCGCTACGGCCCGCTCACACAGGTGACGGCCCTGCAAGACCAGATCGAGCTGCCCGCCGGCTTCAACCCGCGCACGCTGGCGCTGGCGCAGGAGCTGCGCCGCGAGCACGGCACCGGCCCCGAGGCCAACACCAAGCTCATCAGCGCGGTGATGGACCGCCTGCGCACCGGCGGCTACCGCTACACGCTGGACCCCGGCGTGTTCGGCCCCAACACCGCCGACGAATTCTGGTTCGACAAGCGCCAGGGCTTCTGCGAACACATCGCCAGCAGCTTCGTCATCCTCATGCGCGCGCTCGACATCCCCGCCCGCATCGTCACCGGCTACCAGGGCGGTGAGGTCAACGGCGTGGACGGCTACTGGACCGTGCGCCAGCGCGACGCCCACGCCTGGGCCGAGGTCTGGCTGCAGGGCCAGGGCTGGGTCCGCGTGGACCCGACCTCGGCCGTGGCACCCGGGCGCATCGGCTCGCTGGAGCGCCTGCGCGCACCGCAGGGCGCGCTGGCCGGCGCCATCGGCAACATCAACCCCAACCTCGCGGCCCAGCTGCGCGCCGCCTGGGAAGCCGTGAACAACGGCTGGAACCAGTGGGTACTGAACTACACCCAGGGCCGCCAGCTCGACCTGCTGAAAAACCTGGGCTTCACCTCCCCCAGCTGGGCCGATCTGGCCTATGTGCTCATCGGCGTGATCGTGGGGGTGAGCGTGATCGGCGCCGGCTGGACGCTGTGGGAGCGCCAGCAACACGACCCCTGGCTGCGCCTGCTGCGCCGCGCCCGCGCCCGCCTGCACAAGCTGGGCGTGGAGAGCGCCGACCACACCCCGCCGCGCGAGCTCGCGCTACGCGTGCGCCAACGCTGGAACCACACCAGCGTGCACGCCGATGCCGCCGCGCAGCTTGCACAATGGCTGCTTCAGCTTGAGGCCCTGCGCTATGCGCGCCCCGGCCCGGGCAGCGTCACGCTCTCCAGCCTGCAACGCGAGTTTCAGCGGCTGGCGTGGCCCAACGGCACCGACACCTGGCCCTAGATCAAGGCATCCTTTGCAATCTGTGAACCGCCTCCTCTCCGCACTGACCGCCGCGCTCATGGTGGCCGCACCCGCCTTGGCCCAATCACCACCGAAGGCCCGGCCCAACAGCACGGCCAAGACCGCGCCCGCCTTCACCTACGACCAGAGCGAAGCCGCCATGGCCTTCGCCACCGACCTCGCCGTGCGCCGCAACCTCGACCCCGCCTGGGTGCGCCAGCAGATCGGCCAGGCCCAGCGCCTGCCCGTCGTCATCCGCCTCATGCAGCCCGCGCCCAGCGGAACACCCAAGAACTGGGCCGCCTACCGCGCCCGCTTCATCGAGCCCATTCGCCTGCGCGCCGGGCAGAAGTTCTGGGAAGACAACCGCGACACACTCGCCCGCGCCGAGCTCGAATTCGGTGTGCCCGCCAGCCTCATCGTCGGCGTGATCGGTGTGGAAACCCTCTACGGCCAGCACACCGGCAACTACCGCGTGATCGACACGCTCAGCACGCTGGCCTTCGACTTCCCTGCCAGCCACCCGCGCGCCGCCGCACGCACCGAGTTCTTCAAGAGCGAACTCGAACAATTCCTGAGCCTCACAGAACGCACCAGCACCGACCCACAGACGCCGCGCGGCAGCTACGCCGGCGCCATGGGCTGGCCGCAGTTCATGCCCAGCAGCTGGGTGAAATACGCCATCGACTTCGACGCCGACGGCAAGGTCGACCTCAACAACAGCCAGGCCGACGTGATCGGCTCGGTGGCCAACTACTTCAAGGCCTTCGGCTGGCAAACCGGCATGCCCACCCACTACCCGGTGGCCTTCGACACCAGCAAGCTCGACCTCGACACCCTGCTCGCCCCCGACATCCTGCCCAGTTTCGGCGTGGAGAGCTTCACCGCCAAAGGCGCCGTGCTCGAAGGCCCCGCCCTGCAACACCCCGGCAAGCTCGCCCTGGTGCTGCTGGAAAACGCCGGTGCCCCACCCAGCTATGTGGCGGGCACGGACAATTTCTACGTGGTCACGCGCTACAACTGGAGCAGCTACTACGCGCTGGCGGTGATCGAGTTGGGGGAAGCGGTGCGAGCGTTGCTGCCCAGCCGCTGACCTTGGGATCGAGCAAAAACCATGAACCCCCTGAACCCCCTGAACCCCAAAAAGCTCTTGTTGACCAAATGGACGGCGGTGACGCCTATGGCCAAACAAAAGCACTTTCTGGTCAGCCGGGTGATTCAACCCGACTTGCCCACGGACCCCATTGAGTTGGTGGAGATTGAAGCCGTGTTCTCCAAGGCCACGCAAATCATGCCGTGGCGTGACCTGCAGGATGAGGGCGTCTGGAAACAAGGCTGGGTTTGAGGGCCTGGATGGCGCAGGGCCCGCAAGGCTGCGAACCCTGCCAACTGACACGGCAACTGCATGCGACTTGACCCCGAGTGAGTTCGTCAGAAGGAGGTCAGATCAACAGCTGGAGAGCCGCCCAACTCCAGTTTAGAAGTGACCAGATATGGGAAACATCAGTTGAAAATCACCTGCCTTTCGGGTTCATCGTCTCGTGAAGTCGATACGGCTGGAAAAACTCTTGTACCTGCTTGTGCGTCGTTAGCAGCTTGAGCGCATCAAGCCATGTCAGGACCGCTGCATACCGGTACCGATAGAACGCCATGACATCGTTTGAACCGCTGGATGCTTCGTACCGCAGGAGCATGAAGCTCAGTGCTTCGAACTCAAGGCGAAGGGGTACGGTTTGGACGTCCAGCGCAGCCCGAAGGCCTTCAAGCGACACGTCATTCCACAACCACTTCCCCCAGTCGGGGTGGTCCTTGTCAGGCTCGCTCAAGGCCATGGTGCCGAGCGCCGAAATCAACTGGAACACCGTCTGCGGGTTACCGGCGAATTGTGCTAACTCGCGGTACTTACCGGCGTCCGCGATGACTGTGGATGTCAAGAGCTGGTCAATCCGAGCCGCCACGGTGCTCTGCACGCGCTGCATTTCTTCAAGCTCGGCGTTGTGCTTACCTTCGTCGATCTGGCGGGCCTGCAGGACGATGGTGACAACCAAACCGCTGAATGCGAGTGACGAAAAGATCGGGTTCAGCAACCCACCGATGTAGTCACCGTATTGGCCCCACACTGCGGGGTCGTTGGACAGGGCAATCGGCCAAGAGCCGAACTCATACAGATACATCCCATGGACGCAAACTGCCGAGACCGCTCCGATGGCGAGCAACCATCGGAGCGAGCGATTCATCTTCTGCGCGAGCGTGTACTTCATCCTGCACCTTGTTCTAATGGAGGCACCATTAAACATTAGGCAGCCGTTAGATCAACAACTTCGCCACTGTCCACCACGGCAACTTGTAAGACCGAATCGATTGAGAGCGGACGTATGAGCTGTCGATGGCGAGAGGAACAAGCCAGTCTCAAGGGCTGTATGTGAGCTGACAACGCTCGGCTCGCTCAATCTCATCAACCTAGGGAAGGTCTGCACAACCCCGGCGTTGTCCACGTGATGTGAGACATTGACGACATGAAACAAATGAGCCTTGGCGAGAGCGGGTACGAGCGTAAGACGAAGAGGACGCGCAAGCGCGAGTTCCTCGATGAGATGAACCTGGTGGTGCCGTGGGCCGAGCTGGTGTCGTTGATTGCCCCGCATGCACCTGCCCCTGGAGCTAAAGGCGGTCGCCCGCCGTTTGCGGTCGAGACCATGTTGCGCATCCACTTCCTGCAGCAGTGGTTCAACCTGTCGGACCCGTCGATGGAAGAGGCGCTGTACGACACGCCGATGTTTCGGGAATTCACCGGGCTGGACATGGGCGAGGAGAACCTGCCCGACGAGAGCACCATTCTTCGGTTCCGTCACCTGCTGGAGAAGAACAACCTGAGCATGCAGATGCTGGCCACGGTCAACGCCACGCTCACGGCCAAGGGACTGCTGCTCAAGCAGGGCACGGTGGTCGATGCCACGCTGATAGCCGCGCCCAGTTCGACCAAGAACAGCAGCGGCGAGCGCGACCCCGAGATGCACCAGACGAAGAAGGGCAATCAGTGGCACTTCGGGATGAAGGCGCACATCGGTGTTGATGCCGATTCGGGCTTGGTGCACACCGTGGTGGGTACGGCTGCCAACGTCAACGACGTGACGCAAGCCAGTGCGCTGGTGCATGGCGAAGAAACAGATGTGTTCGCTGACGCGGGATACCAGGGCGTTGCCAAGCGCAAAGAGACTCAAGGCATTGATGTGAACTGGCACGTAGCGCTGCGCCCGGGCAAACGCAAGGTCCTGGACAAGGGCACACCGCTGGGCGCGGTCGTGGACAAGCTCGAACACGTCAAGGCCAGCATCCGGGCTAAGGTGGAACACCCGTTTCGGGTCATCAAGCGCCAGTTCGGCCATGTGAAGGTGCGCTATCGCGGCCTGGCGAAGAACACGGCGCAGTTGCACACGCTGTTCGCATTGAGCAACTTGTGGATGGTGCGCCGAACGCTTTTGCAAGAGGCCCGGGGATGAGTGCGCCCGCAACGGCCCAAGAGGCCGCCAACGGGCCGCAAATCGGCTCTGAAATGACCAGAATCGCGCTGCGTCTGTCGCCATCTAAAACATCGCGCATCAGTGCCCATTGCGGCGGGTGTTGTGCAGACCTTCCCTAGGCGATTGCATGTTAGCGATAGCTTGCCCGCTCCAGGTACCGCTGGCACCGAAGTTGCTAACTCTCCAACCAGAGAGGCGTTGTGCCCACACACACGCCAGCCTTGAAGACCGCTAGGGTTCCGGGCTCAGATCACTTGCCGATCTGAGCTGTCTGGTCCGAGAGCAGTCGGCCACCATCGCGTGGTTCCACGGAGGGACAAAAGCCCGGGAGACGCTTGCGCTGCAAAGCCATGCCTCTCCGCCTTTTGTCCCCCGCTCAGGAGCCCCGCATGTCCTTGCCCCTTGCCCCCGTAGCCACGGCGCCGCGCGCTGCTGGTGCACCAACCCGGCCCAGGAAACGCTCCAACCTGTTCACCGTGCGCGCCGGCATCTCGCGGCGCACCTATTGGGTGCTTGCGCTCACCGGGCTGTTCACCCCTTTGGTGCTCTGGGCGGCGGTGGGCCTGTGGGGCGGGATCGATCCGGTGTTCATGCCGGCCCCGCTGCAGGTGCTCACCAAGACCTGGACCTGGGCCACCGAGACCGGCCTGTTTGAAGACATGGGCATCAGCATCTACCGCGTGGTCGCGGGCTTTGTGCTGTCGGCCGTGATCGCGCTGCCGCTGGGGCTGTTGATCGGTTCGTTCCGCTCGGTGCAGGCGCTGCTGGAGCCGCTCACCGATTTCATCCGCTACATGCCGGCAGTGGCCTTCATTCCGCTGGTGATGCTGTGGGTGGGCATTGGCGAGGGTTCCAAGATCGCCATCATCTTCATCGGTACTTTTTTCCAGATGGTGCTGATGGTGGCCGAAGACGTGCGCCGCGTGCCGGCTGCGCAGGTGGAGGCGGCGCAGACCATGGGCGCGAGCCGCAGCGAGCTGATTGAAAAGGTGATCTTGCCGAGCGCCAAGCCCGCGCTGCTGGACACGCTGCGCATCACCATGGGCTGGGCCTGGACGTATCTGGTGGTGGCCGAGCTGGTGGCCGCCAACTCGGGCCTGGGCTACGCGATCCTGCGCGCGCAGCGCTTCCTGCAGACCGACACCATCTTCGCCGGGATCATCGTCATCGGCCTCATCGGGCTGGTCACCGACCAGCTGTTCCGCTGGGGGCACCGCCGTGCCTTCCCATGGTTGTATTTGAAAGGCTGAGCCCCATGAGCACCGCCCACATTCCCCTGCCCAAGATCGTCGTCCGCAGCCTCACCAAACGCTTTGACGGAGCCCCCATCAACGCGCTGGAAGGCATCAACCTCGACATCGCCGAAAACGAGTTCGTCACCTTTGTGGGTGCGTCGGGCTGCGGCAAGTCCACGTTGCTGCGCACCATCGGCGGGCTGGAAACACAAACCAGCGGCGACCTGCTCGTGGACGGCCGAGCGGTGGACGGCCCGGGCATCGACCGCGCCATGGTGTTCCAGCACTACAGCCTCTACCCGTGGATGACGGTGATGGAGAACATCAAGTTCTGCCGCCAGCTCAAGGCCCACACCCACGACAGCAGCTCGGCCGACGTGGAAGCCGCCTCGGGCCGGGCTGACGCGCTGTTGCGCCTCATGGGCCTGCAGCCGGTGGCCCACGCCTGGCCCAACCAGCTCTCGGGCGGCATGCAGCAGCGCGTGGCGATTGCGCGCGCGCTGATGGGCCGGCCCGACGTGCTGTTGATGGACGAGCCCTTCGGCGCGCTCGACGCACAAACCCGCGAGGTGATGCACGACCTGATCCGCTACGTGCACAAGCTGGAGAAAACCACCATCGTCTTCGTGACGCACGACGTGGAAGAAGCGCTGTATCTGGGTGGCCGTGTGGTGCTGATGGCGCCGCGCCCCGGGCGCATCGACACCGTGTACGACGTGCCCTTCGGCGACCAGCGCGTGCAGGACCTCAAGCACGAGCCGGAGTTCGTGCGCCTCAAGCGCGACATCCTCGACCGCATCCGCGAGACCTCGGGCATGAAGACCGATCTGGAACAGCTGCAACGCCTTTCGGGCGTGGGCGTTTGACATTTCAAAGGAGACACAACCATGAACCCACACGACATTGCCGACCCCTTGACCGTGGTGCCGCCCAACCCGCCGCAGGCCGCGCCGGTGGACGCACCCGCGCTGTGGCAACGCTTCCCCGCCGCCGCGCTGGAGGGCGTGGACACGGCCCGCACCATGTGGAGCGAGGTGGTGCCCGGCGGCAGCCACTGGAGCTGGCGCATGCCGCGCGGCAGCGCCATCCGCTTTGTGGCGCTGGAGGCTGGGGCCAACGTGAGCCTGGTGCTCTACAGCGCCTTGGAAAAGCTGGAGCGCTACAACATGCCCGACAGCCTGAAGGCGCAGCACACGGCGCACTACACACAAGGCCATGTGCTCATGAGCGACATGGGCCGCAGCATGGCCAGCTTCACGGCCGACAGTCTGGGCTGGCACGACCCGCTGGGCGCCCTGCTGGACGCCGAACTGATGCAGGAGAAATACGGCGAGAAGCGCTACGAGCACGCGCGCAACGCCATGCACCGATCCGGCAAAGACGGCCTGCTGATCGAGATCGGCAAATACGGCCTCACCAAGCGCGACCTCATCGCGCCGGTGAATCTGTTCAGCAAGGTGGGTGTGGACGCGCAGGGCCGTTTTGCCTTTGTGCCCGAGCACGCCAAGGCCGGTGATTTTGTGGAGATGCGCTTCGACATGGATGTGGTCCTGGCCATGAGCACCGCACCCCACGGGCTGGACACCGCGCCCGCCTACAGCCCGAAGAAAGTGGGCCTGCTGGCCTGGCGCTGCGGAGCCGCGCCAGAGAACGACGTGTGCCGCGCCTTCCGCCCGGAAAACGCGCGCGCCCTGCACAACACCGACATGCTGTACCTGTGAGGAGCACACGATGAACACCACCGCCACCGACATCCGCATTCTCGAAAGCAGCCTCGACCCAGCCCAAGCCGTGATGAACCAGCGCCACCCCGCCGGCGAGCCCATCCTGTTTGAAGTCAAGCGCGGGCAAACGCTGCGCATCGTGGACCTGGAGGGCAACCAGGCCGCCGACGTGCTGTTCTACAACCGCCACGACCCGGCCGAGCACTACAGCGCCACCAACACCATGCAGCGCCAGGGCGGCATCTACCTCACCACCGGCTCGGTGATCCGCAGCAACGACGGCCGCGCCATGCTCACCATCGTGGCCGACACCTGCGGCCGCCACGACACGCTGGGCGGCGCCTGCGCGGCCGAGAGCAACACGGTGCGCTACGCGCTGCAGAAGAAGTTCATGCACAGCTGCCGAGACAACTACCTGATCGCCCTGCAACACGCCGATGTGGGCCTGGGCAAACGCGACCTGGTGCCCAACATCAACTTCTTCATGAACGTGCCCGTCACGGCCGACGGCGCGCTGAGTTTTGAAGACGGCGTGTCGGGCCCGGGGAAGTACGTGGAGATGCGGGCGGAGATGGATGTGTGGGTGTTGATCAGCAACTGCCCGCAGTTGAACAACCCGTGCAACGCCTACAACCCCACGCCGATCCAGCTCCTGGTCTGGGACCCGGTCTGAACCTTCGCCGATGCGCGCAGCGGGACGACCCGCTGCCGCAAGACCCCTTCGCAGGACGGCCTGCCCTCTTCGATCCAAGGTTCCCCCCATGTTCAGCAAGGTCCTGATTGCCAACCGAGGCGCCATTGCCTGCCGCATCATCCGCACGCTCAAAACCCTGGGCGTGCAGAGCGTGGCCGTGTACTCCGAAGCCGACGCGCAGGCCCGCCATGTGCGCGAGGCCGACGAGGCTTACCTGCTAGGTCCAGCCCCAGCGGCCGAGAGTTATTTGCGCGCCGACCGCATCCTGCAAATCGCCAAAGACTGCGACGCGCAGGCCATCCACCCCGGCTACGGTTTTCTCTCCGAGAACCCGGCGTTTGCCGAAGCCTGCGAGGCTGCGGGCATCGCCTTCATCGGCCCCGCGCCCGAGCAGATGCGCGCCTTTGGCCTCAAGCACACGGCGCGAGATCTGGCCGAGCAGCGCGGTGTGCCGCTGCTGCCGGGCTCGGGCCTGTTGACCGATCTCGCACAGGCGCAGAGCGAAGCCTCGCGCGTGGGTTTCCCGGTCATGCTCAAGAGCACGGCGGGCGGCGGCGGCATCGGCATGCGGCTGGTGTGGAACGCGGCCGAGCTCACCGACGCCTTCGACTCGGTGGGCCGCATGGCACAGGCCAACTTCAAGGACGCGGGCCTGTTCATCGAAAAATACGTGGAGCAGGCGCGGCACATCGAGGTGCAGGTGTTTGGCGACGGCGTGGGCGGCGTGATCGCGCTCGGCGAGCGCGACTGTTCGGTGCAGCGGCGCAACCAGAAGGTGATTGAAGAAACGCCCGCGCCGGGCCTGAGCGACGCACAGCGCAGCGAGCTGCACGCCACCGCCGTGCGGCTGGCGCAGGCGGTGAACTACCGCTCCGCCGGCACGGTGGAGTTTGTGTACGACGCGTCCACTGGCGAGTTCTATTTCCTTGAAGTGAATACGCGCCTGCAGGTGGAGCACGGCGTGACCGAGCAGGTGTGTGGCGTGGACCTGGTGGCGTGGATGCTGCAACTCGCGGCCGGCGATTTGCCAACTTTGCACACGCTGCAACCCACGCCACAAGGTGCGTCGATCCAGGTGCGGCTGTACGCCGAAGACCCGGCGAAAAACTTCCAACCGAGTGCAGGCCTGCTCACGGAGGTGGTGTTTCCTGCAGACGCCCGCTTGGACAGCTGGGTGGAGCGCGGCACCGAGGTGCCCGCCTGGTACGACCCGATGCTGGCCAAGCTGATCGTGACCGCCGACACGCGCGAAGCAGCGCTGAAAAAGATGGAAGACGCGCTGGACGCCACGCGCCTGGCCGGCATCGAAACCAACCTGGGCTACCTGCGCCAGGTGGTGCGCGACCCGGTGTTTCGCACCGGCAAACAGGTCACGCGTTTTCTCTCCACCTTCGCCTACCGCCCGGCCACCATCGACGTGATCGAACCGGGTGTGCAGACCTCGGTGCAGGACTGGCCGGGCCGCCAAGGCTACTGGGACGTGGGTGTGCCGCCCAGCGGCCCGATGGACATGCATGCCCACCGCGCGGCCAACGCGCTGGTGGGCAATACGAGCGACGCGGCCGCGCTGGAGATCACGCTGGCCGGACCCACGTTGCGCTTCAACACCGCCACGGTGGTGGCCGTGACGGGTGCGCCAGCCAAGCTGACGCTGAATGGCGAGGCCGTGCCGATGTGGCAAGCCATTCAGGTGCCCGCTGGTGGCCTGCTCGCCGTGGGCCGTTGCGAACACGGCGTTCGCCTCGCGCTGGCGGTGGCGGGTGGGCTCGACGTGCCGCTCTACCTGGGCAGCCGCAGCACCTTCACGCTGGGGCAGTTTGGTGGGCATGCGGGGCGGCATTTGCGCACGGGGGATGTGCTGCACCTCGCTGATCCAGTTCGGGCTGAGCTCCCTTCCGTTCGGGCTGAGCCTGTCGAAGCCCAGCGCGCGCAAACCCTTCGACAAGCTCAGGGCGAACGGCTGGAGGTCCCCGAGTACACACACCACTGGGACATCAAGGTCCTTTACGGACCACACGGCGCACCCGACTTCTTCACGCCCGACGACATCACGATGTTCTTCGGCACCGACTGGAAGATCCACCACAACAGCAGCCGCACAGGTGTTCGCCTCATCGGCCCCAAACCCCAATGGGCGCGCACCGACGGCGGCGAGGCGGGGCTGCACCCGTCCAACATCCACGACAACGCCTACGCCATCGGCGCGATCGACTTCACCGGCGACATGCCGGTGATCCTCGGGCCCGATGGCCCCAGCCTGGGCGGCTTCGTGTGCCCGGCCGTGGTGCTGCACGACGAACTGTGGAAGCTCGGCCAGCTGCGCCCCGGAGACACCGTGCGCTTTCACCGCCAGGCCGGCTCGCCAGCGAGCCCCGTGCTCGACGACCGCGCGGCGCAAGGCGACCGCCCGCGCCGCGTGATCCGCCAGGCCGGCGACCGCTATGTGCTCATCGAGTTCGGCCCGCTCACGCTGGACCTGGAACTGCGCATGCGCGTGCAGGCGCTGCTGCACGGCCTGAAAGCACGGGAACTGAAAGGAGTGATCGACCTCACCCCGGGCATCCGTTCGCTGCAGGTGCACTTCGACCCAACCCTGCTGCCGCGCGACGCGTTGCTCCAGATCATCAGCGAGGCAGACGACGCGCTGCCGCCGGTGGACGAAATGGTGGTGCCCTCGCGCACCGTGGTGCTGCCGCTGAGCTGGGACGACCCGCAGACCAAGCTGGCCATCGAGAAGTACATGCAGTCGGTGCGGCCCGATGCGCCCTGGTGCCCGAGCAACATCGAATTCATCCGCCGCATCAACGGGCTGGACTCGATCGAGGACGTGTTCAACATCGTGTTCGATGCGCGCTATCTGGTGCTGGGCCTGGGCGATGTGTACCTGGGCGCGCCGGTGGCAACTCCCTTGGACCCGCGCCACCGCCTCGTGACCACCAAGTACAACCCGGCGCGCACCTGGACGCCAGAGAACGCGGTGGGCATTGGTGGCGCCTACCTCTGCGTGTATGGCATGGAAGGCCCGGGCGGCTACCAGTTTGTGGGCCGCACGCTGCAGATGTGGAACCGCTGGCGCCACGGCGCGCCGGGCACGCCGTTCGAGCAGCCCTGGCTGCTGCGCTTTTTCGACCAGATCCGCTTCGAGCCGGTGAGCGAAGACGCGCTGAAGACCATCCGCGCCAATTTCCCGCACGGCGGCCACGCGCTGCGCACCGAAGACGGCACGTTCAGCCTCAAGGACTACAGGCGCTTCCTCAACGAGAACGCCGAGAGCATCACCAGCTTCAAAGCCAGGCAACAGGCCGCGTTTGAAGCCGAGCGCGATCGCTGGGTCGCCGCCGGGCAAAACGACTTCAGCAGCGACGATGCGGCGGCCAGCGCGGGTGTGGCCGACGAAGTCGACCTGCCCGAGGGCGGGCGCCTGCTGGCCACCAGCGTGCCGGGCAATGTGTGGAAGGTCTCCGTGAGCGTGGGCCAGCAGGTGCAGGCCGGCGACGTGCTGCTGGTGATCGAGTCCATGAAGATGGAATTCAACTTGCTTGCACCGGCCAATGCCACGGTGCACAGCCTCATGTGCGCGCAGGGCGGTGCGGTGTCGGCCGGGCAGAACGTGCTGGTGCTGATCGACGAAGCCGTCTGAACTGTCAGAACAACAACGGAGTGTTTCCATGTCCTTGAACCAATTGTCTTTCGACCTCGCCAGCCTGCAAGCCGCCTACCGCAGCGGCACCACCGTGCGCGCGGTGGTGGCCGAGTCGCTGGCGCGCTGCCGCACCGACACGCACCACGCCTTCATCCATGTGCTGACTGACGCCGAGGTAGCGCCCCACGTGGCCCGGCTCGACGGCGTGGACCCGGCCAGCCTGCCGCTGTTCGGTGTGCCGTTCGTGATCAAGGACAACATCGACCTGGCCGGCGTGCCCACCACCGCCGGCTGCCCCGAATTTGCCTACACGCCCACCGAGAGCGCCTTCCTCATCCAGCAGCTCATGGCGGCTGGTGCGGTGCCGGTGGGCAAGGCCAACCTCGACCAGTTCGCCACCGGGCTCAACGGCACCCGCTCGCCGTATGGCGCGTGTCAGAACGCGTTTGATCCGGACTTCATCTCGGGCGGTTCCAGCTCGGGCTCGGCGGTGTCGGTGGCCAAGGGCTGTGCCACGTTTTCGCTGGGCACCGACACCGCCGGCTCGGGACGTGTGCCGGCTTCGTTCAACAACCTGGTGGGCCTCAAGCCCACGCTGGGCCTGCTCTCGGGCACGGGCATGGTGCCGGCCTGCCGTTCGCTGGACACGGTGAGCATCTTTGCGCTGACGGCGGGCGACGTGCAGGCCGTGCTGGGCGCTGCGGCGGCGTTTGATGCGAGCGACGCCTACAGCCGCGCAGCCCAGCCCTTCGGTGTGGATTTTTCTTCGGGTGATTTCCGCTTCGGCGTGCCGCGCGCGCAAGACCTGGAGTTCTTCGGCAACACCGCCGCGGCGCAACTGTTCGCCACGTCGGTGGCGCGGCTCAAAGCGCTGGGCGGCACGCCGGTCGAGGTCGACCTCACGCCGTTCCTCGAAGCCGCGCGCCTGCTCTACGACGGACCGTGGGTGGCCGAGCGTTTTGTCGCCATCCAGGACTTCATCAACGCGCAGCCCGAGGCCGTGTTTCCCCCGGTGCGCACCATCATCGAAGGTGGTCGAGGCGTGACCGGCGCCCAGGCTTTTGCAGCGAGCTACCGCCTCAAGGCGCTCAAGCGCGCGTGTGATGCCGTGTGGAACAGCATCGACTGCCTGCTCACCCCCACCGCCGGCACCCTCTACCGCATCGCCGACATGCAGGCCGATCCGATCCAGCTCAACTCCAACCTGGGCCGCTACACCAACTTCATGAACCTGCTGGACTACAGCGCGGTGGCCGTGCCCTCGGGCTTTCTGGAAGGCGGCCCCGCGCAAGGCCTGCCCTGGGGCGTGACGCTGGCGGCGCCCGCGTTCAAGGACATCGCGCTGCTGCGCCTGGCCGACCGCTTCCACCGCGCCGAGGCCTTCACGCTGGGCGCCACGCCCACACCGCTGGCCAGCACCCCCGCGTGCACAGGCCTGCCCTCGGGCGAGGTGGGCGTGGCCGGCAGCGGCACCGTGCGCGTGGCAGTGTGCGGCGCCCACCTCTCGGGCCTGCCTCTGAACCACCAGCTCACCTCGCGTGGCGCGCGCCTTGTCGGCAGTCCACATTCGGCCCCCGACTACCAGCTGCACGCGCTGGCTGGTGGTCCGGTGCAGAGGCCCGGCATGGTGCGCGTGGCCGAGGGTGGCTCGGCCATTGCGCTGGAGGTGTGGGAGCTGCCTGCGGCCCACTTCGGCAGCTTCGTGGCGGGCATCCCGGCACCGCTGGGCATCGGCAAGGTGAAGCTGGCCGATGGCAGCGAGGTGCCCGGGTTCATCTGCGAGGGCATCGGCATCGCGGGTGCCACCGACATCACGCGGTTCGGCGGCTGGCGGGCCTGGCTGGCAGCGGGCGCGCCGCGCTGAAGCGCGGGTCGTTCACACGCGCATTGGACAGGCGACGCGGTTTTCAATAGTAAGGAACGACACGGTTGGGCCGCTCCGCCTGGCGGCACGCCGACTGCCACAAGGACAGCAGGGCGCGAACGATGCGCGATGTGGCCGGCCGGATGGCGACAGCGGTGTGCGTCGCCTGCTCGACGGGAAAAGACAGTTGAGCCATGTTGACCTCCAGAACGGATGCATTCCGTGAGGTCCATTGCACCGGAGAACGGCACGGCTGGCGCGGGGCAGGTGTCCCGGGACCGCGCCGGGTCGGCGCGCAAACCAGCCTGGAAACCGGGACGGGTGTCCCGCGTCAGCGTGGCAAGGGTGCGCAGCCAAAGCCGGCGTCGCGGGCACGCACGATGGCCTGGGCACGGGTGTCGGCATCGAGCTTGGCAAACACCGACGACACCTTGTTGCGCACGGTTTTCTCGGACAGCCCCAGGTGGGCCGATATCTGGAGGTTGTCCAGCCCGTGCGCCAGAAGTTCGAGCAATTCGCGCTCGCCCGGTGTCAGCGTCGGGAACGCCGTGCGGGGGGCCGCCGCGCGGTGGTGGGTTTGCAGAAAGTCCTGGATCTCTGCGAAGCAGCTGGCGAAGGCGGGCTCACCGTGAAGCAGCACGTGGTTGCGGCTGTCCAGCGGCACGAAACGGGCACCGGGAATGACACCCGCCAGGTGTCGCCCCTCTTCAAAGGGCACGCGGGCGTCGCCCCGCGCATGCAGCACCAGCGTGGGGCAATGGACCCGGGCGGCCAGCTCACAGACATCGATCTGACCGAAGGCCGCCACCATCTGCGCCGCGTGCACCGGCGTGCACGACAGGCGCTCCAGTTCGTTGAACCAGCTCACCTGTTCGGCGCTGCCGCCGGGAATGAAGAGCGAGGTGAACACCTGGCGAAACGCCGGGTTGTCCTGGCCCCATCCCAGCTCGATCAAGTCAAGCATCAGCTGGGCCTGCTTGCGTTGCTCGGGGGTTGGGTTTCTCTGAAGCGGTCCTCGGGCATAGCCACCGAGCAGGACGAGGCAGCTGACGCGCTCGGGGTGGCGCGCCGCATAGGCCAGCGAGATGGCCGCTCCCTGCGAGCAGCCGAAAAGGGCAAAGCGCTCCAGCCCGGCGGCGTCCACCACCGCCTCCAGGTCAGACACCCAGGCATCGAGCGAGAGGGGCGTGCGTGCCGCGTCGGACAGGCCACAACCACGACCGTCATAACGCAGCAGCGTATGGCCCTCGCTCAACTCGGTGATCCAGGGTGCCCAGACAGGGCTGTTCAGGTCGAAATCGAGGTGGGTGAGGAAATGGGCCGCGCGCACGACGGCGGTGCCTTGCCCGGTGGTGGCGAACGCAATCCGCGTCTGGTCTGCCGATGTGCAGAAGCGGATGGATTGGGACAATCGGGCCATGGCTGCATGGTAACGGGCAAGGGTCATGGTCACCTGCACATGGGTCAGGCCGGCGGAGTCGAGCCCGCTAGCGCGAACGGCTGCCGATGCACACCAACAAAATGCGCGTGGATCCGGACATCAAAAATCCAGCGTGGCCTGCGCGGGTGCTTCCACGTTGCGCGGTTTTGAGAGGTTTTCCGCGCTGCGGTTGCGCGAGCCGTGGCGCTTGACGATGGCGCCTTGCACCGCCGCCACGGCCGGGTCGGTGCGCAGGGTGTAGACGCGCTCTTTGGCAGCGCGCGTGGCCGACTCCAGATCCACCAGCGGCACGGCAATGTCCCCGCCCACCACCACGCCACAACGGGCCTGCAGTTCGGGCGGCATCAGCCAGGGCTGGAACAGCCAGGTGTCGGGCACGCGTTGCATTGCTGGCAGCCAGCGGCGCACGAAGTGGCCGTGCGGGTCGTGGTCCTGCGCCTGTTTGATGGGGTTGTAGACGCGCGTGGTGTTGATGCCGGTGGTGCCGCTCTGCATCTGCAGCTGGCTCCAGTGGATGCCGGGTTCGTAGTCGATGAACTGGCGCGCCAGCCACTCGCCCACCGGGCGCCAGTGCAGCCACAGCGGGTAGGCTGCCACCGACACCAACATGGCGCGCATGCGGAAGTTGATCCAGCCGGTCTCGCGCAGCATGGCCACGCAGGCGTCCACCAGCGGCCAGCCGGTGCGTCCATCCATGAGCGCCTGCAAATGCGCCGGGTTGTGGTCGTGCTCGCGCAGACCCTGGTAGCCGG
The DNA here is from genome assembly GCF_010104355.1 of Hydrogenophaga sp. PBL-H3. Lineage (NCBI taxonomy): Bacteria > Pseudomonadati > Pseudomonadota > Betaproteobacteria > Burkholderiales > Comamonadaceae > Hydrogenophaga > Hydrogenophaga sp. PBL-H3. The sequence goes on from NZ_CP044972.1 coordinate 3,252,866, forward strand.
GGTGCATGTTGTGGTGTTCGATGGCGGGCTCGGTCTCCAGCTTCTGGATGAAGTGGCAGTGCCAGTGCAGCCGGCTCATGAAACCTTCAAGCCCCTGGCGCTGGCGAGCGGGGAGCATGGGGTCGTCCAGGCGGCTGCGCGTGGCCTGCACCACTTCGCGAAGACTCAGGCAGCCCCAGGTGAGGTAAGGCGAGAGGCGCGAACACGCGGTGGGGGCGGAGAGCGGCGAGGAGATGCCACCGCGGTAGCTCGCGCTGCGCTCGTTCAGGAAACTCTGCAACACGGCCACGCCTCGCGCGCGGCCGCCGCGTTGGCGCTGCGGTGGTTCTGGTGCGGCCAGACCCAGCTCGTCGGCGCTCGGCCAGAGGTCAGCGAAGCGCGGCACATCGGCCGCTTGCAGCTCGGGCACGGGCGCGGGCTCGGCGTGCATGAGTTGTTCCCACTGCCGCACCCAGTGTTGGCGTTCGCGCAGGCCGCGCACCACGCCGAACTGGCGGAACTCGCGCCACGGCAGGGCCTTGGCGGCGCACCACTGTTTCACACGCAGGTCGCGCTCAAAGCTGGCGGCGTTACCGGTTTCTTCGTGCGAGAGCAGTTCGAGAAAAGGGGCTTGCCGGTGCAGGCGTTCGAGCACTTCCACCGCGTCGCCCACCGCGAGCTGCAGCCGGCCGCCGAGGTGTTTGAGCTCGGCCTGCAAATCTTTCAGGCTCTCCTGCACAAAGCCGAGGTGCTGCCGCGCGGCATCGGGCTGGCGCCACAGCGCGGGCTCCAACACGTAGAGGCACAGCACCGGCCCCAGGCGCGCGCCCTCGGCCAGCGGCGCGTGATCCCACACCCGCAAGTCGCGCTTGAACCAGACCACCCGATACGTCATCGGAGGATTCTGATTCGTGTGAAGCCTTGTTGCGTGGCTGGGGGCTTTGCCGTTGTGGCGGTGCGATCGGCATAGGGGGCCTCCATATTCGGAGGCACCCCTGCCACACCACCCGGCGTGCGGGTCCGCACCGGGCGGTTCGAGAGCTTGAGGTCAGGACAGCCTTGGCATTCCCAATCGGTCGAAGTACGCAATGGTGAGTACGGTCTTGAGCAGCCGGTCACTGTTGCGCCACCAGCGGCGGCTGTTGCCAGCCACTTGTAGCGCCACGTTTTCCCTCGCCCCAAGCGCCTTGAGCTCCCGGTAGATCGGCCGCGGCCGCTTCCAGTGCTTGAGCTGGATGGCCCGCAGCCGGTGGCGCAGCCACTCATCCAGCTCTCGCCAGACTTTGGGCGTTTGCGCCATCTCGAAGTACGCCTTCCAGCCCAGCAGATAGGGCCGCAACTTCTCCACCACCTCGCCCATGCTGCGCCCGCCCGAGCGGCGTGTGAGCTGCCGCACCCGGGCCTTGAAGGTCTCCAGTGCCTTCTTTGCGACTGCACATTTGACTTCTCCTCCCTTGCTCACCCACAACGCATACCCCAGGAACTTGCGCCCGAAGGCGCTGGCCACCGCGCTCTTGGCTTCGTTGATCTGAAGCCTCAAACCGGTGTACAGCTCCCGGAGATAGGCCATCACCCGCTCCCCGGCTCGTCTGCTGCCCACGTAGACGTTGCAGTCGTCGGCGTAGCGCGCGAAGCTGTAGCCCCGGGCCTCCAGCGCCTTGTCCACATCGTCAAGCAGCACGTTGGCCAGCAGTGGCGAGAGGGGCCCACCTTGCGGCGTGCCCAGGTGGCGATCAACCACCACCCCGCCATCCATGATCCCAGCGTTCAGATAGGCCCGAACCAGCCGGATCACTCCAGCATCGTCGATGCGCTTTCTCACTCGATCGATCAGGATGTCGTGGTTGACCCGGTCGAAGAACTTCGTCAGGTCCACGTCCACCACCACGCGCTTGCCCGTTTGCACGTACGCCCGCGCGGCCTTGACCGCATCGTGCGCCCGCCTGCCCGGACGAAACCCATGGCTGTGATCGCTGAAGGTGGGGTCGATCAGGGGTTGCAGCACTTGCAGCAGTGCCTGCTGGATCAGTCGGTCCAGCACCGTGGGGATGCCCAGCTCGCGCTGGCTTCCATCCGGCTTGGGAATCATCACCTTGCGTACCGGGCTGGGCCGGTAGTGCCCTGCCAGCAGCTCTTGGCGGATGTCGGGCCAGTGCTGGCGGATCAGCTGGGCGGTTTGCTCGATGTCGAGCCCGTCCCCCCCGGCGGCACCCTTGTTGGCCCTGACCCGCTTCCAGGCGGCTTGCAGGTTCTGTCTCGTCAGCGCCACTTCCAGCAGGCCACCAGTGCCCGCCTTCGGCTGTGCCGACCCTGTGTGCGGGTGCTCAAGGAGCGGGCCGCAGGCTTCGTCGCTGATGAGATCGCGCACGGCTTCACCGTACGCTACGCCCACCCGCCCGGATCGCTCCAGCATCTGACGCATGGCCTTTGACATCTCCTTGTCCTCGCTCACTCACTCTCGTTCGGTCCTTCGCTCTTGCCTTCTGGCCTCATCGGCCCCGGCGCCAGCTACTACGACCTATGCTGACTTCTCGCTCCGGCAGAGCCGTCTTCCTTTCAGAAACAAGGCGAGATCTCCCCAGGTAAGAACGCACACCTTCAGCGCACAACCGCCGCATCTACGTCGCCTCGCCTTTGGTCACAAGAGCTTCGTGGTTTCTGGCCCACTCGCCCTGCTCGGCAACGCCTTCTATGCGGTTCTTGTTCATCGGCTCGCGCTTTACGCTCCACGCTTCCTTCCCACGCTCGGTCGCCCTCACGCAGTTGCGCTTCACTTTGCTCACTGTGACCAGCTCGCAGCGGGACTTGCACCCGCAGGTGGGCGCCCATGCTGGGCGCACCAGACGAAAAAAAACCAGACCCGAAGGTCTGGTTTTTTTGTCAGGCTGTTGAGGCCTGAATGCATTTAACGCGGGCTGCGACGGGCCATCGGGCGCGACGGTGCGCCTTCTGGTCGGCGCGGTGCGAATTCACCGCGCATGGCGCCGCGCTCTGCGTTGCCACGGTCGCTGAATCCACCCCGTTCAGCACCGCGATCACCACGGTCACCCATGGGCTTGTCGCTGCGGCCGAAGCTGGAAAAACCACCGGGCTTGGGGCCGAAGCCAGGGCGCGCGGGGGCGCGGTCGGCAAAGTTGCGGCCTGCCGCGGGGCGCGTGTCGGGGCGGTAGCCACCGGCGTCACCACGGTTGTCGCCGCGATCACCAAAGCGGTTCTCGCCGCGGTTGTCAAAGCGGCCTTCGGGGCGCTGCGGCTCGGCACGGCCTTCGAAACGCGGGTCAAAACGCGTGCCGGGACGGCTGTGGTCGACGCGAGGCGCTTCGTTGCGGGCTTCGAAGCGCGGCGCGGGGCCACGGCGGTCGTTGCCACCGAAACGATCGTTGCCGCCAAAGCGGTCGTTGGAGCGGCCCGCTGGGCGGCCACGGCCAAACGCTTCGTTCTGCGGCGCGCGCTGGCGCGGCTCGAGGCCGGTCACGGTTTCCACGTTGATGCGTTGGCGCGTGTAAGCCTCGATGTCGAAGATCTTGCGGCGATCGCGCAGCTCGGCGAACGTGACGGCCAGACCGTCGCGGCCAGCACGGCCGGTGCGGCCGATGCGGTGCGTGTAGTCCTCGGCCTTCATCGGCAGGCCGAAGTTGAACACGTGGGTGATGGTGGGCACGTCAATGCCACGGGCGGCTACGTCGGTGGCCACCAGGATCTGCACCTGGCCGGCGCGCAGTGCCATCAGACGGCGGTTGCGGATGCCCTGGCTGAGTGCACCGTGCAGCGCCACGGCGGCAAAGCCGGCCTGCTGCAGATCGGTGGCGAGGCCGTCGCACTCAATCTGCGTGCTGCAGAACACCACGGCCTGGTTGATCGACGTGTCGCGCAGCCAGTGGTCGAGCAACTTGCGCTTGTGATCGGCGTTGTCGGCCCAGAACAGCACCTGCTTGATGTTGGCGTGCTGCTCTTGCGGATTGTCGATCTGCACCTTTTGAACGTGCTTGCCGTTCTCGTGCATCACGCGCATGGCGAGCTGCTGGATGCGCGGCGCAAACGTGGCGCTGAACATCATGGTCTGGCGGCGCTGGCTGGTGAGGTCGTTGACTTCGGCCAGGTCGTCAGAGAAGCCCAGATCGAGCATGCGATCGGCTTCGTCCACCACCAGAAACTGCACCTGGTCGAGCTTGAGCTGCTGCGAGCGCTGCAGATCCAGCAGACGGCCGGGGGTGGCGACGACGAGGTCGGCGTTCTGCAGCTTGGCGATCTGCAACTGGTAAGGCATGCCGCCCACCACGTTGGCCACACGCAGGCCACGGCAATGGCGCACCAGGTCGATGGCGTCGTTGGCCACCTGCTGGGCGAGTTCGCGCGTGGGGCACAGGATCAGGGCGCCGGGGGTGGCGGCCTTGAAGTTGCGCGAGCTGGTCGGGTCCTTGCGCTTGGGCGCCTTGGGTGGCGCTTCGCCGCGGGCCAGGGCTTCGGCGGTCAGGCGCTCGCGCTCGGCGCGTTCTTTGGCGTCGGCATCGGCGCGCTGCTGCAGCAGGGTGTGCAACACGGGCAGCAGGAAAGCGGCGGTCTTGCCGCTGCCGGTCTGGCTGGAGACCATCAGGTCGGCAAAACGCGCTTCACCCTGGGCCAGCATGGCCTTGGGGATCACGTTGTTCTGCACCTGGGTGGGCTGCACGTAGCCGAGGTCGGCACAGGCTTGCACCAGCTCGGGCGCCAGACCCAGCAGCTCAAAGCCGTTGGGGCCTGCGGGCACTTCGGGTGCTGCGGCCTCGACGGTGTCGGTGGTGGAAATGATCTCTGCGTCGGTGTCGGCGGAGAGGGTTTCAGGCGTGAATTCGCCCATCGTTTCAAAAGAGTCGCTCATGTTCGTCCATGCGCAAAAAAGCGCAATTGATCGAATGAAGACGCTGGGAAGGACAGCCGACCCGCAAGGGGGTGGCCGCTCCATGGCGCTAGATCCGTTCGTGGTTACAAAACATCAACCATCAAACGGTCTACGCGCCTGGGGTCAACCTGGAAAGTTCCGGTGACGCTGGGAGCGAATGGTCCCCATCCGTTGGCCTGGCTCCGGGGAGTCGGGCGGGTGATGCGATCTTTTTGGAGAACCGCGCCACCGATGCAATCGGGGGGCCTGTGTGTGAGGCAGATGCACAAATCATCGCAGTTGTCTGCGAAGCCGCTGATTATAGCCTGAAGTTCAGGGAAAACCCTGAATTGTTTTTCAAACTCGCTTTTTCCGCCGAGCCGCTCCGAGGCGAAACAGCACTCCAGGGACGGCGCCGGACCACGCTCTGTGGGCCAGCGCGAGAGCGTCAATGGAGAACCGCCCTGACGATGTGGAAAAGGATGCCGGCCAGCACCGCCGTGGCGGGCAGGGTGACGATCCACGCGGTCACGATGCGCAGCGCCAGGGAACGCTTCACGATCTCTTTGTCGACCGCCTTCTTCAACACTTTGCGCTCCCTCTTGGCCAGCAAGCCACCCTCCACCACCTGCGTGGCCTCGTGCTGGCGGTTGCGCTGCTTCAGCTCGGCCAGCATGCGCTTCTTGTCCCGCACTTCAGCCGATGCAAAGCGCCGAAGATAGGCCTCGACCTCGGCGCGATCCTGCCCCGGATGTCCGGCCAGCACTTCGGCTTCCATCCTGGCGTAGTTGCCTTTGAGCCATTGGCGCAAGAAGCCCACACCAAACACCGCGCCAATGGATATCTGGGTGGTGGAGACCGGCAAACCCAACTGGGATGCCACGATGACCGTGAGGGAAACCGCCATCGCGATGGCGTAGGCGCGCATGTTGTCGAGTTCGGTGATCTCCCGACCGACGATGCGGATCAGCCGTGCACCGTACAGCACCAGACCCACCGACAGGCCAAGCGCACCCACCGCCAGAATCCACAGCGGCGTATGCGCACGGGCGGCGATGGCACCCGACTGAATCGCCTCATGGATGGCAGCCAATGGCCCGATGGCGTTGGCCACGTCGTTGGCGCCATGCGCAAAGCTCAGCAAGGCGGCCGAGCCGATGAGCGGCCAGGTGAACAGTTGATTGACCGCCTTCTTGCCGTTTTCATGCCGCACTGCCATGCGCCTGATCGGCAAACGAATGATCGACCATGTGATCAGCGCCACGGCCGCGCCAGCGACCAAGGCCTCGGTCAGCTCCACCCGCCACACCTGACCCAGTCCCTTGATCAACATGTAGGTGATGTAGGCCCAGACCATCATGGCAATCAGCACTGGCACCAGGCGCCGGGCCGCCTCGGCCGCGTTGTTCCGGTAGGTCACGCGGCGTTTGATGAGGTAGAGGAACGCGGCCGCCAGCACACCGCCCGCCAAGGGCGACACCAGCCAGCCCAGGGCAATATCGCCCAGCGTGGACCAGTTGATCAGACTCCAGCCGCCCGCAGCAACACCCGCACCCGTGATCGCACCGATGATGGAATGGGTGGTCGAGACTGGCGCGTCCAGCGCGGTGGCGAGATTGATCCACAAGGCTGCAGCGATGAGCGCAGCGAGCATGACCCACGCAAATGCACTCGGATCGGTGATCTGGCGGGCGTCGATGATCCCGCCCTTGATCGTGCCGATCACGTCGCCACCGGACACCACGGCACCCAGCGCCTCGAACACCGCGGCCACCGCCAGCGCCCAGCCCAGGGACATGGCACCCGAACCCACCACCGGCCCCATGTTGTTGGCCACGTCGTTGGCGCCGATGTTCATGGCCATGTAACCGGCCATCACAGTGGCCACCACCACCAACCACAGGGCAGGAGCGGGGAGCCCGCCTGCCGCTGCACCGCTCAGCCACGCATACCCGCCCACCATCAACAGAAACAGCACCGCGGCACCGAACTGCAGCACCTCCAGGTGCTTGGAGAGGAACCGGGCGCGTGGGCTCTTGGGCATGAGGGTCGACCAGTTCAGCGCAGGAAGTGCGTGCGGTAGTGTTCGAGCTCGTCGATGGACTCGTGCACGTCGGCCAATGCGGTGTGCTTCTGGTGTTTCTTGAAGGCGTCGTACACCTCGGGTCGCCAGCGCTTGGCCAGCTCCTTGAGGGTGCTCACGTCCAGGCACCGGTAGTGGAAATACGCCTCCAGCTTGGGCATGTACTTCACAAGGAAGCGGCGGTCCTGGCTGATGGTGTTGCCGCACATCGGCGATCCGCTGCGCGGCACGTACTTGCCAATGAAGGCGAGCAGCTCGGCCTGCGCCTGTTCTTCGGTCACCGCGCTGGCCTTGACCTTGTCGATCAGGCCGCTCTTGCCGTGCGTGCCCTTGTTCCAGTTGTCCATGGCGCCCAGCACCGCATCGCTCTGGTGGATCACCAGCACCGGGCCTTCGATGCGCGGCGTGAGTTGCGGGCCAGTGATGATCACCGCGATCTCCAGCAATCGCTCTTTCTCAGGATCCAGGCCGCTCATCTCGCAGTCGATCCAGACCAGGTTCTGGTCACTTTTTGCGAGGGTGGGGGTGTCGGTGGCGGCGGTCGCCAGGGCCGTGTCGGCCGGAGTGGGGGCAGAAGTCATGCGGGGATTTTGACCGATCCGCCGCGTCCCCTGATACACGGCCGTTCGACCATGCCCCCAATGCGTGTGGCAGCGTCCGTCTTCGATAGACTCCACCCCCATGGACACCGCATCGCTCACCTTCACCGCCCTCTTCTGCGCCTTGCTGGTGCTCGGCCTGGTCATCCGCACCGTGCTGGCCAGCAGGCAGATCCGCCACGTCGCCACCCACCGCGGCACCGTGCCGGCGGCGTTCAGCGACACCATCTCGATCGCAGCTCACCAGAAGGCTGCCGACTACACCATCACCAAGGCCCGCTTTGGCTTGCTGGAGATCGCCATCGACGCCGCGCTGCTGATCGGCTGGACGCTCCTGGGTGGCCTGGATTGGCTCAACCAGGCCCTGCTGGCGGCCCTGGGTGGCGGCATGGTTCAGCAGCTCGCGCTGCTCGGCTCGTTCGCGGTCATCGGCAGCCTGATCACGCTGCCCTTGGGCTGGTATGCCACCTTCCGCATCGAAGAGCGCTTCGGCTTCAACAAGATGACCGTGTCGCTCTGGTTGGGTGACCTGATCAAGGGCGCGCTGGTCGGCGCGCTGATCGGCCTGCCCATCGCCGCGCTGGTGCTCTGGCTCATGGGCGCTGCCGGGCCGGCGTGGTGGCTGTGGGCCTGGGGCGTCTGGATGGCGTTCAACCTGCTGGCACTGGTGTTTTACCCCACGGTGATCGCGCCGCTGTTCAACAAGTTCGAGCCACTGGCCGACGAGACCCTGAAGGCCCGCGTGAACGCCCTCATGCAGCGCTGCGGCTTCGCGGCCAAAGGCCTGTTCGTGATGGACGGCAGCAAACGCAGCGCCCACGCCAACGCCTACTTCACCGGCTTCGGTGCGGCCAAGCGCGTGGTGTTCTTCGACACGCTGCTCAAGCAGCTCAGCCCCGAAGAGATCGACGCCGTGCTCGCGCACGAACTCGGCCACTACAAGCGCCGACACATCATCAAGCGGATCGTGCTGATGTTCGCGCTCAGCCTGGCCGGTTTCGCTCTGCTGGGCTGGGTATCCAGTCAGGCCTGGTTCTTCACCGGTCTGGGTGTCATGCCGTCTCTGGACGTGCCCAACAACGCGTTGGCCCTCATTCTGTTCATGATGGTCGTGCCGCTGCTCACCTTCTTTCTGTCGCCGTTGATGGCGCAGCTCTCGCGCAAGCACGAGTTCGAGGCCGACGCCTACGCGGTGGAACACACCAGCGGGCCCGATCTGGCCAGCGCACTGCTCAAGCTCTACAAGGACAACGCCAGCACGCTCACGCCCGACCCGGTGTACGCGCGCTTCTACTACTCCCACCCGCCGGCCAGCGAGCGCCTGACGCGCCTGCAAGCCGCTGCTGCCTGAACACCCGCATGAACACCATTCACCACAACCGCCGCGCCCTCTCGGCCACCGAAATCGTGAGCCAGCTCACCCAGCTCAACGGCGAATCCGCCCAGGGCTGGAAACTGATCGATGGCGCGCTGGACAAAACCTTCACCTTCGCCAACTTCCACGAGACCATGGCCTTCGTGAATGCGGTCGCCTGGATCGCCCACCGCGAAGACCACCACCCCGACCTGGCCCTGGGCTACAGCCGCTGCACGGTGCGGTTCAATACGCACGACGTGGATGGCATCTCGGTGAGTGACTTCCACTGCGCAGCTGCAGTGGAAGCACTGCAGAAGGCCTGATGGCCGATCTCCAGACTGGTCTGGTGGTGGCCGCCCATGGCCGCCACTGCATGGTGGAAAGCACAGACGGTGAGCGCCGCATCTGCCATCCCCGGGGGAAAAAAAGCCAGGTGGTCGTGGGTGATCAGGTGCAATGGCAGATCACCGGTGACGAAGGCAGCATCGAGCGCGTGGACGAGCGACGCAACCTGTTTTACCGGCAGGACGAGATGCGCACCAAGTCGTTCGCGGCCAACCTCGATCAGGTGCTGGTGCTGGTGGCAGCCGATCCCGAGTTCTCCGAGAGCCAGCTTGCACGCGCGCTGATCGCAGCCCAGGCCGAGCACATCGAGGTGTTGATCGTGCTCAACAAGAGCGATCTGCAGCCCGCCTTCGACCGCGCCTGGGCGCGCCTGGACCCCTACCGCCGCATGGGTTGCACGGTGATGCCGCTGCGCCTCAAGGCAGACGGCCAGGACGCGGGCGGAGACGATGGTCTGGACGCGCTGCAGCAACGCCTGGCGGGCAAGCGCACCTTGGTGCTGGGGCCGTCGGGTGTGGGCAAGAGCACCTTGGTGAACCGGCTGGTGCCCATGGCCAAGGCGCTCACCGGCGAAATTTCGCGCGCGTTGAATTCAGGCAAACACACCACCACCAGCACCACCTGGTACTGGGTTGACGGCGCTCGGAGCACAGCCCTGATCGACTCGCCTGGATTCCAGGAATTCGGCCTCAATCACATTGAACCGATGCAGCTTGCGCACCTGATGCCCGACCTGAACGCCACGCTGGGCAATTGCCGCTTCTACAACTGCACCCACCTGCACGAGCCAGGCTGTGCCGTGGTGGCGCATGTGCAGTCAGGGGATGCCGAAGTGACCGGGGGCGATCCGCTGGCGATCAGCGAGAACCGCTACCGGCTCTACCGCGAGCTGTTCGCCGAGCTGTCGGACAAACGCAAATACTGAACGGTGTCAGAGGCGCGCGAGCGTGACCAGCGCAAGCAGCAGCATCCACAACACCACGGCGCGCCAGACCAGCCCCACCACGCTGCCCAGGTGCGCCAGTTGGGGCTCGGGCCGGTTGCCCGGATCGCCCTCTTCGGGCACGACCATCGGGTCGGGCTGCGGTGTGAGGCGCACATTGAGCGCGCCCGATGTTGCAGCCAAGACCACGCCGTTGCTGCCCGGTGCGAAGCGTTCGGCATCGCCGCGCCAGCTGGCCACCGCTTCCTCGAAATTGCCCACCACAGCAAAGCCCAGCGCCGTGACTCGGGCGGGCACATGGTCAACCAAAGCCCAGGCGCGGGCTGCGGCGTTCTGCAGGGCAATACTCGGTGTGCCATCGGGGCGCGCGCGCCAGTTGCGCGAGAGGTACTCGGCCGAACGGTAAAACACCGCGCCTGCCGGCCCCAGCCCCAACGCCCAGAACACCACAAAACACACCAGCACACCAAACACGTGGCGGTGTGCCGAGAGTACCGAGTGCTCGATCACCTGGCGCAGCAGCTCGCTGCGCGGCAAGCTGGACGCGTCCACCCGAAGCCAGGCGGCGAGCTTCTCGCGCGCCAGCGCATCGTTGCCCTCTTCGAGCGCGTTGCGGATCTCGCTGAAGTGGTGGCTGAACTGGCGAAAACCCAGCGTCACATAGAGCACCGCCACCATCCAAACGAAAGCGAGTACAGAGCTGAACCACCACAGGCCCCAGTGCACCAGTGCAACCAGCAGCGCAGGCACACCGACGGCCAGCCCCCAGGCCACCCAGCCGTGCGAAGATTCGCCCGCATCGAGGTTGCGGCGAACCGTGCGGGACCAGGCGCGCAGCGCAGCGTGAACCACGTTGTCATAGGCCAGTGGACGCGCCTGCTCCAGCAGCAAGGCGATGAAGATGGCAAAAAAACCCATGGGCCGATCATAGTGGCCTGCGGGGCGCAGACCCATGAAGCGGATCAGGCGCTGAGCATCCGGTAAAAGTTGCGCAGCATGCCGGCGGTGGCACCCCAGATGAAGCGCTCCTGGTCGCCGTCCTGGTAGGGCATGGAATACCACTCGCGCACCACGCCTTCGAAGTCGAAGGCATGCCGGCGGTGGTGCAGCGGGTTCATGAGGAAGGACAGCGGCACCTCGAACACGTCGTCCACCTCGTCGGGGTTGGGCACCAGCTCGAACCCTGGCTCCACCAGCCCCACCACTGGCGTGACGATGAACGAGGTGCCCGTGACGTACACCGGCAGCGTGCCCAGCACCTCGATGCGCTCGGGCGCAATACCGATCTCTTCAAACGTCTCACGCAACGCAGCGGCGGTGGGGTCGGCGTCGGTGGGGTCGATCTTGCCGCCGGGCAAGGCAATCTGGCCCGAATGGGTGGAGAGGTGAGCCGTGCGCTGGGTGAGCAGCAGGGTGAGCTCGTCGCGCATCACCAGCGGCAACATCACGGCCGCATGGGCCGGTGCGCGGTTGGCGAACTTGATCTCGCGCACCAGCTCGGGCGTCCACTGCGGCGGGTTGGCGAACAGCTGGCGCAAGCCGTGCGCGGTAAGGCGCTCGGGGTGGGCGGGGTGCGTGATTTCGTCGGCGTTGACGATGGGCACCAGGCGGGGATCGAACGCGGGCAACAGTTGGGTCATGGGTGGCAGAGCATAGGCCAGACGCAAAAAAGCCGCTCCGGGGAGCGGCTTTCTTGCTGGCAGAGCAGACGAGGCTTATGCAGCCTTGGCGCCCAGCTTTTCCTTGATACGTGCCGACTTGCCGCTGCGGTCGCGCAGGTAGTACAGCTTGGCACGGCGCACGTCACCGCGGCGCTTGACTTCGATCTTGGCGATCAGCGGGCTGTACAGCGGGAAGGTGCGCTCGACGCCTTCGCCGTTGGAGATCTTGCGCACGATGAAGCTGGAGTTGAGGCCACGGTTGCGGCGGGCAACCACCACACCTTCGTAGGCCTGCAAACGCTTGCGGGTGCCTTCGATCACGTTCACGCTGACGATCACGGTGTCGCCAGGGGCGAACGGCGGAATGACTTTGCCGAGGCGAGCAATTTCTTCTTGCTCTAGGGTCTGGATGAGGTTCATGGTTTCCTGTTCGTCGATCATTCCCGCGCTGCACTAAAGGCCACGAATCCGGCAGGGGCCCTGTCCAACCTGTTGCAGAAGATCTGCTGGGGTTGCGGGCTGACCCGGTCGCGGCGGCCGGTAGAGGATCGAAAAGCCTTGGATTATAGCAAGCCCTGGGCGCGCAGGAAAGTCACATCTTTGGCATCGAGCAACCCTTGCTCCCGGGCGCGGACCAGCAGGTCGGGCCGCTGGCGGGCGGTGACCAGCAGACTCTGCTCTCTCCGATGATGGGCAATGCGCTCGTGGTGACCCCCCATCAGCACGTCGGGCGCCGGCATTGGACCCTGCGGGCCCTGCCAGACCTCGGGACGCGTGTAGTGCGGACTGTCGAGCAGGCCGTCCAGCGCGGGGTTGAAACTGTCCTGCTGATGGCTGCCCTCGTCGCTCAACACGCCGGGCTGCAGTCGCGCCACCGCATCAAGCAGCGCCATGGCGGCGATCTCGCCACCCGAAAGCACGAAGTCGCCCAGGCTGATTTGCAGGTCGACACAGGCGTCGATGAAGCGCTGATCGATGCCCTCGTAGCGGCCACAGAGCAACACCGCGCCCTGGCTGTCCGACCAACGCGCCACGGCGGTGTGGTCAAGGGTTTCGCCGATGGGGGAGAACAACACGACCGGAGCGCGCACGTCCTCGGGCTCGGCGCGCTCGACGCGCACCGCCTGCAGACACTGCCAGAGTGGCTCGGCCATCATAACCATGCCAGGTCCACCGCCGAACGGACGGTCGTCCACACGCCTGTAGTTGCCCTCGGCGAAATCGCGCGGATTCCACAGGTGAACATCCACCAAGCCGGATTCGAAGGCGCGGCGGTTGATGCCGTGCTGCAGGAAGGGAGCGAACAGCTCAGGAAACAGCGTGATGACGTCGAAGCGCATCAAGGCAAATCAATAGTCAGTTTGCCAGTCGGCCGTGATGCGGCGTGCCGCCCTGTCCACGTTGTCGATGTAGGCCGCCACGAACGGAATCATGCGTTCGGCCACTTGCTCAACCCCGTCGACAGTTTCGGTGTATTCGAGCACCAGCACGGAAGTTGGCCCGGTGGCCATGAGGTCACGCACCACGCCCAGGCACACGCCTTCGCGGTTGACCACGTCCAGGCCGATCAGATCGACCCAGTAGTACTCACCCTCGGGTGTGGCGGGGAAGGCGCTGCGCGGCAGGTAGACGCGCACGCCCTTGAGCGCTTCGGCCGAGTTGCGATCGCCGATGCCTTCGATCTGGGCGACCAGACCGTCGGTGTGCGGCTTGACCTCCAGCAGACCAATGGTCACACAGCCCGAAAACGCCGAAAAGCCGCGCGCGAAGCGGGCTTCGGGCGGCTCCAGGAACCATTGTTGGGAAGCGATCAGCGCCGAGGTGTCGGCGCTGTAGGGCAGGATGCGGACCCAGCCCTTGATGCCCCACGCGTCTTGTATGCGCCCCAACTCGACCGCATCGGCCGGGAGGGACGACGCCGTGAAGGCGCCGGACGCGGGGCTGCTCACCGTGCGGTCGGCAAGATCAGGCTGCGACGGCGGCCTTGGTGGCGTTCTGCTTGACCAGACGCTCCACCGTGTCGGACGGGGTGGCACCCACGCCGGTCCAGTAGGTCAGGCGGTCCAGGGCGATGCGCAGGGGCTCTTCACCACCGCGTGCCAGGGGGTTGTAAAAGCCGATGCGCTCGATGAAACGACCGTCGCGGCGGTTGCGTTTGTCGGCCACAACGATGTTGTAGAAAGGACGGGACTTTGAGCCGCCGCGGGAGAGTCGAATGACGACCATGATTTATCCTTCGGGTGGAGAGGTGCCGAAATTGGCACATCACTGGATCTTTCGATCCGCTTATCTGCAGCGCTTGAGACACACGACTGACCACCCGGTCAGCGAAACGCCACGAAACCCGCGATTATAGCCCGTCTGCTGGCCCCCAAGGCCACAGACTCCACCCTGTTCGTTCTGAAACGCCCCATGTCCACGATCCGCCCCAGCCGAGAAGACGACCTAGACGCCATCACCCGCATCTATGCCCACCACGTGCTGCACGGCACCGGTACCTTTGAAACCACGCCGCCCAGCCTGGCCGACATGACCGCGCGCCGCGCCGATGTGTTGTCCAAAGGCCTGCCTTGGCTGGTGGTTGAAGTGGGCGGTCAGGTGCTGGGGTTTGCCTACGGCAACTGGTTCAAGCCCCGGCCGGCCTACCGCTTTTCGGTAGAGGACTCGATCTACATGGACCCGGCCGCGCACGGCAAGGGTTTGGGCCGCGCGCTGTTGACCGAGTTGCTGGCGGTGCTGGAGCGCGGTGGCGTGCGCAAGGTCATGGCCGTGATTGGCGACTCGGCCAACGCGGGTTCGATCGGCGTGCACAAGGCGCTGGGCTTCGAGACGGTGGGTGTGGTGCAGTCGTGCGGCTGGAAGTTCGACCGTTGGCTGGACATCGTGTTGATGCAACGAACGCTGGGTGCCGGCGACACCACGCCGCCTGAAAGCGCTGCGTGAGCGGGCGCGGCAAGAACAAGACGCTGGCCGCGGTGCTGGCAGTGCTCGGCGGCACGCTGGGGCTGCACCGCTTCTATTTGCGCGGTCTGGGCGACTGGATCGGTTGGCTGCACCCGATTCCCGCGGCCCTGGGCTGGTGGGGCGTGGACCGCGTGCTCACCTACGGGCAGGACGACAAGCTCTCCTGGGTGCTGATTCCGCTGCTGGGCATGACGATCGCCGCGAGCTGCCTCACCGGCATCGTCTATGCGCTGACCGAGCGCGAAAAGTGGAACCGCTGGTTCAACCCGACGCTGCCGGTGGACGCCAACGCCGGCGCCACGCACTGGCTGACCATCGGCACGCTGGTGCTCGCGCTGCTCATGGGCACCGTGGCTTTCATGGGCAGCCTGGCCTTCGGCATTCAGCGCTACTTCGAGTACCAGATTGAAGAGGCGCGAAAAATAAGCCAATAACGCACTCGCCGATCAGTTCAGCCAGGACATGGCCAGCATGAAAAAACTCAGCGTGAAGAGCGACACCAGCGTGGTCATGCCCATGCTGGCGGTGGTGAGTTCCTGTGCCACGTCATAGCGCTGGGCAAACAGGAACACGTTGGCGCCTATCGGCAAAGCGCCCGCCACCACGATCACGGTCAGGGGCAGGCCAGTGATGCCCAGGGCCCAGGCGCTCAGACCCACCATCACCGGCAGCACGAGGTTCTTGGACACCGTGATCCACAGCGCGTCGCGCAGGTGCCCACGCAGCGGCGTGCTGGCCAGCGTCACCCCCATCAACACCAGCGACAGCGGGCCGAAGGCGTTGCCCAGCAGCAGCAGCGGCTTGTCGATCACCGTGGGCAAGGTCAAGCCGGTTTGCGAAAACAGCAGGCCACTGATGATGGGCAAAGGAATCGGGTGGATCAGTGCGCCCTTGATGGCCGAAGTCGCCGTCTGCAGCAGGTGGGGTGCGCGCTCCCCGCCCACGCGTGCTTCGCGCGCCACGGCCAACTCCAGAACGATGGAGCCTGTGGTCAGCAGAATCAGCGCATGCACCGACACCAGGGTCAGCAGCGTGACCAGCCCTGCCTTGCCATAGGCCAGCTCCACCAGCGTGATACCGATCATGACCATGTTGGAGAACACCCCTGCCATGGCCATGACGACGCTGGCGCGGTTGAAACCCCGCCAGGCGATGGACAGCGCCAGCAGCAAGAGCGCGGCGGGGAAATAGGCCAGCACAGGCCGCAGGTCGAGCTCTTCGAATTGCACCGCGCTCATGGTGCGAAACAGCAGCGCCGGGATCAGCACCAGGAACACGAGGTTGGAGAGGTCCTTCACCGCAGCATCGCGGATCCATTGCAGCCGCCCGGCGAGGAAGCCGATGGCCATCAGGAGAAAGACGGGGGTCAGCGACGCGACGGCGGGATGTGCAGCAAGGTTCACCCGCCGATGGTATCAACCGACGGGTGCGGGGGCGGGCTGGGTGCCCACTCAGTGCGCGTGGCGCATCCCGCAGTACTTGCCCAAAGCCAGCCCCTTGCAGGCCAGCTGAAGCTCGGCCATGCAGGCCTTCTCGCCTTTTCCCGCCGCCAGGCACTGGGCGGCCGCTCCGTGAGCTGCCGCCATGCTGCGGTGGCGCTGAATGTCTTCCTGCGTGTCCTTGTCGGAGTGCTGGGCCACGGCCGCGCAAGCCCACAGCGCGGCGCACAACATAAAAAGGGCTTTTCTCATTGGGTCACCTTGGGTTCGGGTTGTAGACATGTGGCCGCGGCCACTGGCGTTTGTACAGCAGATGACGATCGCTCTCGCTACACTGCCGGTCCCACCA
Organism: Hydrogenophaga sp. PBL-H3; assembly: GCF_010104355.1. NCBI lineage: Bacteria > Pseudomonadati > Pseudomonadota > Betaproteobacteria > Burkholderiales > Comamonadaceae > Hydrogenophaga > Hydrogenophaga sp. PBL-H3. The sequence continues at coordinate 3,269,443 of NZ_CP044972.1, forward strand.
TCGCCGGATTGCCCCTTGCCCACCGCCCACCTTCTGCTGGCCTTGTCCGTCGTGTTTGTCTGGGGCACCAATTTCGTGGTGATCCGCTGGGGGCTGGACGGGCTGCCGCCTTTCCTGTTCGCCACGCTGCGCTTTGCGTTCTCTGCCCTGCCCTGGCTCTTCTTCGTTCCCCGACCCACCGCACCCTGGCACAAGCTCGCGGCCTTTGGCGTGCTGCTGGGCGTGGGCCAATTCGGCCTGCTGTTCCTCGCCATGCGCAGCAGCATCTCGCCCGGGCTGGCTTCGCTGGTGGTGCAGTTGCAGGTGTTCTTCACCATCGGCCTGTCGCTGTGGCTGATGGGTGAACGGGTGCGTGGTTTCCAGATCGCCGGACTGTTGCTTGCACTGTGCGGTCTGGGCGTGATCGCGGCCAACCTCGACGCCACCGTGACGCTGGCGGGCATCGGCATGGTGCTCAGCGCGGCGTTCTTCTGGTCGCTGGCCAATCTGGTGGTGAAGTCGCTCGGGCCGGTGAACATGCTGCACTTCATGGTCTGGAGCAGTCTGTTCGCGGTGCCGCCGCTGTTCGCCTTGTCGTGGTTCATCGAAGGGCCAGAACTCATGCGCTCGGCCGTTGCACAGGCCGACTCGCTGGTGTGGGCCAGCGTGTTGTGGCAGGCGGTGGGCAACACGTTGTTTGGCTACGGCGTGTGGAACTGGCTGCTGGCACGCCACCCGGCGGCCACGGTGACGCCACTGGCGCTGTTGATCCCGGTGTTCGGCATGGGAGCTTCGGCCTTGTCGCTGGGTGAGTCGCTTCCAGGCTGGAAGCTCGGTGCCGCGGCGCTGGTGTTGCTGGGTCTGGCGGTGATTGTTCTCTGGCCACGGTGGCGGCCAGGGCGGTGAGCTCGTTGGTGCTCGAAATGTTGCCGCACGAGAGAAGCTACTTGGCCAACCGGGCAAACGTCTTGCGAAACTTCGCCACCTTGGGTGCAGCCACCATCATGCAGTAGCCCTGATGCGGGTTGCGCGCAAAGAAATCCTGGTGGTATTGCTCCGCGGCCGAGTAGTTGTCCAGCGGCACCACCTCCGTCACGATCGGTTTGCCAAACGCATGGTCCCGCGTGAGTTCGTCGATCAACCCCTGCGCCACCGCTTGCTGCTCGGGCGTGGTGAAGTAAATGCCGCTGCGGTACTGCGTGCCCACGTCGTTGCCCTGACGGTTCAGCGTGGTCGGATCGTGGATCACGAAAAAGATCTCCAAAATCTCGCGCGTGCTGATTTGCGCAGGGTCGTATTCCAGCCGCACCACCTCGTTGTGCCCGGTCGTGCCGGTGCACACCGCCTCGTAGCTGGGCTGCTTCACGTGGCCGTTGCTGTAGCCCGACTCCACATCGGTCACGCCCTTGACCGCCACGTACACCGACTCGGTGCACCAGAAGCAGCCGCCGCCCAACACCAAAACTTCTTTGTCGCTCATCGTTCTCTCCAAGTGTGTTGACCTGCGTTGGTCGTGCCAGGCGCAGGATTCTTTCAACGCCTCACTGTAGTGGCTGGGCAAACGCACGCACCGCGCCCAGAAATGCCCCCAACGCGGCCTGGTCTCTGTCCGTTTTCCACAGGCAATGGGTCTCGTAAGGCGGCGTGTCCACATCCAGCGGCACGAAAACCGCGCCGGGCAGCCCAGCCTGCTGCAACGCCGCCGGCACCAGCGCACAACCCAGGCCCTGCGACACGACGGACACCACGCTGAGCCAGTGGCGCAGCTCAAAGCGGATCTCGGGCAAGAACCCCGCGTCGGCGCACAGACCGAGGATGCGCTCGTGATAGTCGGGCGACACCGCCCGCGACACCACCGCGAACGGCTCCCCCTGCAGCCGCGCCAGCGACAGCTGTTTGCGTCGGGCCAGCGCATGGCCCGCCGGGAGACAGGCCACAAACGGCTGGCTGGAGACCAGGATCTGCGAGAAGCCCACCGGCACCCGCGTGGTGTGCACGAAACCGATGTCCAGCCGCTCGTGCATCAGGTCGATGAGCTGGTCGCTCGAACTCAGCTCTCGCAACACCAGGTGCAGCTTGGGGTGCCCCGCCGCGAAGCCCTTCAAGATTTGCGGCAGCCCCCGGTAGAGCACCGTACCGGCAAAACCGATCTGCAGGCTGCCCAGCATGCCCTGCGACACCTCGCGCGCCTCGCGCGCGGCCAGGCCCGCTTGATCCAGCAGCGAGCGCGCCGCCGGCACAAACGCCTGCCCCGCAGCGGTGAGCTGCACGCCCCGACTGTTGCGCGTGAAGAGCAACGCGCCCACCGAGGCTTCGAGCTGCTGGATGTTGAGCGACAGCGGTGGCTGCGTGATGGCCAAGCGCTGTGCCGCGCGGCCGAAATGCAGCTCTTCGGCCAGCACGAGGAAATAGCGCAGGTGGCGGAATTCCATGAATAGCTTTCCTGTATGGATGGATACCTATTCGATATTAGACAGGTATTCATGCCGGACGGACAATGCGCGCATTGCCACCCCAATACACGGAGACACCGACCATGCTTTCCCCCACCAAAGCCAAAGCCAGCTTCAACTGGGAAGACCCCTTCCACCTGGACGCACAGCTCACCGACGACGAGCGCGCCGTGCGCGATGCCGCCCACGCCTACTGCCAGGAAAAACTGCTGCCGCGCGTGACCGAGGCCTTCCGCCACGAGAAGACCGACCCGGCGATCTTCCGCGAGATGGGTGAACTTGGCCTGCTCGGCCCGACCATCCCCGAGGCCTACGGCGGCTCGGGCCTGAACTACGTGTGCTACGGCCTGGTGGCGCGTGAAGTGGAGCGCGTGGATTCCGGCTACCGCTCCATGATGAGTGTGCAGAGCTCGCTGGTGATGGTGCCGATCAACGAGTTCGGCACCGAAGAGCAGAAGCAGAAATACCTGCCCAAGCTGGCCAGCGGCCATTGGATCGGCTGCTTCGGCCTGACCGAACCCAACCACGGCTCCGACCCGGGCAGCATGGTCACCCGCGCGAAGAAGGTGGCCGGCGGCTACAGCATCTCGGGCAGCAAGATGTGGATCAGCAACTCGCCGATCGCCGACGTGTTCGTGGTCTGGGCCAAGGACGACGAAGGTTCGATCCGCGGCTTCATTCTCGACAAGGGCATGAAGGGCCTGAGCGCCCCGGCCATCCACAGCAAGGTCGGCCTGCGCGCCTCCATCACCGGCGAGATCGTGATGGACGAGGTGTTCTGCCCCGAAGAAAACGCCTTCCCCGAGGTGCGTGGCTTGAAGGGTCCGTTCACGTGTCTGAACAGCGCGCGTTACGGCATCGCCTGGGGTGCGCTGGGTGCGGCCGAAGACTGCTTCTTCCGCGCCCGCCAGTACGTGATGGACCGCCACCAGTTCGGTCGCCCACTGGCCGCCAACCAGCTGATCCAGAAGAAGCTGGCCGACATGCTGACCGAGATCAGCCTGGGCCTGCAGGGCTGCTTGCGTCTGGGCCGCATGAAGGACGAGGGCACAGCCGCGGTGGAGATCACCTCCATCCTCAAGCGCAACAGCTGCGGCAAGGCGCTGGACATTGCCCGCCTGGCGCGCGACATGATGGGTGGCAACGGCATCAGCGACGAGTTCGGCGTGGCGCGCCATCTGGTGAACCTGGAAGTGGTCAACACCTACGAAGGCACGCACGACATCCACGCGCTCATCCTGGGCCGTGCGATCACCGGCATCCAGGCGTTTTCCTGAAGCGGCGGGGCGCTGCCCCGCTGACCGGGGCTTTACCGTGGGGACACGGCGGGCGTAGGGGTGTGGGGTATATTTAATAACCCACCGGTCATTAAATCAGCTCGCATGCCCTCGTACGCCGCCTCCGACACCAGCGCTTCCGCCGAGCCCGACCTTCCGCAGCGCCGTTCGCGCCGCAAGGAAGCGCGACCGGGCGAGCTGCTGGATGCCGCGCTCACCCTGTTTGTGGAGAAGGGCTTCGCCGCCACCCGCGTGGAAGAAGTGGCCGCCATGGCGGGCGTCTCCAAAGGCACCCTCTTCCTCTATTTCCCGAGCAAGGAAGAGTTGTTCAAGGCGGTCGTGCGGGAAAACCTTGCCGGGCGCTTCACCGAGTGGAACGAAGAGTTCGAGCGCTTCAGCGGCGGCAGCGCCGAGCTGGTGCGCTACTGCATGCACTCGTGGTGGGAACGCATCGGCACCACACCTGCCTCGGGCATCACCAAGCTGGTGATGAGCGAAGCCGGCATGTTTCCCGAGATCGCGGCCTTCTACCAGCGTGAAGTGATCGAGCCCGGGCACGACCTGATCCGACGCATCCTGCAACGCGGCGTCGATCGGGGTGATTTCCGGCCCCTGCCCATGGAATACGCGGTCTACAGCCTGATCGCGCCGATGATCTTCCTGTTGATGTGGAAACACTCCATGGCGCCTTGCTGCCCCAAGACCGCACAGATCGACCCCGTCGGCTTCATCGATGCCCAGGTTGACCTGCTGCTGGCCGGCATGCTGGCCCCCCGGACCCAATCCACGGCCACCTGACCCGACCGCACCGATCACCATGACCTCACGCCGCCCGTTGTCTTTCTGGATCAAATGGTTGCTGATGATCGCCCTGGTGCTCGGGATCGCCCTGGGTGTCACGCGGGCACTGGGCAAACGCAAAGCCACGAGCGAAGCAGCCCGCGCCGCCGCCGAATCGCTGCAGAAAACCCCGACCTACACACTCTCGCCCACCGATGTGGTGGCGGTGCAGGCGATCGAACTCACCCAGACAGTGGCCCTGTCGGGCTCGGTGGATGCGCTGCAGACCGCCGCCATCAAGGCCAGAACCGCCGGTGAAATCCAGGGCCTGAGCAAACGCGAGGGGGATCCGGTGACAGCTGGCGAAGTGGTGGCTCGCATCGACAGCACCGAGGCCCAGGCCCGGGTGCGCCAGACCGCGCGACAGGCCGAGTCGGCCCAGGCGCAGGTGGCGATCGCCAGACGCACCTTTGACAACAACCAGGCCCTGGTGCGCCAGGGCTTCATCTCCAGCACCGCGCTGGAGACCGCCACCGCCAACCTCGCCAGTGCCGAAGCCACGCACCAGGCCGCGCTGGCCGCACTCGACATCGCGCGCAAGTCGCTTGCCGACACCACGCTGCGCTCGCCACTGACGGGCCAGGTTTCGGCGCGGTTGGTGCAAAACGGCGAACGCGTGGCCATCGACACGCGCGTGCTCGACGTGGTGGATCTCTCCAGCTTCGAAATGGAAGCCGCGATTGCGCCCGCCGATGCGGTGGCCGTGAAGGTGGGCCAGAAGGCGCGCCTGGCCGTGGAAGGCTTGAGCGAGCCAGTACAGGCCACCGTGGCCCGCATCAACCCCAGCGTGCAGGCGGCCAGCCGCAGCGTGCTGGTGTACCTGCGCGTGCCCGCCCAGCCCGGCATGCGCCAGGGCCTGTTTGCCCAGGGTCACATCGTGATCGGCTCGGTCACAGCGCTGGCCGTGCCCACCTCCACCGTGCGCAACGACAAGCCGCAGCCCTATGTGCAGGTGGTGCGTGAAGGTGCGGTGGTGCATGTGCCGCTGCAGCCCGGCGCCACCGGTCTGCTGGGCTCCGAGCCCATGCGCGCCGTCGAGGGTTTGCCGCCCGGCACGCAGCTGCTGCGCGCCCAGGCCGGGCTGATCCGCGAAGGCACCGCCGTGCGCCTGAACGCGCCCGCCACAGCCGCCAACTGAGCAGCCCGCCATGTGGTTCACCCAGGTCTCCCTGCGCAACCCGGTGTTCGCCACCATGGTGATGATCGCCTTCGTGGTGCTGGGCATCTTCTCGTTTCAGCGCCTGCAGGTGGACCAGTTCCCGAACATCGATTTTCCCGTGGTGGTGGTCACCACCGCCTACCCCGGCGCTTCCCCCGAGATCGTGGAATCGGAAGTCACCAAGAAGGTGGAAGAAGCGGTCAACGCGATCGCAGGCGTCAACACCCTGACCTCGCGCAGCTACGAAGGCTCGTCGGTGGTGATCATCGAGTTCCAGCTCACGGTGGACGGGCGCAAGGCGGCCGACGACGTGCGCGAGAAGATCGGCATCTTGCGCCCACTGCTGCGCGACGAAGTGGAAGAACCCCGCGTGCTGCGTTTCGACCCGGCGGCGCGCTCGATCTGGTCCGTCGCCGTGATCCCCGAAACCGTCAATGGCAAGGCCCCCAGCGCGGTGGAACTCACCACCTGGGCCGAACAGACCTTCAAGAAGCGGTTGGAAAACGTGCGCGGCGTGGGCTCGGTCACGCTGGTGGGCGGCACACAGCGCGCCATCAACATCGAGCTCAACCCCTCGGCCATGGAAGCGCTCGGCGTGACCACCGAGCAGGTAACCAACGCCGTGCGCAACGAAAACCAGGACCTGCCGGTGGGCACGCTCAAGACCGGCGAGAGCGAGCGCGTGGTGCAGGTGCTCTCGCGCCTGCAGAACCCACAGGACTTCGGCGACATCATCGTGGCCCGCCGCGCCGGCCAGCCGGTTCGCCTGTCTCAGCTGGCGACCGTCAACGACGGCACCGAGGAAGTGCAGAGCCTGGCGCTCTACAACGGCCAGCGCACGCTGCTGCTGCAGGTGCAGAAGGCGCAGGACGAGAACACCATCGCCGTGACCGATGGCCTCAAGGCTGCGGTGGAAAGGCTTCGCGCCGAGCTGCCCCCGGGCATCCGGCTGGAGCAGATCGCCGACGGCTCGCGCCCAATCCGCGTCTCGGTGGACAACGTGCGCCGCACGTTGATCGAAGGCGCGCTGCTCACCGTGCTCATCGTTTTCCTGTTCCTGAACTCGTGGCGCTCCACCGTGATCACCGGCCTCACGCTGCCCATTGCGCTGATCGGCACCTTCTTCTTCATGAACCTTTTCGGGTTCACCATCAACATGATCACGCTGATGGCGCTCACGCTGTCGGTGGGCCTGCTGATCGACGACGCCATCGTGGTGCGCGAGAACATCGTGCGCCACATGCAGATGGGCAAGAAGCCGTTCGACGCGGCCATGGACGGCACGCAGGAAATCGGCCTGGCCGTGCTGGCCACCACGCTGTCCATCGTGGCGGTGTTCCTGCCCATCGGTTTCATGGGCGGCATCATCGGCAAGTTCTTCCACGAGTTCGGCATCACCATGGTGGCAGCGGTGCTCATCTCGATGTTCGTGAGCTTCACGCTCGACCCCATGCTGTCGTCGGTGTGGCACGACCCTTCGACCCTTCGACAGGCTCAGGGCGAACGGTCTCTGTACGACCGCACAATCGGCCGCGTCACCGGCTGGTTCGACCGTTTCCAGGACGACCTGGCCGACACCTACCAGACCACGCTGCGCTGGTCGCTCAAGCACAAGCTCGCCACGCTGGGCCTGGCGCTGGCCACCTTCATCGGCAGCCTGTTCGTGTTGCCGCTGTTGGGCACCGAGTTCGTGCCCAAGGCCGACTTCTCCGAAACCTCGCTGACCTTTCACACGCCGGTGGGTTCGTCGCTGCGGGCCACCGAGGCCAAGACGCGCGAGGTCGAGGGCATCCTGCGCCAGTTCCCCGAGGTGAAGTACACGCTGTCCACGCTCAACACCGGCAACGCCCAGGGCACCATGTACGCCAGCGTTTATGTGCGTCTGGTTGACCGCAAGGACCGCGCCCTGAGTGCCGACGCCATGTCGGCCCAGTTGCGCGAGCGCCTGCGCAGCGTGCCCGGCATCACCGTGACCCATGTGGGCCTGCTGGACGCCGTGGGGGGCAACAAACAAGTGGAGTTCTCGTTGCAGGGCGACGACCTCGCCGAGCTGGAGCGCCTGAGCGCCACGGTCATGGAGCGCATCCGCCCCATCGTGGGTCTGGTGGATCTGGACGCCAGCGTGAAGCCCAACAAGCCCACGGTGGACGTGAAGATGCGGCGCGAGCTGGCATCGGACGCCGGCATGAACGTGGCCGCGGTGGGCGGTGCACTGCGCACGCTGGTGGCCGGCACCACGGTAGGCAACTGGCGCGCGCAGAACGGCGAGAGCTACGACGTGAACGTGCAACTGGCCGCCACCGGGCGCGAGCGCGCCAGCGACCTGGAACAGCTGCCCTTCATGGTGGGCACCGCCACCGACGGCACGGCCCGCGTGGTGCGCCTGGGCCAGGTGGCCGAGGTGGTGGCCTCCACCGGACCCAACCAGATCAACCGGCGCAACCTCAACCGCGAAGTCTCGATCAACGCCAACGTGTTCGGCCGCTCGGCCGGTGAGGTCTCGGCCGACATACGGCAGGTGCTCGACGGCATCGCCTTCCCGCCCGGCTACCGCTATGAATTCGGCGGCTCCACCAAGAACATGCAGGAATCCTTCGGCTACGCCATCTCGGCGCTGGCGCTGGCCATCATCTTCATCTACATGATCCTGGCCAGCCAGTTCCAGAGCTTCCTGCAACCGCTGGCGCTCATGACGGCACTGCCGCTCACGCTGATCGGCGTGGCGCTGTCCCTGCTCTTGTTCGGCTCGACCATGAGCATGTTCTCGGTGATCGGCATCGTGCTCCTGATGGGCCTGGTGACCAAGAACGCCATCCTGCTGGTGGATTTTGCGATCCGAGCCCGCCACGGCCTGGCCGGCGAGCCGCCGCTGGACCGCGAGTCGGCCCTGCTGCTGGCCGCTCGCGTGCGGCTGCGCCCCATCCTCATGACCACGCTGGCCATGGTCTTCGGCATGGTGCCGCTGGCGTTTGCGCTCACCGAAGGCTCGGAGCAGCGTGCGCCCATGGGCCAGGCCGTCATCGGCGGGGTGATCACGTCCTCGCTGCTGACCCTGGTCGTGGTGCCGGTGGTGTACTGCTACATGGACGATCTGGCGCGCTGGTTCCGGCGCCGGCTCGGCATGGGTCCGGCCACCTCCGGTCCGGTCACTGTCGCTCAGTAAAATTCATTCACTTTTCCGTCTCTCACTTCAGTCGCTCCCAGGAGCCCCCGCCATGACCACTTCGACCGTCCCCACCATCCACACCGGCTTTGACCACGCCCGCTTCAACATGATCGAGCAGCAGATCCGCCCCTGGGAGGTGCTTGCTCCTCAAGTGCTGGCCTTGCTCGCACGCATGCACCGCGAAGCCTTCGTGCCCGCCGCCCACCGCGCGCTCGCCTTCGCCGACATGGAACTGCCCCTGACCCACCCCGCCGTGGAAGGGCAATGCATGCTGGCACCCAAGGTCGAAGCCCGCCTGCTGCAGGACCTGGACCTCAAACCCACCGACAAGGTGCTGGAAATCGGCAGCGGCAGTGGCTACATGGCCGCCTTGCTGGCCAACCTGGCGCAGCGTGTGGTATCGATCGAGATTGACGCCGCGCTGGCCAGCACCGCGCGCGACAACCTGCGCAACGCCGGCATCGGCAACGTCGATATCAAGCACGCCGATGCGGCGGCCCAGGGCTTTGCCGCCTGTGGCGTCAATGGCCCGTTCGATGCCATCCTGCTGAGCGGTTCGGTGGCCGAGATCCCGCCCGCCCTGCTTGCCCTGCTGGCACCCGGCGGCCGACTCGCGGCCATCGTCGGTTTTGAACCCATGATGCGCGCCACCATCGTCACCCGCGTGGGTGACGCCTCGTTCCAGACCGCGCAGCCCTGGGACACGGTGGCCCCGCGCCTGCTCAACTTTCCGGAGCCATCGCGCTTCCGTTTCTGAAGTCTTCCCTCAAGGATGCCCATGAAAGCGATTCAACCCGCACAGCTCGATGACTGGCTTGCGCAGGCCACCAGCGAAACACCCGTGGGCAGCCTGCCGGTGGTGCTGGACGTGCGCGAGCCCTGGGAACTGCAGACGGCCTCCGTCAAGGCCGACGGTTTCGAGCTTCGACACATCCCCATGCGCAGCGTGCCCGAGCGCCTCACCGAGCTCGACCGCGATCAACCGATTGCGTGCCTGTGTCACCACGGCATGCGCAGCGCGCAAGTAGCGAACTTTCTGATGAACCAGGGTTTCACACAAATCGTGAACATTCATGGTGGCATCCACGCCTGGTCGCAGGAGCGCGACCCCGGTGTTCCGGTCTACTGACCGCTCACTCCCTGTCCCGCCATCCGTTTCAAAGGAACTCCATGACAGTCCCTCACGCACCCGCCTCCATTTTTGGCCGACCTTTCGCCTTGAGCCGACTGGCCGCAGCCGCCGTGTTGGCCCTGGGCACTGCCACGGGAGCGCAGGCCCAGAGCCTGGTGGATCTTTACGAGGCGGCGCGAGGTTTTGATGCGACGTACCTGTCGGCACGCTCCCAATACGAGGCCAACCTCTTCCGGGCAGACCAGGCCAAGGCCGGCCTGTTGCCCGAAGTGGGCCTGGGCGCAGCCGCCAGCTGGGCGCGCCGCGAGATCAGCGGTGGCACCGACAGCACCAGCAACAGCCAGAGCGCCACCCTCTCGGCCAGCCAGCCGCTGTACCGCCCGGTCAACAAGCTCATCAACGACCAGGCCCTGCTCTCGGTAGACGTGGCCAAGGCCACGCTCACCCTGGCCGAGCAAGACCTGATCGTGCGCACCACGCAGGCCTACTTCGACGTGCTCGCCGCCACCGACACACTGGCGTTCGTGCGGGCACAGAAAACCGCCGTGGCCGAGCAGCTCGCCGCGGCCAAGCGCAACTTCGAAGTCGGCACCACCACCGTGACCGATTCGCGCGAAGCCCAGGCCAGCTTCGATCTGGTCGTGGCGCAAGAGATCGCCGCCGAGAACGACATGCGCGTCAAACAACTGACGCTGGACCAACTGGTGGGCCGAGTGGCCGTGGCGCCCAAGCCGCTGGTGGCGCCGGTGGTCTTGCCCCCGCTGCTGCCAGCCGACCCGCAAGCCTGGGTGGCTCTCAACGACGAAACCCACCCCACCATCCTGCAAGCCACGCGCGGGCTGGAGATCGCACAACTGGAGACCCGCAAGGCCGAAGCCGGCCACAAGCCCACGGTGGACCTGGTGGCGCAGTACCAGGTGGCTCGCGCGCCTTCTACAGCGTCCATCGCCCAAAACACGGTGCGCAGCAACAACGCCAGCATCGGTGTGCAGTTCAACATGCCGTTGTTCGCCGGTTTCGCCATTCAGAACCGGGTGAAGGAAACCATGTCGCTCGAAGAAAAGGCCCGCACCGATCTGGAAGCTGCCAAGCGCGGCATCGACCTGGCCACACGCAGCGCGTTTCTGGGCGTGCTCTCCGGCCAGGGCCAGGTGAAGGCCCTGGAAGCCGCGGAAGCCTCCAGCCAGAGCGCCCTGGACGCCAACCGCCTGGGCTACCAGGTGGGTGTGCGCATCAACATCGACGTGCTCAACGCACAGAGCCAGCTGTTCCAGACCAAGCGCGACCTCGCCCAGGCCCGCTACAACGTGCTGCTCGGCGGCCTGCGCCTGAAGCAGGCCAGCGGCAAGCTGGTGCCTGAAGACCTCCTGCCGATCAATTCGTTGTTGGCGAAGTGAGTCCTACCCGTCAGCGGATGCTGGCTTCGATCTCGGCCAGCACCGCCAGCTCGGGCGATGGCAGATCGCCCGCCTTCACAGCGCTCAGGTACCGACGACGCATCCGCACCTGAAGCTCACCCTTGTTTTTCTTGAGCAAGGGAATGCCCAGCAATCGGATGCTGGCAAAACAGAACGACGAATGAAAGTTGCGCTTTTTTACAACTAGGCGAATGTGGTCAATAGCCTGAGTGCGCCAGGCCTCTGGCCTGGCGTCAGCCCGTAGAAGAGCATCGCGCTGCGACTCCAGATCCTTGTCGGTGTAGGCGCCATACACCAGCGTCTGGCGCAGGAATGCTGCGGGCTGTTGCTCCACCGCAGCCATGAAGCGGTCTCTGGAATACAGCCCCTCACTCGGCACACCGGCCGCAAACAGCGTGCGGGAGAAACCTCGCTCGCCCCGCCGAACGGTGAGGTACTTGTTGCTGGTGGAGACGTAGTTGTTCCAGTAGTTGACGAACACATCCGAGTTCAATACAGCGCGTTTGATCAGGAAAAAATACGACAGAAAAATGCCGGCGTGCTCGGTGTCCATCTCAGGCCAGTCCACATGGCGCAGCGCGCCCAGAAAGCCTGCTTTTGAGGCCTCCATCGAATTCAGCATCGCCTCGTTTCGGTCGAGAGGAAACCACACGCTGTCATTGAGGATGATCAGGCACTCCGGCGACACGGACCAATGCCACAACAGGCGAATGCCATCACGGTATCCACCAAAGTCATAGCCGAAATTCGGGCGCTCGACAAAACGCCAGACCCAGCGACCCATGGCCTGCTCATCGGATGCAGACACGGGCGAATTGGCGACCAGCACCACCGAATAGCCGCGCTCGGTGAGGTGGCGGCAGGTGGCCACGGCAGAGGCAGACATGCCACGCGGCTGGTACACTAAAAAGATGGCCACTTTGCGACCCAAAGGAGCCGCGCCGTTCATGACTCGAAAATAATCAGGGAATTGGCTGTCGAGGCGCCGCTGACGTGCTGGACCGATCAAGCGTTCAGGAATAGCCTGGAATTGCTGGCGCAAGGTCTCCAACTCTCGCCGGATTTTCCAGCTCGGGATCATGCTGAACGCTCCACCTCGGGCTCAGACGCTGCGACTGTTTCGCCTTTGTTCACAGGCAAGCGCCAGCCCGCCACGAGCAATGGCAAGACGGAAGCGAAGAGATGACGCTCGGTGGTCACCCAGAACGGGCCGTTGATGAAGCTGTCCACAAACAGGATGGCCATAAAAGCCACCAGAAGGTTGCGGTACCTCACCGTCAGATCAAAGGCGGCCGCGAACGCTCTCTGCAGCAACAGGACATAGGCAACAAGGCCGAGCAAGCCGAACTCTGCAGCAAGAAATAGGAACTGGTTGTGCGGGTGCAGACACGAGACCGCGCAAACACCGGGATCGGTATAGATCTGCTCCGACAAGACCCGGTAACTCGCGGTGCCATGACCCCACAGCGGGCTTGTCAAGTACATCTCCAGTGCGTTTTTCCACATATCCAGTCGGAAACCCGTAGAAGTGGTGAGCAAACCGGCATCGGTGTATTGCGCAAACTCAGTGAACAACGAAGTGACCCGATGGCGCAGCAAAGACGACGATAGGAACAGCAACACCGTGGCCAGCACCACCAGCGCCAAGGCACGCCAACGCCAGGCCATGGGAGCAGCCACCCAGGCGAGCGCACAGAGCATGGCCAGCAACACCACCTGACCTGTGCGCCCTTGGAGCAGGTGCGTGATGCTGAAGACGGTGAACACAGCCACCAGCGCCCAAGCCCAGCGCATCGACCTTGTTCGCGCATCCAACGCGATCACCACGGCGAGCGCCGTGAAGAACGACATGGCCAAGCCTTGCGCGATGTAGTCGTTGAACACGTGATGCGTGACCCCGAGTCCCTGATTATGAGAATCGGACCAGGGCACGTCGAACCAGATGTTGGCGTAGGTGCTGGCAACCGTGATCAACGACCCCACTGTAAATGCCAACAGGCCACGTCGCTGCCAACAAGGCTCATACAGCAAGGTAAGCAGCATAAGCATGAGCGGCAGCTTGCTGTACACGTACAGGTGGTGCCCGATGTAGGCCCTCGGCGCATCGGTGTAGGCGATGCCGACCAGCACGAGTGCTGACAGCAACATCACGGGCAGCGTGATCGGGTTGTGGCGGATCACATCCAGCTTCCACCGCCACTGACCCGACAGAAGCCAGCCGACCAGAACAAGCAGAATGCCGATGTTGACCAACGCGATGGAGGTTGGAACACCGAGCAGCAAGGCCACGGCACCGCACTTTGCGGTGATGTCCATCGAAGACTGGAAACGCGCCCGAATGAATGGCAGATCAATCACCAGCAAAGGCCTTTTGCAGTGGCTTGAGCCAGAAGTCTGGCCGGTCGAGCACCTCCACAAAACCGGCGGCCGCGTTCCCCGCTCCGAAAGTGACGTCTGGCTGGAAGCGCTTGCCCCAGACGTTCTTGAGAAACACATCAATCAAACCCTGGTCCATTGCCGAGCACGCCGTGATCGATGCGCCACTGGCCCGCCGGTTCTGGCGCGTGCCCACATCCAGGCTGGGCACTCCCAGGAAAGGGGCCTCGCGCACGCCAGCACTGCTGTTGCCCACCATGGCCGAAGCGTGGCGCATGAGTTCGCTGAAGTAGGCAAACCGCATGGACGGAATCTGGCGAAAGCGCTCCTTGGGCAGTTTCTCCAGCACGGCAAAAATATCTTCGGTGCCCGGGTCGTTGTTGGGCGCGATCACCACGAAGTTGCGCCCGCTGGCCTCCAGCCGAGCGAAGAGCGATTGCGCCTGGGCACCAATGGTGTTGGCCTCCGAGGTCACCGGGTGGAAGATCGCAATGCCGTAGTCGTCAAACGGGATCGCGTAACGTTCCTTGACCTGCGCCAGCGTCACGCCCGACGGCCGCGCGTGCGTGTCGAGTTCGGGTGAGCCGATGTTGTAGACACTCTCGGGCGACTCGCCAAGCGCCAGTACACGCTGGCGGGCGTTGTCGGAACTCACGAAATGCGCGGCGCACAGCTTGGTGTTGCAGTGGCGGATGCTTTCGTCGATGGTGCCCGAGACTTCACCGCCCTCGATGTGCGCCGACGGGATGTACTTCATGGCGCAGACGATGGAGGCGGCCAGCGCCTCCACCCGATCGCCATGGATCACCACCAGATCGGGTCGGTGCTCGTGCACGAAATCGGAGAACCCAAGGATGGTCTTGGAGAGGATGAAGTCCTGCGCGTCGCCCTCGCGCTGGTTCACGAACTCGAAGAACTCGGCGCCGGGAAAGCGCTTCACTTCCAGCCGCGTTTCGCCGTAGCGCCGCATCATGTGCATGCCGGTGATGAAGAAGCTCACGGCAAACCCGGCCTGCTGCGCGGCCAGCGCGAGCGGCTCCAGCTTGCCGAAATCGGCCCGCGTGCCGGTGACGAAGAGCAGTTTTTTCGCGTTCATTGGAGTACCTTCGCCCTGCGGGCTGCGGTGCAAGCTTGCTTGGGATCGGCCCGGCGCTGCACTCATTCGGGTCAGCTGTTGGCCAGGGGCTTCACGCCGTCCAGGTCGCTCCAGAGCAACTGCTGGTTGCGCTTCACGGCGCGCGTGAGCTTCGCGCCCACGAGGCGGTCAAAGTGCTGCACCGAGATCTCGCCCGAGCCGGGGCGGCGTGCCCAGATGTCGCTGGGCGTGACCACGTGACCGGCGGGCAGGTCGCGGTCGGCCACCATGGAGCCGCGTGCGAAGCGGTACACGTCTTCCTCGGGCGCGGTGCGCACCTTGGGGTTGTGCAGCGCGGTGTGGATCTCGCGTGAGCGGTCGATCAAAAACTTGAGCTCGGCCGGGTCCATGGAGCAGGAAATGTCCGGGCCCTTGCGGTAGCGCGTGTCGGTGAAGTGGCGCTCCAGAATGCACGCGCCCAGCGCCACGGCAGACAGTGCCATCTCGGGGCCGATGCTGTGGTCGGAGAAACCGATGACGGCGCGCGGAAACGCGCACTTCAGCTCGGTGATGCCCTGCAGGCTCACGATCTCGGGCGGCGAGGGATAGAGGTTGGTGCACTCCAGCAGGGCGTATTCCACGCCCGAGTCGTCCAGCGCTTGCACCGACGGCCGCATGCCGTCGATGGTCTGCATGCCGGTGCTCATGATGACGGGCTTGCCGAAACTCGCGATGTGGCGGATCAGCGGCACGTGGTTGCACTCGCCCGAGCCGATCTTGAACGCGGACACGCCGATGTCGTTGAGGAAATCGGCCGCAGCGCGCGAGAACGGCGTGGAGATGTAGATCATGCCCAGCGACTCGGCGTAGGTCTTGAGCGCGATCTCGTCGTCCTTGGACAGCGCGCACTCTTCCATCACGTCCCAGATGGATTTGTCGGCGTTGGGCGGGAAAATCTGCTTCGCCTCGTCGGTCATTTCGTCTTCGACGAAATGCGTCTGGTGTTTGACCATTTCACAGCCAGCGCGGTGCGCGGCGAGCACCATGCCTCTGGCCACGTCTAGGCTGCCGCCGTGGTTGATGCCGATTTCGGCCACGACCAGCGGGGGGTGTGCGGGGGAGATGTCGCGGTGGGCGATTTTCATGAAGGCCTCTTGCCAGGTGGCGTCGGGAAATTACAGGGAACCGGCGTAGAACGCCTGGATTTTGGACCGCATGAAGCCCAGTGTCTTTTCGCTCCAGATCAGCTTGCGGGATTTTTCGTCAATGATCACGTCGCCTTCTTTGAGCGACAGCAATTTTTCGGGCTTGATCATCAGGCCGTTGAGCGTCACGGCCACCAGGCCTTTGCGCCGACTTTGCACCCAGGGAAGACAGGCTCTGACATAGAGCCAGAAGCCCCAATAGAACATGAACTCACCGGGGAACTTGACCGCAAACGAGTTCGGAATGCGCACCATGTGCTCTTGCGCCACCCAACTGATGAAGCGTTCATCAGCCGCCATCGGACGAAACTCGAGCTGAGGGTTCTGCTCAAGCAGCACTTTGAAGCGTTCGGCAATGAAATGGCATTCGGCCGGGTGGTAGATCACGAAAGACGAGTTGCCGCGCGCGTAGCGGCGGCGGTTGGTCCAGCGGTACAGCGTGCGCCCGATCCAGCCAAACGGAATGATCGCGCTCGGAAGGATGGCTACAGTCTGCCGGTTCTTCATCAAGGAAAGCCCGGTCCCCAGATCGCCCAGCACGATGGTGTCCAGATCCACGTAGATCGCAGGCAGGTCGGTGGGCACGATGCCATGGTCGAACATCACCAGCTTGGCCTGGCAGCCCGATGTCTTGAGTTTGTCTTGAAGCCAGTACTCAGGGAACCGCACCAGCTCGATGCCTTCGGCCAGATCGTCCCGCTCGCGGTCCGAGATCAGGATGAACCGTGGCGTTGACGACGCCTTCTCTGCGATGCTGCGCGCCAGGTTGTTGATGAGCGAGGTGGCGTACTTCGTGCCCCAGCAGATCATCACGCACTGCCAGGTGGGCGCGGCGTAAAGGTCCACGTAGTCGGTGTTCATCTCACTGACCATGCGCGGCCTCCAGTGCGGCTTCACAGCGCTCGAAATCTTCCAGCGAGTCGATGTCCTGGCTGCGCTCGGCTGGCATTTCCACCACGCCAATGCGCTCGGAGACGAAGCTGCCGCTGGCCACGAAGCGTTCGGCATTCAACACATACAGCGCGCCGTTGGGGCGCACCACCGGCGGCAGGCTCTGGCGGTTGGCAAAGCAGTGTGCCGGGTCCGACAGGGGCTGGAAACGGTTGCCGCGCAGTGTGCCCCACTTGAGCACACCCCGGTCGGCACTGGTGACCGACATGACGAGTTCGAAATAGCCACCGGCAAACACGGCCAGCGCGGCTTCAATGTCGCTGCGCAAACGCAGCGGCGAGGTGGCCTGCAACAGCACCACCGTGCCGTGGCAGTCGGCACTCTGCAGCGCATGTTGCAGCACCGGCGCCATGGGCACGGTGTCGCCCGCCAGCTCGGGTGGCCGCTCCACCAGCGTCACCTGGGTGGGCAATTCGGCCCAGAGCACTTCGGGGATGTCCGTCGTGATCACCACGCGCTGGGCACCGGCCTGCAGCGCCTGGTCCACCGCATGGCGGTACAGGGGCTTGCCCGCCAGCGGGCGAATGTTCTTGGAGGGCAGGCCCTTGGATCCGGCGCGCAGCGGGATGACTGCGGTCCAGGCCGGCGTGGGAAGGGGCATCGGTGGTGTTCCTGTGTGGGAGGCAGGCCGCTGGGTAGGGGGCTGCCCGAGGGCGTAACTATACTGAATGGCCTTCGCCCGAAGCCCTTGATGGGACGTGCAGGCACCCCCGCCCGTACCGTATCGCTCCCAACGATGGCATCCCCCTCTTC
Organism: Hydrogenophaga sp. PBL-H3; assembly: GCF_010104355.1. NCBI lineage: Bacteria > Pseudomonadati > Pseudomonadota > Betaproteobacteria > Burkholderiales > Comamonadaceae > Hydrogenophaga > Hydrogenophaga sp. PBL-H3. The sequence continues at coordinate 3,287,227 of NZ_CP044972.1, forward strand.
CACACACGTCGCCTCCCGTCCGTTTCCGCCCAACTGGCGGATATCCGCGCTCATCGGCGTGTACGAGGTGTTGTGGCATCTGCTGCTGCCGGTGTTCCTGCTGTTTCTGTGGAAACGCGGCAAGCGCGAGCCGCTTTACAGAGCGCACTGGGGCGAGCGTTTCGGTGCCTCGCCCACCGGGCTGGACCGCCCGGTGTGGATGCATTCGGCATCCATGGGCGAGATGCGCGGTGCCGCGCCGCTGGTGAGGGCCCTGCTGGCGGCGGGCTACCCGGTCTTCATCACCACCCTCACCCCGGCCGGCCGCACCGCCGCCCACACCCTGTTTGACGAAGCCATTGCACAGGGCCGCCTGCGGGTGGGCTATGTGCCCCTGGAGCTGGGCTGGGCGGTGCGCCGCTTGATCCGCCGGGTGCGCCCGCGCGCGGCCCTCATGACCGAAATCGACACCTGGCCGGTGCTGCTGACCACCATCCGCCGCCAAGGTGTTCAACTGGCCATGGCCAATGCGCAGTATCCGAAAAAGAGCATCGTGCGCGACCGGAAATGGGGTGGCTTTCGCGCCGGCATCTTCCAGGCCTACGAGCTGGTGCTGTGCAAATCAGAGACGCACGCGCAACGCTTTCGCGACGTGGGCTGCGAGCGCGTGGTGATCGCGGGCGAGACCCGCTTTGACCTGCCGGTGTCGCCGCAACAGCTGGCCGCCGCCCACGCCCTGCTGGCCCCCTGGCAGCTCGCCACGGCTTCGCCTGGACGCAGGCCCGTGCTGTGTTTTGCCAGTGCCATCGTGGGCGAAGACGAGCAGTTCATCGACGCGATCCGCCAGGTCCAGGCAGGCCTGCGGGCAGCGGATCTGCCGTCACCGCTGGTGGTGTACGTGCCGCGCAGCCCGCAGCGCTTCGACACCGTGGTGCATTTGATGGAGGCGGAGGGCCTGCGCGTGGCGCGGCGCAGTCGCATGCTCGATGCAGCACTGCAACCCACGCCCGATGCGCCCGACATGAGCACGGTTGACGTGCTGGTGGGCGACTCGCTGGGCGAGATGTACTTCTACCTCGCGCTCTCCCAGGTGGTGGTGGTCGGTGCATCGTTCGTGCCGCTGGGCGCGCACAACGTGATCGAGCCGCTGGCCCTGAAAAAGCCGGTGATGGTCGGACACAGCATCTGGGGTATCGAGTACCCCGGCGTCGAGGCGCTGGCCGCAGGGGTCTTGCAGCAGCACATGACGATCGACAGCCTGTCGAAGGCGTTGGTCCAATTGCTTACCTCACCCGCCGATTACGCCCAGGCCATCGCCGGAGCAGAGGCCTTTTACGCCGAACACGGCGGCGCCACCGCCAAACACATGGCCACGCTCGTGCCCTGGCTGGAAGCCCGATGAAGCCAGCGCGTCCTCCCTGGGCACTGCGGGCCTACCTGGTGCTGGCCCGCTGGCTCGCGCCCGTGTGGCACAAGGGCTTGCAGCGGCGCTTGCTGCGCGGCAAGGAAACGCCGCGCAGCGTGCGGCAGAAGCTGGGCAGCGAATACGCCGACCGACCCACCGGCCCACTGGTGTGGGGGCATGCAGTGGGCGTGGGCGAATCCATGGCGCTGGCCGGCCTGTTTGCCCGACTGGCCGAGCGGCGTCCCGATTGCAGCTTCCTCATCACCACCACCGCGCGCACCTCGGGCGACGCGCTGCGGCGCACCGGCCTGCCGGCGCGTTGCCAGCACCAGTTCGCCCCGGTGGACACACCCGAGGCCGTCTCGCGCTTCCTCGATCACTGGCGGCCGTCGCTGGCGCTGTGGTGCGAGATGGACCTGTGGCCCGCGCTCATCGCGGAGACCGACGCGCGTGCCATTCCACGCGCCCTGGTCAATGCACGGCTGTCGCCCGAGTCGCTGGCCAAGCGCCGCTGGGGGCGCTGGCTGTACCAGGCCTTGCTGCCCGGCTTTCGGGACCTGTTTGCGCAGAACGAAGCCACTGCCGACGCGCTGGTGGCGCTGGGTGCGCCGCGCGAACGCATCACCATCAGCGGCACGATCAAGGCGCTGGTGCCACCGCTGGGATGCGATGCGGTCGATCTGGAGACCTGGCAACAAGCCCTCGCAGGCCGGCCAGTGTGGTTGCTGGCATCGAGCCATCCCGGGGAAGAGGCGCTCGCGCTCGCGGCACACGTCCGGCTGTGTGAACAGCGTCCCGGCGCCCTGCTGATCATTGCGCCACGGGCACCCGCGCGCGGGCTTGAGGTGGCCGCGCTCGCGTCGGCAGTGGTCTCCAGAGATGCCCCATTGCGCAGCGCCGGCGCCCACATCGCCACCAGGTCCCCGGTCTACATCGCCGACACCATCGGCGAGATGGGCCTGTGGTACCGACTGGCGCCGGTGGCCCTGGTGGGTGGATCGTTCGCCAGCGTGGGGGGGCACAACCCGCACGAGCCATTGGCCTTGGGCTGTGCGGTGCTGCACGGGCCGAATGTGTGGAACTTTGCCGAAAGCTACGAACGGCTCAACGGCCTGCGCCAGGCTCGACCGGTGAACAGTGAGGGCGACGTGATCCGCGAAGTGGCCGCCGTGTGGGGGGTCAACCGCCCGGTGGACACCACCGCACTGGTGGACGAACAGGCCGAAGCGGTGATCGAGCGCGTGCAGGCCCTGCTGCCGCGCTGAACGCTGCCGTTCAGTGGGCGCTGGCGCCGACCACGGCGTCGGGCTTGGCGCTCTTGAGCAAGGCCAGCATCACCGCTTCAATGCGGTGCAGCGCCTCGGTGGTCTGCCCCTCAAAGCGCAGCACCAGGACCGGCGTGGTGTTGGACGCGCGGATCAAACCAAAACCATCGGGCCAGTCCACCCGCACACCGTCGATGGTGGACAGCTTGGCCGGCTCGTCGAACTTCGCCTGCGCCACCAGTTGCTTCACCACCGCATGGGGTTCGCCTTCGGCACAGGCCACGTTGAGTTCGGGCGTGCTGAAGCTGGTGGGCAAGGCGTTGAGCACCTCGCTGGCGTTCGGGCTGCGGCTCACGATCTCAAGCAGGCGTGCACCAGCGTAGGTGCCGTCGTCAAAGCCGTACCAACGTTCCTTGAAAAAGATGTGGCCGCTCATCTCACCACCCAGCGGGCTGTTCAGCTCCTTCATGCGGGCCTTGATCAGCGAGTGGCCTGTCTTGTAAATGTGGGCCACGCCGCCGGCCGCTTCAATCGCAGGCGCCAGGCGCTGCGAACACTTCACGTCGAACACGATGTCGCCACCGGGCACGCGCGAGAGCACGTCCTGCGAGAACAGGATCATCTGGCGGTCGGGGTAGATGTTGTTGCCCTCTTTGGTGACGATGCCCAGGCGGTCACCGTCGCCATCAAAGGCCAGGCCGAGTTCGGCGTCGGTCTCGCGCAGCGCGCGCATCACGTCCTGCAGGTTCTCGGGCTTGCTCGGGTCCGGGTGGTGGTTGGGGAAGTTGCCGTCCACCTCGCTGAACAGTTCAATCACCTCACAACCCAGCGCGCGGAAGATCGCAGGCGCCGATGCACCGGCCACGCCGTTGCCGCAATCCACCACGATCTTCATGGGGCGCGAGAGTTTGATGTCGCCCACGATGCGCGCCTGGTAAGCCGCCTGCACGTTGATCAGGCGAACACGCCCGCCCTCGGCACGCGTGTGTGATTCGGCTTCCATCGTCTTGCGCAGCGCCTGGATGTCGTCGCCATAGATTGCGCGCCCGGCCAGCACCATCTTGAAACCGTTGTAGTCCTTGGGGTTGTGGCTGCCCGTGACCTGGATGCCACTGGTGCACAGCGTGGTGGCGGCGAAATACAGCATGGGCGTGGTGGCCAGACCGATGTCGATCACGTCCACACCCGCCGCCACGAGCCCGCGAATCAGCGCTGCCGACAAAGCCGGCCCGCTCAGCCGCCCGTCTCGGCCCACGGCCACGCTCTTCTCGCCCAGCTTCATGGCCTGCGTGCCAAACGCCAGGCCCAGCGCCTCGGCCACCTCTTCGTTGAGCGCGGTGGGCGTCACGCCGCGGATGTCATAGGCCTTGAAGATCGAAGGGGTGACTTGCATGGTGATGTCCTGGGTTCGGTGAGGTTCGGCCATTGTAGGAGTGGCCTTTGACGCCTCGGGAGCCACATGTCCGGAAACGGCCAGCCACGCCCATCCGAACGGCCTACCATGGCAACCATGAAACGCCTGGACCGCATCGACGACGACGCCTGCTACCGCGCGCTGTGCTCGCACGACGCGCGCTTTGACGGGCAGTTCTTCACCGCTGTCACCTCCACCGGCATCTATTGCCGGCCAGTCTGCCGCGTGCGCACCCCCCGGCGCGAGAACTGCCGTTTCTTCGAGCATGCGGCACAGGCCGAGCACGCGGGGTTTCGCCCGTGCCTGCGCTGCCGGCCCGAGCTGGCGCCGATGGATCGGCACTGGTCCACCGAAGACGCCTCCACCATCTTGCTGCAGCAAGCCACGCTGTGGCTCGACGATCCCCAGCACTGGTGCGACACGGAAGGCAACATGGGAGAACGGCTGGCCGCGCGCCTCGGCGTGAGCGACCGCCACCTGCGCCGCGTGTTCGAGGATCGGCTCGGTGTTTCGCCACTGCAATACCTGCTCACGCGCAAGCTGCTCACCGCCAAACAACTGCTCACCGACACCGACCTGCCGATCACCCAGATCGCGGGCGCCAGCGGCTTTGCCAGCGTGCGCCGCTTCAACGCCGCCTTTCTCGACCACTACCGCCTGAACCCGACCCAGCTGCGACGCGAGACCAGCACCCGCGACAGCGGCCAGGGCACCACAGTGCGCCTGGGCTACCGACCGCCCTACGACGTCACAGCCACACTGGCCTTTTTTCGTCAGCGCCTGATCGAAGGCGTGGCCTTCGTCGACGACCAGTTGCGCCTCGGGCAGACCTTGCGCATGAACATCGGCGAGCGCAGCCACCGCGGCTGGTTGCTGGCCGAGTTCGATGAAACGCGGTGCCAGCTCGTGCTGCGCGTGAGCGACGAGCTGCGCGAGGTGCTGCCGCAGGTGATCCACCGGGTGCGCGCCGCGCTCGACCTGGACGCCGACCCGAGCGCGATCAACGCTGTGCTGCATGGTGCATTTCCGGCTGGCGACGGCCTGCGCGTGCCGGGTGCGCTCGACGGTTTCGAACTCGCCGTGCGCGCGGTGCTCGGCCAGCAGATCACGGTGGCCGCCGCGCGCACGCTCGCGCAGCGGCTGGTGAACCGCTTCGGCGAGCGCATCGACACGCCGTTCGCGGCACTAACCCGGCTGTTTCCCGCGCCCGAAGTGCTGGCGCAGGCCGGTGGCGATGCGCTGGGCGAGCTGGGCATCGTCAAACAACGCCAGGCCGCCATCGTGGCGCTGGCGCGGGGCGTGGCCGAACAAGGCCTCGTGCTCAACGGCAGCGCCGACGTGCCGGCCACCGTCACAGCGCTCAAGGCGCTGCCCGGCATCGGCGACTGGACGGCGCAGTACATCGCCATGCGCGCGCTGCGCTGGCCCGACGCCTTTCCCGCTGGCGACGTGGCACTGCACAAGGCGCTGGGCGTGCAGGACCTCAAGCATTCGGCGCGCGAGGCCGAAGCCGCGTCGCTGGCCTGGAAACCGTGGCGCAGCTACGCCGTCCTCCGGGCCTGGTCGGCCGGACACGTCACCCCACTCACAGGAGCTTGCGCATGAAACACGATCCCCTCACCGCCTTCACCTCATGGGAAGGCCTGCTGGGCGCCATGACCCTGGCTGCGACGAAGCGTGGCCTCAGCGGCGTCTGGTTCGACGGCCAACGCCACGGACCCGATACCTCGGCCTGGCGCCGCGATCCCGAGCATCCCGTGCTGCAAATGGCCATTCAGCAGCTCGACCAGTACTTCGCAGGGCAACGCACGGCCTTCGACCTGCCACTGGACCTGCAAGCGGGCACGCCGTTCCAGCAACAGGTGTGGCAGGCGCTGCGGCGCATTCCACCAGGAGCCACCACCAGCTACGGCAGCCTGAGTGCGGCGATCGGCAAGCCCGCCGCCGTGCGCGCCCTGGGCGCGGCCGTGGGCCGCAACCCGGTCAGCATCGTCGTCCCCTGCCACCGCGTCCTGGGCGCTGACGGCTCGCTCACCGGTTATGCCGGCGGGTTGGAGCGCAAGACCGCGCTGCTGTCGCTGGAGGGCGCCACTCCACCCTGACAAGCCATGCCATTGAGGCAGACGGCGCATCAATGGCGCACCCATACGGCATCAATACCACCACTGGGCGCGAACAGTGCCCGTGCATACTTTCACGCCATGAACCCCGTCCTCGCCCTGGAATTTGTCCTGCTCGCCGCCCTCTGGGGCTCGTCGTTTCTCTTCACGCGCCTGGGCGCCACCGAGTTCGGCATCGTTCCCACCGCGGGCCTGAGGGTCATGCTGGCCGCGCTTTTTCTGTTGCCGGTCTTTCTGGTCAAGGGTGTCTGGGCCGACTTCCGCCAACGCGCCAAGGCCATCTTGTTCGTGGGCCTGCTCAACTCCGGCATCCCGTTCATGCTGTTCGCGTTCGCGGTGATGCACATCACCACGGGGCTCACCTCCATCCTCAATGCCACCGTGCCGCTCACTGGTGCCTTGGTCGCCTGGCTGTGGCTCAAGGACCGTCCCGGTGGCTCGCGCATGTTGGGCCTGGCCATCGGATTTGCAGGAGTCACGCTGCTGGTCGTTGGCAAATCGGGTTTCAGCGCCACTGGCGTGGCCGGCGCGGGCTCCACTGGCATCACGTTGCTGGCCATGGGCGCCTGTCTGCTCGCCACCCTGTGTTACGGCCTGGCCGCCAGCTTCACCAAACGCTACCTCACCGGCGCCCACCCGCTGGCCACCGCCACCGGAAGCCAGATCGGTGCAGCGCTCGGCCTGGCTGTGCCCACCCTGTGGTTCTGGCCCGCCGAGCCCGTGAGCTTCACGGCCTGGGCCGCGGTGGCCGCGGTGGCACTCTTGTGCACGTCTATCGCCTACATCCTGTTCTTCCACATCATCGAACAGGCCGGCCCGAGCAAGGCCCTCACCGTCACCTTCCTTGTGCCGGTGTTTGCACTGGGTTACGGCGCGCTGTTCCTGAACGAGACCATCACGCCGTGGATGGTGGGATGTGGCCTGGTGATCATTTGCGGCACGGCGTTGTCGACCGGGCTTGTGCGCCTGCGGTGGCTGGAACGGGCGACCTGAACCGAAGCCTGCAAGAGCGACAGACGAAAAAAATCACCGGGGTCTTGCGACCGCGGTGATTTGATTCTTGACTGGCGGAGTGGACGGGGCTCGAACCCGCGACCCCCGGCGTGACAGGCCGGTATTCTAACCAACTGAACTACCACTCCTGGTAGATGGCGTTCGTTCTTGCGAACCAAGTGCCAACCACTTGTGCCTGAGTTGCCTTGCGGCAAATTCTGGCGACCCTACGGGGATTCGAACCCCGGTACTCACCGTGAAAGGGTGATGTCCTAGGCCTCTAGACGATAGGGTCAAAACCTTGGGACTAACCGAAACGCGACTCTCTGCACCGCGTTTTTTGGAACTTCGAATTGTAGCATCGGAAGGTGATGTTCCTTCCTCTGCTGCGCTTCGCAGTCCCTGATTTTTGGTGGAGGTAAGCGGGATCGAACCGCTGACCTCTTGCATGCCATGCAAGCGCTCTCCCAGCTGAGCTATACCCCCACAGGGTTTGTTGATCTGCTTCGCCGGTTTGATTCAGCGCTGCATTTCAGCAAGCCTCAGATTATAGGCGATTTTTTCAAGCCTTCTGCAAACGGTCCAGGACTGTTTCACGTTTCTGCAATTCGAGCACGGCATCGAGCGACGGCGTCTGGGCAGTGCCCATCACCAACACACGCACCGGCATGGCGATCTGCGGCATCTTCAGGCTGTGCGCGGTGAGCACTTCCTTGATGGCCGCCGAGATGCTGGCCTTGTCCCACGCAGCGCCGCCGAGCTTGCCAGCCAAGGCGGCCAGCGCCGGGCGCACCGCGTCGGTCACGTGCTGCGTGAGTTCGTCCGCGTTGGGCGTGATGTCGGCATAGAAAGCCTTCGCCCACTGGGCCAATGCCACGGTGGTGTCGCAGCGGTCCTTGAACAGGCCACAGATGCGCGGCAGGCGGTCATCCGCCGCAATGCCCTGCCACCTGAGCTGCTCGGCCACCAGCGGCGCGAGTGCGTCGTCGGTCATGGCCTTGAGGTGCTGGGCGTTGACCCAGCGCAGCTTGGCTTCGTCGAACTGCGCTGCACTGCGACCCAGGTGGTCGAGGTTGAACCACTCCAAAAACTGTGCGCGGCTGAAGATTTCATCGTCGCCGTGGCTCCAGCCCAGGCGCGCGAGGTAGTTCACCATCGCATCGGGCAAGTAGCCTTCGTCGCGGTACTGTGTGACGGGCTTGGCGCCGTTGCGCTTGCTCATCTTCTCGCCCTGCTCGTTGAGCACGGTGGGCAGGTGGGCGTACACCGGCGGCTCCTTGCCGAGCGCGCGAAAGATGTTGATCTGGCGCGGCGTGTTGTTCACGTGGTCGTCGCCCCGGATCACGTGGGTGATGGTCATGTCGATGTCGTCGACCACCACGCAGAAGTTGTACGTGGGCGTGCCGTCGGGGCGCGCGATCACGAGGTCGTCGAGTTCGTCGTTGCTGATCTCGATGCGGCCCTTGACCTTGTCGTCCCAGGCCACGACGCCGCCCTGCGGGTTCTTGAAGCGCAGCACGGGCTTCACGCCCTCGGGCACGGCCGGCAGCACCTTGCCCGGCTCGGGCCGCCAGGTACCGTCGTAGCGCGGTTTTTCCTTCGCCGCCATCTGCGCTTCGCGCAGCGCATCGAGTTCGGCCACGCTCATGTAGCAGGGGTACACCAGACCAGCAGTCACCATGTCGGCGAGCACGGCCTTGTAGCGGTCCATGCGCTGCATTTGGTAGAACGGGCCTTCGTCGTGGTCCAGGCCCAACCACCTCATTCCTTCAATGATCACGTCCACCGCGGCCTGCGAGGAACGTTCCAGATCCGTGTCTTCGATGCGCAGGATGAAGACGCCGCCGGTGGAGCGCGCAAACGCCCAGGGATAAAGCGCGGAGCGGATGTTGCCGAGGTGGATGAAGCCGGTAGGCGATGGCGCGAAGCGGGTGCGGACGGTGGTGGTCATGTCAGAAAGTGAGGAGTCCGCGGTCGAGGTCGGTCTGGATGTCTGGGAGATGTTCAAGGCCCACCGCCACGCGGATCAGCCCCTGCACCACGCCCGCCGTCTGGCGCTGCGCTTCGGTGAGGCGGCCGTGCGAGGTGCTCGCGGGGTGCGCCATCAGGGTCTTGGTGTCACCCAGGTTGGTCGAGAGCGACATCACCTGCAGCGAGTCGAGCACGTGGAACGCGCGTGCGCGGGCCTGCTCGGCGTCAGACGCCTTGACCTCGAACGAGAGCACGGCGCCCCCGCAATCCGACTGCTGCGCCATCGCCAGCGTGTGCTGTGGGTGGCTGGCCAGGCCCGGGTAGTGCACGCGCGCCACGACCGGGTGGTCTTGCAGCCACTGGGCCAACTGGAGTGCGCGGGCCGACTGCGCCTGCATGCGGATGTCGAGCGTTTCCAGGCCCTTGAGCACCACCCAGGCGTTGAACGGCGCGAGCGTCATGCCCGCGCTCTTGAGCACGGGCAGGAAGGTCTTGGTGACCAGGTCCTGGCTGGCGCACAGGGCGCCGGCCATCACACGGCCCTGGCCATCGAGGTACTTGGTGCCCGAGTGCATGACGATGTCGGCGCCCAGCTTCATCGGCAATTGCAGCGCTGGCGTGGCGAAGCAGTTGTCCACGCACAGCAGCGCGCCCGCGTTGTGCGCGATGTCGGCCAGCGCGCGGATGTCGCACACCTCGGTGAGCGGGTTGGTCGGCGTTTCGGCGAACAAGAGTTTCGTGGTCGGCTTGATCGCGGCCCGCCATGCCGCCACATCGGTTTGAGACACAAAGGTGGACTCGATGCCGAAGTTGGCCAAATCGGTGCCGATCAGCTTGATGGTGGAGCCAAACATGGAGTGCGAGCACACCACGTGGTCGCCAGCCTTGAGCAGGCCCATGCACATCATGAGGATGGCGGACATGCCAGAAGCGGTGGAGAGGCAGGCCTCGGCGCCTTCGAGCGCCGCCAGGCGTTGCTCGAAACTGGCCACCGTGGGGTTGCCGTAGCGGCCGTAGGTGAAGCCTTCCTCGTCGCCGGCAAAGCGGCGCGCGGCGGCTTCGGCGCTGGGTTGCACATAACCGCTGGTGAGGTACAAGGCCTCGGAGTTCTCGCCGTACTGGCTGCGCTCGACGGCTTCGCGCACGGCCAGTGTGTCGCGGTGCAGGTTGGTTTTCTTCTGCGTCATGGGCCGTGGCTTTCAGGCGACCTGCGCGTTGGGCAAGGCCAGGCGTGAGGTGTCCTCTTCACCCTCTTCACTGGTATCGCGCCCGGCGTTCAGGCGGGCGATGTCGGCCAGCGTGATGTCACCTGTGACGTACACACCGTCGAAGCACGACGCATCAAAACCCGCGAGCTCGGGATTGAGCGAGCCAATCGCTTGCTTCATCGCGTCCACGTCCTGGTAAATCAGGGCGTCGCAGCCGATGCTTTCGCGCACTTCGTCCACCGTGCGGTTGTGCGCCACGAGTTCATCGGGTGTGGGCATGTCGATGCCATAGACGTTGGGGTAGCGCACCGGCGGCGCGGCGCTGGCCAGGTAGACCTTGCGCGCGCCGGCGTCGCGCGCCATCTGCACGATCTCGCGACTGGTCGTGCCACGCACGATGGAGTCGTCCACCAGCAACACGTTGCGGCCCTTGAACTCACTGCCGATCACGTTGAGTTTCTGGCGCACCGACTTCTTGCGCACGCCCTGCCCCGGCATGATGAAGGTGCGGCCCACGTAGCGGTTCTTCACGAAGCCCTCGCGGTACGGCAGACCGAGCAGCTGGGCCAGCTCCATGGCGCTGGGGCGTGACGATTCGGGAATGGGGATGACCACGTCGATCTCGTTCGGAGGCACGGTGGACACCACACGTTTGGCCAGGGTCACGCCCATGTTCAAACGCGCCTGGTAGACCGAGATGCCGTCCAGCACGGAGTCGGGCCGGGCCAGGTACACGAACTCGAAAATGCAGGGGTTGTGACTGACCTTGTCGGCGCACTGCTGGAACTGCATCTTGCCGTCGAGGTCGACGAACACCGCCTCACCGGGCAACACGTCGCGGTCCAGCTCAAAGCCGTTGCCTTCCAGCGCCACCGACTCGCTGGCCACCATCACGCCGCCCTGGTCGTTGTGGCCCACACACAGTGGACGGATGCCAAACGGGTCGCGGAAGGCCAGCAAGCCGTGACCGGCGATCAGCGCCACCACCGCATACGACCCCTTGACGCGCTGGTGCACGCCACGCACGGCTGCGAACACATCGGCTGGTTTCAGCGTGATGCCGCGCGTGACCTTCTCCAGTTCGTGTGCGAGCACGTTGAGCAGGACCTCGGAGTCGCTCTCGGTGTTGATGTGGCGGTGGTCAGTCTGGAACAGCTCCTGCTTCAGCGCATGCGCGTTGGTCAGGTTGCCGTTGTGCACCAGCACCAGACCAAACGGCGCGTTCACGTAGAACGGTTGTGCCTCTTCTTCGCTGTAGGCATTGCCGGCCGTTGGGTAGCGCACCTGGCCCAGCCCGCATATGCCGGGCAGCGAGCGCATGTTGCGGGTGCGAAACACATCGCGCACCATGCCCTTGGCCTTGTGCATGAAAAATTTTCGACCCTGCTGGGTGACGATGCCCGCCGCATCCTGGCCGCGGTGCTGCAGGAGCAACAAGGCGTCGTAAATCAGCTGGTTGACTGGCGTTTTGCTGACCACGCCCACGATTCCACACATGTTTCGATCCTCAGAAAAATTTCAAATGCTGTTCACGCGATATATCGGGCCACTGGCTCGGGCAACAAGGGCCTGATGGCGTGCAGCGTGGCCACCAGCACGTCGGCTACCGCCGAGCCCTGCCACCACAGCGCATCCCGCAGGGGCGACATGCTCATCACCACGGCGAACGCGAGCAACATCACCACGCCACGCGCCAGACCAAAGGCACCGCCCAGAATCCGGTCCACCGGCCGCAAGCCGACCGACGCCACCAGCTTCTTGACCATCCACGCGAGCAGGCCGCCCGCAAAAGCCACCGCGATGAAAACCAGCACGAAGCCAGCAGCCAGCTGAAGCGGTGGCGAGATGCCGTTCAGCGGCAACAGGGCGGCCGCTTCGTCGGCGTAGGCCTGCGCAAGCACGAACGCCGCCACCCAGCCCGCCACCGACAGAACCTCGTACACCAGCCCACGCCACGCACCCAGCAACACCGACAACAACAACACCGCCAGCAGCAGCCAATCCGTCAACACCATGCAACCATCATCCGTTTGTGCGTCACAGCGTGAGGATGGCCGCAGGCAAGCCCAGGGCCTTCACGCGGGCTGCAGCCTTGTCAGCCTCGGCACGGCTGGCATAAGGCCCCAGACGCACGCGGATACGGCGCCCCTCGGCGGTTTCAGCCACATGGGTGTAGGTCTTGAGTCCGGCGGCTTCCAGCTTCTGGCGCACCGAGCGGGCACCCGCTTCTTCAGAGAACGCGCCCACCTGCACCACCAGGCGCTCGGCGGCAACTGCGGTGGTGGGTGCAGCGGTTGTCGTTGCGGGTGGGGTGGCGATCTTGCCTTCGAGCAGGGCACGGGCGCGATCGGCGTCAGCGGGTGCAGGAGCGGGCCTGGTCGGCTCCGCCGCTGGCTTGGAAGGCGCAGCAGCCTCAACGACCTCTTCGCGCGCACTCAGGGTCTCGCGGGCTTCGACGCTGGGCGCAGGTGGTTTGGCGGCGGCCGGCGCCGCAGCGGGTGCCGCTGCCGTGGCCGGCGCCTTGACGGCCGGCGCGGGCGTGTTCTTGGCCGGAATCTCGATCGGGATGTCGACCGAAATCGGGCGCGGCTGCGTGTCGAACAACAAAGGGAAACCCAACACGCCCAGCAGCACCAGCACGCTGGCACCGATCAGCCGATGGCGCGCACGGCGGCGCACGGCGTCAATGCTCTGCGGCGGCGGTGTCGATGGATTGCCCTGTGAGCCTGAACGGGATGTGAACATTCGGGTGGGAACCATGACGCCAAAGGAGGCCTGGCGAGGGGCGCGACACGGGAGCGGTCGGGAAGGTTCGGGCGAAGGGGTCAGGAGGGCAGGTGTTTGGCCGACAAGCGGGGCACACCGTCCTGCAGAACTCCCCCCACGGTGAAGAACGATCCGAAGACCACGATTCTATCAGCGGGGTCCGCCTGGGACACCGCCGCCTGCAGGGCCTCCATGGGGCTGGCGTGGCAGCCAGCCACCGTGCTTTTGGCCGTGGCGGGATGGGCTTTCAAGGTCTCGGCCAGGGCCACGGCGGTGCTGGCCCGGGGCAGCGGCAGGTCGGTCAGGTGCCAGCGATCGATCAACGGCGCGATGCGCTCGACCATGGCACCGAGGTCCTTGTCGGCCATGGCGCCAAACACGGCGTGGGTGGTGGGGTAAAAGCCCATGGCGTCGAGGTTTTCGGTCAGCGCGGCCACCGAGTGCGGGTTGTGCGCCACGTCCAGCACCAGGGTGGGCGTGCCGGGCACGATCTGAAAGCGCCCGGGCAGCTCCACCAGCGCCAGGCCGTTGCGCACGGCCTGCGCCGTCACCGGCAACTTCGAGCGCAGGGCCTCCACCGCACCCAGCACGCCCGAAGCGTTCACCAACTGGTTGGCACCACGCAGCGCCGGGTAGGCCAACCCCGCGTAACGCCGGCCGCCGTGTGAAGGGTGCATGGCCCAGCCCCACTGCTGCTGGTCGCCGGCGAAATGAAAGTCTTTGCCGATGCGCCAGAGATCGGCACCGATCTCCAGTGCTCGGTCGAGCACGCTTTGCGGTGGCACCGGGTCGCTCACCACCACCGGGCGGCCGGTGCGCATGATGCCGGCTTTCTCGAAACCGATGGCCTCGCGGTCGTTGCCCAGCAGGGCCATGTGGTCGAGTGCGATGCAGGTGATGACGGCGCAGTCGGCATCGATGATGTTCACCGCGTCCAGCCGGCCGCCCAGGCCCACTTCAAGAATGGCCACGTCCAGGCCCGCGCGCGACAGCGTGCGCAGGATGGCCAGTGTGGTGAATTCGAAATAGCTCAGGCTGATCTCTTCGTCGCCGCCCTGCCCTTTGCGCGCTTCTTCCACCTCGGCAAACGCCGGCAGCAGCTCGTCGGTGGCCACGGGCTCACCGGCGATGCGGCAGCGCTCTTCAAAATGCACCAGGTGCGGCGAGGTGTAGACGCCGGTGCGGTAGCCCGACTGGGTGTACACGGCTTCCAGCATGGCGCAGGTGCTCCCCTTGCCATTGGTGCCGGCCACGGTGATCACCGGGCAAGTGAGGGCCAGGCCCATGCGCTGGGCCACGCGTTGCACGCGCTCCAGCCCCATGTCGATGGTGACGGGGTGCAGGCGCTCGGCATGGGCCAGCCACTCGGGCAGCGTGGTGGGGTGGGGAGGCAGATCGATGTGGAGCATGGCTGGATTGTCCCATCGGCTCCTTGGCCTTTGCCGGCATCACCGACAATCCCTTTCCATGATCACCGTACATGGCATACCCAACTGCGACACCGTCAAAAAAGCCCGAGCCTGGCTGACCGACCACGGCGTGGAGCATCGATTCCACGATTTCAAGAAACAGGGCGTGCCCGAAGCCGACCTTGATATTTGGCTGGCCGCCGCAGGCTGGGAAACCCTGGTCAACCGCAAGGGCACGACCTGGCGCCAGCTTGATGACGCCGTGCGGGCCTCGGTGGTGGACACGGCCAGCGCGCGCGCCCTGCTGCTGGCCCATCCCAGCGCGATCAAACGCCCGGTGGTTCAGTGGGCCGACGGCATCACCGTGGGGTTTGACGCTGCCGCCTGGCAAGCGCGTCTGTGATCCCGGCAACCGCCCCACCCTGCGGCCTAAAATCGCGGTTTCGCCATTCGCTTTCGTCTTCGCACCACACCCCAACACCATGAGCACCACCCAATTCGACGGCGTGACCGTCAACACCCAAGCCAGCGTGTACTTCGACGGCAAGTGCGTCAGCCACGGCATCACATTTGCCGACGGCACGAAAAAATCGGTCGGCGTGGTGCTGCCCGCCACACTCACCTTCAACACCGGCGCACCGGAAATCATGGAATGCGTGGCGGGCGGCTGTGAATACAAACTCGCCGGCACCGACGCCTGGCTCAAGTCCGGTCCTGGTGAGAAATTCAGCGTGCCCGGCAACAGCAGCTTCGACATCCGCGTGACCGAGCCCTACCACTACATCTGCCATTTCGGCTGAACCACTGAACGACCGCCATGGCCACCATCCTCCAGAACCTCCCCACGCAACAGAAAGTTGGCATCGCCTTCTCGGGCGGCCTCGACACCAGCGCAGCGCTGCTCTGGATGAAACAGAAGGGCGCAATTCCCTACGCCTACACCGCCAACCTGGGCCAGCCCGACGAACCGGACTACGAAGAGATCCCGCGCAAGGCCATGCAGTACGGCGCTGAAAAAGCGCGCCTGATCGACTGCCGCACCCAGCTCGCGCACGAAGGCATTGCCGCGCTGCAATGCGGCGCCTTCCACATCAGCACAGCGGGCGTGACCTACTTCAACACCACGCCGCTGGGTCGCGCCGTCACCGGCACCATGCTGGTGGCCGCGATGAAGGAAGACGACGTCAACATCTGGGGCGACGGCAGCACCTACAAGGGCAACGACATCGAGCGCTTCTACCGCTACGGCCTGCTGACCAACCCCAGCTTGAAAATCTACAAGCCCTGGCTCGACCAGCTGTTCATCGACGAGCTGGGTGGCCGCGCCGAGATGAGCGCCTTCATGACGGCCAACGGCTTCGGCTACAAGATGAGCGCCGAGAAGGCCTACAGCACCGACAGCAACATGCTCGGCGCCACCCATGAAGCGAAAGACCTCGAGCACCTCAGCAGCGGCATCTCGATCGTGAACCCCATCATGGGCGTCGCCTTCTGGAAAGACGAGGTGGTGGTCAAGCGCGAGACCGTGACGGTGCGCTTTGAAGAAGGCCAACCGGTGGCACTCAACGGCGAGACCTTCGCCAGCCCGGTGGACCTGATCCTCAAGGCCAATGAGATCGGTGGCCGCCATGGTCTGGGCATGAGCGACCAGATCGAGAACCGCATCATCGAAGCCAAGAGCCGCGGCATCTACGAAGCCCCTGGCCTGGCGCTGCTGCACATCGCCTACGAGCGCCTGGTGACCGGCATCCACAACGAAGACACCATCGAGCAGTACCGCGTCAACGGTCTGAAGCTGGGCCGCCTGCTCTACCAGGGCCGCTGGTTCGACCCACAGTCCATCATGCTGCGCGAAACGGCCCAGCGCTGGGTGGCGCGCGCCATCACGGGCGAGGTCACCATCGAGCTGCGCCGCGGCAACGACTACTCCATCATGAACACCGAGAGCGCCAACCTCACGTATGCGCCCGAGCGTTTGAGCATGGAGAAGGTGGAAGACGCGCCGTTCACGCCGCTGGACCGAATCGGCCAGCTGACGATGCGCAACCTCGACATCACCGACACGCGCGCCAAGCTGGGCGTCTATGCCAAGGCTGGGTTGTTGTCGCTGGGGGACGGGGCCAGCATGTTGAAGCTTGAGGGGGAGTAACTTCTCGCGCCGCGAGGTTTCACGCTGAAACCTCGCGGGATCGTTGCGCTGCGGCGTTCTGAAATGACAGTCGCGCGCGAACAGTCCATCAAACAACGACTGGCTCGGTCTCCAGCAAGATCCCGAAGCGCTCGTACACACTGGTCTGGATCGCCTTGGCCAAGGTCATCACCTCACCACCGGTGGCACCGCCCCGGTTCACCAACACCAGCGCCTGCCGCTCGTACACCCCCGCACTGCCCACGCCCTTGCCCTTCCAGCCACAGGCGTCGATCAGCCAGCCCGCAGCCAGCTTGATGCTGCCATCCGCCATCGGGTAGTGCACCACCTTGGGTTCGCGCGCGATGATGTCCGCGCACTGCTCGGGGCTCACCGTCGGGTTCTTGAAAAAACTGCCGGCGTTGCCGATCACCGCCGGGTCGGGCAGCTTGGCGCGGCGGATGGAGCAGACCCAGTCAAAGATCTGTTGGGCGCTCGGTGAAGAGATACCGGTCTCGGCCATCTTGCGGTCCAGATCGGCATAGCCCAGCACAGCTTTCCACGGCTTGGGCAGCCAGAAACGCACGTGCGTGATCAGCGCACGGCCCGCCAGACCCAGACCTTTGTCACCGGCCGGAACGTGTTTGAACACCGAGTCGCGGTAACCAAAACCGCACTGCGCGGCATCCAGCGAGAAGCGCTGTCCCGTTTGCAGGTCGATGGCGTCCAGCGCGCTGAATCGGTCCTGCAATTCCACGCCATAGGCTCCAATGTTCTGCACCGGCGAAGCGCCCACCGTGCCTGGAATCAGCGCGAGATTTTCCAGCCCCGGATAGCCCTGCTCCAGCGTCCAGCGCACGAAATCGTGCCAGTCTTCGCCGGCGCCGGCCTCCACCAGCCAGCCCTTGGCGGTTTCTTCCACCAGGCGCCGCCCGGTGATTTCGACCTTGATCACCAGTTGCTTGATGTCACCGGTGATCACCAGGTTGCTGCCGCCGCCCAACACAAAGGGCGGCGTGCCCGACGCCGTGCTCACCTCCTGGTCGGCCAGCAGCGCCAGCACGTCGTCCGTTGAGCGCACGCGCACCAGGCGCTGCGCCCGGGCAACGATGCCAAAAGTGTTATGCGGCTGGAGCGCCACGTTGTTCTCGACTACCATTCTTCGATTCTCTCATTCACCTTTTTGCAAGACCCCCAGCATGCCTTCTTTTGACACCGTTCTTGAAGCCGATTTCGTTGAAGTGAAAAATGCGGTCGATCAGGTCGCGCGCGAGATCGGCACCCGCTTCGATTTCAAGGGCACGAGTGCGGCCATCGAACTCAAGGACAAGGAAATCATCCTGCACGGTGACGCCGATTTTCAGCTCCAGCAGATCGACGACGTGCTGCGCGGCAAGCTCACCAAACGCGGTGTCGACGCGCGTTTTCTCGACGTGGGCAAGGTTGAAAAAGTCGGCGGTGACAAGGTCAAGCAGGTGGTGAAGGTGCGCAACGGCGTCAGTACCGAAGACGGCAAGAAGATCCAGCAGGCCATCAAGGGCAGCAAGCTCAAGGTGCAGGGCGCTATCCAGGGCGATGCGGTGCGTGTGACCGGTGCCAAGCGTGACGACCTGCAAGCGGCCATGGCGCTCATCAAGTCCGAACTCAAGGACCTGCCGCTCTCTTTCAACAACTTCAGAGATTGAGTTGAACACCATCCGCGCCGCCTTCGGTGCGCTCAGTCTCCTGTTGGCGTTGCCAGCGGCGGCGCAGCAGGTGGCCTTGGCGGGTGTGGCCGGCGGCAAGGCGCTGGTCACCATCGACGCTGCAGCGCCGCGCTTCCTGAGCCCCGGCCAGGCGCACCAGGGTGTGAAGCTGTTGAGCGTGCTGGGCGACGCGGCTGTGATCGAGGTGAACGGCCAGCGGCAAACCCTGCGCGTGGGTGAAGCCCCGGTGAGTCAGGGCCAGAGCAAGACCGATGCAGGTGGGAAACGCGTGGTGCTCACCGCCGATTCGCAAGGGCACTTCATGCCACCGGGCCAGATCAACGGTCGTCAGGTCCAGTTCATGGTGGACACGGGCGCCACCCAGGTGATCTTGAGCGAGTCGGACGCCAAACGCATCAACCTGAAGTACGAGCTCGGCCGCAAGGTGAATGTGAGCACCGCCAACGGGGGGGCCGTCGGGTATCAGGTGCGGCTGGAGTCGGTGCGCATTGGTGAAGCACAGGTGTTTGACGTGTCTGCCATCGTGCTGCCCCAGCCCATGCCTTTTGTGCTGTTGGGCAACAGCTTTCTGTCGCGCTTTCAGATGCAGCGCACCAACGACCAGCTCACACTGGACCGCCGCTATTGATCACAGCGCTTTCTGCGCTGCAGTCACCACGATTTCAATGCGCCATGCGGCATTCGCCAGCGCGGCCTGCACCGTGGCACGCGGTGGCGCGGTGCCCGGCACCACCCAGGCGTCCCACACCTCGTTCATCGCACCAATGTCCTGGATGTCGGCCAGGTAGATCTGGGCGCGCAGGATGCGCGACTTGTCACTGCCCGCCTCCATCAAGCGCTGATGCACCTGCTCCAGCACATCCTGCGTCTGGCCCCGAATGTCGGTGTCGCCACGCTCGGGCACCATCCCGGCGAGGAAGACCACGCCATTGAACACAGCGGCTTCGCTGTAGCGAGCTGCGACCCCGATGCGGGTGATGTGCGAGCTCATGCTTTCTTCTTCGCGCCGAGTTTGCTTTCCTTGCCGGCCACCAGGCGGTTGATGTTCTCGGCATGGCGGTAGACCAGCAGCATGCCCATGACCACCAGACTCGCCACCTGCAGCCCCGGAGCGTCCCACGCCACTCGGTGGCCCAGCAGGAAGAAGGCCGGGGCAAACACCGCCGTGACGATGGAGGCCAGCGAGGAGTAGCGAAAGAACGCGGCGATGATCACCCAGGTGGCCAACGCGGCCAGCCCCAGCCAGGGCTGAAAACCGAAGATCACGCCCGCAGCCGTGGCCACGCCCTTGCCGCCCTGGAAGCGAAAGAACACCGGGTACAGGTGGCCCAGGAACGCCGCGAGGCCGACCAGCGCCACCGTGCCATCGCCCAGGCCATAAGCCTCGCCCCACCACTTCACCGCCACCACGGGCAGCCAGCCCTTGAGTGCATCGAGCAGCAGTGTGATCACGGCCGCCGCCTTGTTGCCCGAGCGCAGCACGTTGGTGGCGCCAGGGTTCTTGCTGCCGTAGGTGCGCGGGTCGCTCAGCCCCATGGACCGGCTCACGAGCACGGCAAACGACAGCGAGCCGATCAGGTACGCGGCCACGGTGGCCAGCAGGGGGTAGAGCATGGGCAACGAAGTCTCCTCGGTGGTTCGGGCCGCACTCCAAAGGACAGGAGCAGGCTGGATGAACGGGCTGGCTATTCTGCCAGCGCGCAATCCACGGGCTTCGCGGCCAGGGGGCCACTGAGCACGGCCGGATCGATGCCAACCAGGTAACCACGGCGCCCGCCGTTGATCCAGATGCGAGGCAGCGTCAAGACCGTGGCCTCCACATAGATGGACATGGCGCGCTTCAGGCCGAACGGCGACGTGCCGCCCACGAAATACCCGCTGTGGCGGTTGGCCACCTCGGGCTTGCAGGGCTCGATCGACTTGGCGCCGATCTGACGCGCCAGATTCTTGGTCGACACCGTGCGGTTGCCGTGCATGAGCACCGCCAGCGGTTTGGCGGCCTCGTCCTGCATGATCAAGGTCTTGACCACGGAAAACGGGTCCAGCCCCAGCACCTGCGCACTGTGTTGCGCACCGCCGTGCTCCAGGTACTCGTAGCTGTGCTCGGTGAACACCACGCCGTGCCTCTTGAGCCAGGCGGTGGCGGGCGTTTCACTGACGTGCGACTTCTTGGCCAAGCGCTACCTCATTGGGCGGGGTCGCGCGACTCCCAGCGGATCTTGTCGATGGCAGCGAGCAGTTCTGGAGACAGCTTCGTGCCCCAGGCGTCCAGGCATTCGTCGAGCTGGGTCAGTGAGGTCACGCCGATGATGGTGCTGGCCACGCGCCAGTTGGTATAGCAGAACGCCAGCGCGAGCTGCGAAGGGGTGAGACCGTGATCGCGCGCCAATGCGTTGTAGCGGCGCGCGGCGTCCAGCGCTTCGGGCCGGCCCCAGCGCTGCTTGCGCATCGACTCGTACAAGGCCATGCGCCCGGCGTCGCCCACCAGGCCGGTCTCGTCGTACTTGCCGCTGAGCAAACCGAAACCCAGCGGTGAATAGGCCAGCAGCGACACACCCAGGCGGTGGCAGGTTTCGTCCAGCCCGTTTTCGTAGCTGCGGTTGATCAGGCAGTATGGGTTCTGCACCGTGGCCACGCGCGGCAGGCCGTGCTGCTCGGCCAGGCGCACGAACTCGTGCACGCCGTACGGCGATTCGTTGGACAGGCCGATGGCCTTGACCTTGCCCGCCTTCACCAGTTCGGCCATGGCCTCAAGCTGCTCCAGCACCGAGGCGCAGGGCTTGTCCTTGGACGGGTCGAAGGTCAGAAGGCCAAACGCCGGCACGTTGCGCGCGGGCCAGTGGATCTGGTAGAGGTCGATCACGTCGGTTTGAAGACGGCGCAAACTGTCTTCACAGGCCTTGATGATCTCGGCCTTGCTCACGCCCGAGTTCTCGCCCCGTATCCAGGGCATGCCGCGCGAAGGACCCGCCACCTTGGTGGCCAGCACCACCTTGGCGCGCAAACCAGCATCCTTGGCGAACCAGTTGCCGAGGATCGTTTCAGTGGCGCCGCAGGTCTCGGCGCGCGCCGGCACCGAATACATTTCGGCAGCGTCCAGGAAGTTGATGCCGCGCTCGATCGATCGATCAAGGATGTTGTGCGCGGTGACTTCATTGACCTGTTCACCAAACGTCATGGTGCCCAGGCAGATGGGTGGGACTTGCAGCGCACTGGCGCCCAATGGAACGTTTTTCATGCAATTTTTTGTAAAGTCAGGTGTTAAGTGATGCCAAAGCGATAAGCCGGGGTATAAGTTTAGAAGGCATCTTGCCGCTGCGCAGTCGCCATCAACACACCCCCGCGTGTCGTGGTGATGATTGCCCGGCGGCTGATCCGTCGAAACCATCCATCAACAACGCCAGTGGAGCATTGAACATGAAAACCATCACCCATTTCACGCGCGGACTGACCATCACCGCACTCGCTGCCGCCATGGCGCTCGGCGGCTGCGCCAACATGAGCGAAACCCAGACCGATTCGGCCAAGGGCGCCGGCATCGGTGCTCTGGCTGGTGTGCTGTTGGGTGCGGCCACCGGTGGCTCCAAGGGTGCGGCCAAAGGCGCGGTCATCGGCGCGGGCGCGGGCGCCTTGGGTGGCTACATCTGGTCGACCAAGATGCAGGAACAGAAGCGCGCCATGGAAGCCGCCACCGCTGGCACCGGCATCGGTGTGAGCCAGACGGCCGACAACCGCCTCAAGCTCGATGTGCCCGCCGACGCAGGTTTCGCCACCGGCAGCTCGACGGTCAGCCCCACGCTGCAGCGCGTGCTTGGCCAGTTCGCCGGCACCCTCAACGCCAACCCTGTGACGGCTGTGGCCATCGTCGGCCACACCGACAGCACCGGCAGCGATGCGGTCAACAACCCGCTGTCATTCGACCGCGCCAACGCCACGCGCGACTACCTGGTGGCCCGTGGTGTGGCGTCCAACCGCTTCGCCACCGACGGCCGTGGCTCACGCGAGCCGATCGCCGACAACGGCACCGCCGCTGGCCGCGCACAAAACCGCCGCGTCGAGATCTACGTGGCCGAGCCAGCTGCGAAGTGAGGCCCCCACGCTCCGCCGCTGCGCGGGTCGCTGCCCCCCGAGGGGGCTGATCCGCCTTGGGGCGGCCCGGCGGCGGATCGCATCCCTTCTGACCCCATTGAAGCCCGGCAATCGCCGGGCTTTTTCTTGCGCGCGCGGTGGCTGCCAGTCGTCCAGAGACACCGAGGATCCGGCTCCGCCGGTCCCAGGTGTCGCCCCCCTCTTGAGGGGGGTCGCGCGCAGCGCGGCGGGGGGTACTTCAAAGCCTGACCATGATGTGCCGCGCCACGGTGTAGTCCTCCAGCGCGTACATCGACATGTCCTTGCCGTAGCCGCTGGCCTTCATGCCGCCGTGCGGCATTTCGTTGGCCAGCATGAAGTGGGTGTTGATCCAGGTGCAGCCGTACTGCAGCTTGCGCGCCGTGCGCAGCGCGCGCGAAACATCCTGCGTCCAGACCGACGAGGCCAGGCCGTACTCGGAGTCGTTGGCCCATGTCACGGCCTCGTCGGGGTCGGTGAAGCGCGTGATGGACACCACCGGGCCGAACACCTCGCGGCGCACGATCTCGTCGTCCTGGCGCGCACCGGCGATCACCGTGGGCTCGTAGAAGAAGCCGCTACCCGCACGCATCTTGCCGCCCGCCGTCACCTCCATGTGGCCCACCATCTGCGCCCGCTCCACGAAGCTGGCCACGCGGTCGCGTTGCCGGTCGGTGATGAGTGGTCCGAGTTCCACGCCGGGCTCGTCCTGCGTGCCCATCTGGATCGACTTGACCGCGCTGCTCAGGTCGGCGACCAGGCGGTCGTACACCTTGGCGCCTGCGTAGAGGCGGCACGCGGCCGTGCAGTCCTGGCCCGCGTTGTAGTAGCCGAAGGTGCGGATGCCCTCCACCACGGCCTCGATGTCGGCGTCGTCGAACACCAGCACCGGCGCCTTGCCGCCGAGCTCCAGATGCGTGCGTTTCAAGGTGCCGGTGGCGGCCTGCAGGATCTTGCGGCCGGTGGACACGTCGCCGGTGAGCGAGACCATGCGCACCAGCGGGTGCTCCACCAGCGGCTGGCCCACGCTGGGGCCCCGGCCGCAGATCACGTTGAACACACCCTTGGGCAGGATCTCGGCGACCACGCGCGCGAGCATCAGCGTGGTCAGCGGGGTCTGCTCGCTGGGTTTGAGCACCACCGTGTTGCCGGCCGCGAGCGCTGGCGCACATTTCCATGCGGCCATCATCAACGGGTAGTTCCACGGTGCGATCGAACCGACCACGCCGACAGGGTCGCGTCGGATCATGCTGGTGTGACCCGGCAGGTACTCACCTGCCACCGAGCCCGTCATGCAGCGCGCCGCGCCGGCAAAGAAGCGGAAGCAGTCGACGATGGCCGGAATTTCATCTTCCAGCGCGCGCAGGTAGGGCTTGCCGCAGTTGAGCGACTCCAGGCGCGCGAACTGCTCGGCGCGCTGCTCGATCGCGTCGGCCACTTTCAGCAACAGGCGCGAGCGCTCCATCGGCGTGGTCTCGCTCCAGCTGTCGAAGGCGCGGCTCGCGCCCAGCACCGCCTTGTGGATCTGTTCAAACGAGGCCTCGGGCACCTGCGCGATCACCTCGCCGGTGGCCGGGTTGAGCACGCGCTCGGCCTCGCCCTCGCCGGCCACGAACTGGCCGTCGATGAACAGCTCGGTCGACATCGGGATCTGGAAGTCGGGGGTCTTGCCCATGGTGTTCTCCGTTGGGGTTGAAGGGAGAGCGGGCTCAGCGCCCGCCAGGTTGTTCGTCGGCGCGCGTGAGGTAGTACGCCGCCAGGATGGGGATGAAGGTGAGCGCGATGATCACCACGGCCACCACGTTGGTCACCGGGCGCTGGCGCGGTCGGATCAGTTCCTGCAGCATCCAGATCGGCAGCGTGGTCTGCTGACCCGCGGTGAAGGTGGTGACGATCACCTCGTCAAAGCTCAGGGCAAACGCGAGCAGGCCGCCGGCCAGCAGGGCCGAGCCGAGCTGCGGCAGGATCACGTAGCGGATGGTCTGGAAACTGTCGGCGCCAAGGTCCATCGAGGCCTCGATCAGCGACGGGCTGGTGCGCCGCAACCGCGCCACCGCGTTGTTGTAGACCACCACCACGCAGAAGGTGGCGTGGCCGACCACGATGGTCCAGAAGCTGAACGGGATCTCGGCCGTGTGGTACGCGGTGCGCAACGCAATGCCGGTGACGATACCGGGCAGCGCGATCGGCAGGATCAGCAGCAGCGAGATCGCGTCGCGGCCGAAGAAGCGCGTGCGCGCCAGGCCGGCTGCGGCCAGCGTGCCCAGCACCATGGCCAGCGCGGTGGAGACCAGCGCCACGCGGAACGACAGGCCGATCGCGGCCCACACGTCCTCGCGCGCCCAGGCCGCGGCAAACCATTGCGTGGTGAGCGCGGGCGGCGGAAACACGTAGCTTTTGTCTTCGGCGCTGAAGGCGTAGAGGATGATGAGCGCGAGCGGAATGTGCAGGAACAGCACGCCCACCCAGGTGGCGGCCTTCAGGCCCCAGCCAGCGCGCGAAGGGTCAGAGCGCATCGAAAGCCCCCAGCCGTTTGGCGATCCAGAGGTAGACGCCGATCACCACGATGGGCACGAGCGAGAACGCGGCGGCAAACGGCACGTTGCCCGCCACGCCCTGCTGCCGGTACACCACCTGGCCGATGAACAGCGTGGAGTCGCCGATCACCTGCGGAATGATGTAGTCGCCCAGCGTGAGCGAGAAGGTGAAGATGGAACCGGCCGCGATGCCCGGCATGGCGAGCGGAAAGATCACCTGCCAGAAGGTGGTGCCACTTCGAGCACCGAGGTCGCTGGAGGCTTCGAGCAGCGAACCCGGAATGCGCTCGATCGCAGCCTGGATCGGCAGGATCATGAAGGGCAGCCACATGTAGACGAAGACGATGAAGGTGCCCAGGCGCGAGAACGACAGCGAGTTGCCGCCGATGCCGGGCGTGGACAGCAGCGCGTCGAGCAGCCAGGTCATGTGCACCTCGGCCAGCACCCAGGAAATGGCGCCTTCCTTGGCCAGCAGCAGTTTCCATGCGTACAGCCGCACCAGATAGCTTGACCACAGCGGCAGCATGACGGCGATGTAGAGCAGCGCCTTCTGCGGACCGCGTGCGTAGCGCGCCATGTAGTAGGCGATGGGGAAGGCGATGAGGCCACAGGCCAGCGTGACGCTGACTGCCATGAGCACCGTGCGCAGCACCACGTCCACGTTGGCCGGCTCGGTCATGGCGCGGAAGTTGTCCAGCGAAAGCCGCGAGCGGTCGACCACACCGGAGAACTCGTCGAGCGTGAAAAAGCTGTTGGCCAGCAGCGCGAACAACGAGCCGAGGTAGACCACGCCGAACCACAGCAGCGGTGGCCCGAGCAGTGCGGCCAGCAGCAGACCGCGACGCGTGTAAAGCAAGTCCGAGAGCCAGCGCAGCGCACTGCTGCGAGGCACCACGGCGGCGGCAGGCAAGGCCAGGTTCATGGCCCCACACCTTGCAGCGGGTGCACCGCGTCGGCCTGCCAGTGCAGGTGCACGGTGTCACCCGGCGTGGGCAGCTCGGGGTGCTGCTCGGGGTTGAGATCCACCGCCACCGCCTCGCCGGCCCAGTCCACCCGCACGCGAGAGAACGAGCCGAAGTACTGCGCGTCGATCACGGCGCCACTCAGGCGCGCCTGCGGTGCCGCGCCGATGCGGATGCGCTCGGGCCGCAGCATCACGCTTTCAACGCCCGCGAGCTCGCGCGCCCGCGCGCCATCAAACACATTGGCCGCCCCCACGAACTCGGCCACGAAACGCGTGGCGGGCTGGTTGTAGATGGCCTGCGGCGCGCCCACCTGCTCCAGGCGACCGTTGTTGAACACGCCGATGCGGTCGCTCATGGACAGCGCCTCGTGCTGGTCGTGCGTGATGAAGAGAAAGGTGATGCCCAGCTGCCGCTGCAGCGCCTTCAGCTCGGTCTGCATCTGCTCGCGCAGCTTGAGGTCGAGTGCGCCCAAGGGCTCGTCAAGCAGCAGCACCTGTGGCTGGTTGATGAGCGCGCGTGCGAGCGCCACGCGCTGGCGCTGCCCGCCCGAGAGCTGGCCGGGGCGGCGCGCGCCCACGCCCGAGAGGCGCACCAGGTCCAGCATCTGATCGGCGCGTGCGTGGCGCGCAGCGCGCTCCACGCCCTGCACCATGAGGCCATAGGCCACGTTGTCGCGGATGCTCATGTGCGGGAACAGCGCGTAGTCCTGAAACACGGTGTTGACCGGCCGCGCGTACGGCGGCAGGTGCGACACGTCCTGCCCACCGATCAGGATGCGCCCCGACGTGGGCAACGTGAAGCCGCCGATCATGCGCAGGCAGGTCGTCTTGCCCGAGCCCGAAGGCCCGAGCAAGGTGAAGAACTCCCCTCCTTCGATGGTGAGGTCCACGTGATCGACAGCGCGCACGGTCTGTGCGCCGCTGCCGAACACGCAGGACACGGCTTCAAGCGTGACAGCAACCGTCATGTGATCAGCGGCCCCCAAGGACGGCGATGTAATCGGAGACCCACTTGTGATATGGCACACAGGCATTGTTTTGTGTGGCGCACTTGCTCGTCGGCGTCTTCCAGAACGAGATGCGATCGAAGCTGTTGTAGCCCTGGTTGGCACAGCCCTGGTCGGTCAGCAGCTTGTTGCCCTTGCAGGCCGTGGGTACCGACGGCACCGAGCCGAACCAGGCCGCCAGGTCGCCTTGCAGCTTGGTGTTGAGCGAGTGCTCCATCCACATGTAGGCGCAGTTCGGGTTCTTGGCGTCCACATGCATCATGGTCGTGTCGGCCCAGCCGGTCGCACCTTCGGCCGGGACCACGGTGGCCACCGGGCGGTTCTTGCTCTTGAGGATGTTGGCCATGAACTGCCAGCTGCTCGACGCCACCACACCTTCGTTGGTGAAGTCGTCGATCTGCACGAAGGCATCGTGCCAGTACTTGCCCACCAGCTTGCGCTGGCCTCGCAGCAGATCCAGTGCCGCCTTGTACTGCGCCTCGTTGAGCTCGTAGGGGTCCTTGATGCCCAGCGCCGGGTTCTTCTTCATCAGGTAGAGCGCGGCGTCGGCGATGTAGATCGGACCGTCGAAGGCCTGCACACGGCCCTTGTTGCTCTTGCCGTCAGGCAGCGTGGTCTCTTCGAACACCACGCTCCAGCTGGTCGGCGGCTTGTCCTTGAACACCGTGGTGTTGTACATGAGCACGTTCCAGCCCCACTGGTAGGGCGTGCCGTAGTGCGTGTTGTTCACGTAGTGCCAGGGCGCCTTCTGCAAGCGCGGGTCCACCGTCTTGTAGCTGGGGATGAGGTCCACGTTGATGGGCTGCACGCGCTTGCCGGCGATCAGGCGCATGCTGGCATCGCCCGAAGCGGTCACCAGGTCGAAGCCGCCTTCGTTCATGAGCGCAACCATCTCGTCGGAAGTGCCGGCGGTCTTCACGTTGACCTTGCAGCTGGTCTTCTTCTCGAAGTCGGTCACCCAGTCAAAGGCCTTGTCGGTCTGGCCGCGTTCGATGTAGCCGGGCCAGGCCACGATGTCCACCTGGCCTTCACCCTTGCCCAGTTTTTTCAGGGCCGACTGTGCCTGCGCGGCGGGTGCCAGGGTGGCCAGGGTGAAGGCCGTCGTCACGAGACCCGCGACGGTGCGGGCAAGGGGGCGTTGTGCGATTTTCATGGTCGATCACCTTCGGTTTGAAAACGGTTTGTGAAACGCAGCCCACCGCGCGGCAGGCCAACCGAAGCGCATCGTATGAAGCCCCAACCCGCTTTCAAAATTCAATATTGCTGCGGTAAGCTATCTCGAAAATAGAGATCAAGGGTTTACCCATATCTTTTTTGCACTGCAACAGGGCGTCACCTTGTCACGGTGCACCACCATGAACCGCCACATCACGCTCAAGCAGTTCCGCTACTTCCTCGCGGTGGCCGAATCGGACTCGGTGGCCGCGGCCTCGCGCATGCTCAGCATCGCGCAGTCGGCCATCACCAAGAGCGTGCTGGAACTCGAAGACGAGCTGGGCCTGGTGCTGTTCGAGCGCAGCCCCAAGGGCATGCGCCTCACGCCCGAGGGCCACCGCTTCCAGGTGAAGGCACGGCGCGTGATCGGCGCTGTGGCCGACGCCACGCGTGGCGTGTACCCGAGCGCCACGCCACTGGCCGGAGCCATCACCATCGGCGTGACCAGCCTGGTGGCGGGTTACTACCTCTCCGAGGTGTTCGCGCGCTTTCGCCGCACCTGCCCGGGCGTGGACCTGCAGGTGGTGGAAGACGCGCCACCCTTCCTCGAACACCTGTTGATCAACGGCGAACTGGACATCGCGATCATGGTGAGCAACGCGTTGGGCGAGCCGCAGGCGCTGGTGGCGGAGACGCTCACGCGTTCGCCCAACCGCGTGTGGATGGCGGCCGACCATCCGCTGGCTTCACAGGCCGAGGTGAGTCTGGCCGAGTGCGTGCAGCACGATCTGGTGGTGCTGCAGGCCGACCGCATTGAGGTTTTGATGCGCAGCGTGTGGGCGCGCCACCAGCTGAAACCACGCACGGTGTTGCGCACCTCGTCGCTGGAGGCGGTGCGTTCGCTGGTGGGGGTGGGTGCGGGGCTGGCGGTGCTGCCCGACTTTCTGTACCGGCCATGGACGCTGGACGCGGAGCACGTGGAGGTGCGGACCTTGCGCGACGCTGTGCCCACGGTTGAAGTGGGGCTGGTGTGGCGACGTGGTTCGCAGCCGCGCGCGGAGGTGCTTGAGTTCATCGAGGTGGCGCGGGACCAGTCGCGGTCTCGGCGTCTTTTGGCCTGATTTGGGTTTTCTCCGGCTGGTCCGGTCATCGACGGCCTTGGCACTCTGCTCCGCGAGGTTCAGGCACGCAACGCAGCCCGCGATTCCTCTTGCAAGCGCAACACCCGCCGCTGCACCTTGCCCGTGGTGGTCATGGGCAGCGCGTCAATGAACTCGATCTCTTTCGGGTATTCGTAAGGCGCGAGCTTGCCCTTCACATGCGCCTGCAGCTGCTTCACCAGCTCGTCACCCGCCGCGTGACCCGGCGCCAGCACCACATAGGCCTTCACCACCGCACCACGCTCGGCATCGGGCTTGGGCACCACCGCCGCGTTGGCCACCGCCGGGTGCTTCACCAGACAGTTTTCGATCTCGCTCGGGCCAATGCGATAGCCCGCCGCCTTGAACACGTCATCGGCACGACCCTGGTACCAGAGATAGCCCTCGGCGTCGCGCGTGGCCATGTCGCCCGTGCGGCACCAGCTGTTCGTCATGTCGCCGGTGAACTTGGCCCGGGTCGATGCTTCGTTCTTCCAGTAGCCCAGAAAAAAGATCGGGTCCGGATCGCCATGCACGTCGAGCCGGTGCACCGCCACGTCGCCCGGCACGCCCACCGCGCACTCACGGCCCTCCTCGTCGATCACCGCCACGCGGTGGCCCGGGTAGCCCTTGCCCATGCTCCCCGGCTTGGCGGGCCACAGGCGCGCGCAGTTGCCCACGATGTAGTTGATCTCGGTCTGGCCAAACATCTCGTTCACCGTCACGCCCAGCTGGTTCTGGCAGTAAGCGAACACCGCGTCCCCCACCGCCTCGCCCGCGCTCATGAGACCTTCCAGCTTGAATTTGTAGTGCTGCTTTGGCGTGGGCACCGCTTTCATCATGGCCTTGAGCGCGGTGGGAAACAGGAAGCTGTGCGTCACACCATGGCGCTCGATCAGCTCGAACGCGGTTTGCGGGCCGAAGCGCCCGTTGAAAGCAACGATGGGCCGACCGAAGTACAGCGTGGGCAGCAGCGCGTCCATCAAACCGCCCGTCCAGGCCCAGTCGGCGGGCGACCAGAACACGGCTGTTGAAGGCGCCGAGGCGTCGAACGGATCGAAACCGAACCAGTTCTGGCTGCACACAAAACCGGTGAGGTTGCCGATGAGCGCGCGGTGCGGGATCAGCGCGCCCTTGGGGTTGCCGGTGGTGCCGCTGGTGTAGATCAGCACGGCGGCCTCGTCGGCCAGGGTATCCACCGGTTTGAACCCGGCCGGCTCCTGCGCCAGCAGCTCGGTCCAGTCGAGGTCGGCGCGCATGCCCTCGGGCGTGCCGTCACCGTCCACCCCGATCACGCAGCGCAGCAGCGGGCAGTCGTCGCGCACACCCAGCAGCGCGGGCAACGAAGGCTGGTCGCAGATGGCCACCACGGCTTCGCTGTCCTGCAACCGGAACTCCAGCGCCTCGGGACCAAACAACTGCGACAGCGGCATGCCCACCGCCCCCATTTGCAGCACCGCCATGTAAGCCACAGCGGTCTCGAAGCGTTGCGGCAGCACGATCGCCACACGGTCACCGCGCTGAACGCCCAACGCAACCAGCGCGCTGGACAGGCGGTTCGCCTGGTCGAGCAATTCGGCGTAGCTGTGGCGCCGGTCTTTCTGTTGGGGTCCGCAGGCAATAACGGCCGTGGCGCTGGCATGCCGGGGGTCCTGCGCCCAGCGCCGCAGGCACATCTGCGCCATGTTGAAGTGTTCGGGCACCTGCCAGCCAAAGCGGCGGTGCAGTTCTTCGTACAGATTGATGGGTGCGGCTGTCTTGTCTCTGGCTTGACTCGGGCGCATGGTGTGTCTCGCTCTCGTTCTCTATGATCCGATGAATGTACCAAGCACTGAGAGCCTCACGCAGTGAATTCGTCCCGGTCCGCAACCTGAACTACCACGTGCGCATGTGGGGTCATCGCAGCGACACCGTGACACCGCTGGTGCTGGTGCATGGCTGGATGGATGTGGCCGCGTCGTGGCAGTTCGTGGTGGACGCGCTGCAGACCGAGCGATGGATCATCGCGCCCGACTGGCGCGGCTTCGGCCACACGCGGCTCGAAGGCCCGGCGGTCGACAGCTACTGGTTCCCCGATTACATGGCCGACCTCGACGCCTTGCTGGATCATTACGTCGGCGAGCGTCAGGTCGATCTGGTGGGCCACAGCATGGGCGGCAACATCGCCATGATGTATGCGGGCGTCCGGCCCCATCGCATCGAACACCTTGTCAATCTTGAAGGCTTCGGCATGCCCGAAACACGACCGGCGCAGGCGCCCGGCCGCTACGCGCAATGGATGGACGAGATCAAGACCGTGCAACGCGGCGGCAAGGCGCTCAAGAGCTACCCCGACGCCCAGGGCGTGGCGCAACGCCTCATGAAAACCAACCCGCGCCTGGCGCAAGACAAAGCCGACTGGCTCGCCCGGCAGTGGGCCAGCCCCAATGCGCAGGGCGAGTGGGAAATTCTGGGCGATGCGGCCCACAAAGTGACCAGTGCCCACCTCTACCGCCTGGACGAGGCACTGGAGATCTACCGCCGCATCAGTGCCCCGGTGTTGTCGGTCACCGCGAGCGACGACAGCCTGGGGCAGTGGTGGAAGGGCCGCTTCACGCTGGCCCAGTACCTTGAGCGCATCCGCGCCGTGCCGCACCTGCAAAGCGCCGTGGTGCATGAAGCGGGGCACATGATGCACCACGACCAACCCAACGAACTCGCGCGCCTGATTGAAGCGTTCCTGAGCACCGCGCCCTGAGCGGTGCCGCGTGCGGGTGCGGGTTGTTGCAACCCCTTTACCGTCCGTTCAAGGAGCAGCCGGCATACTCGCGCGCTATGCCATTTATTCCACGCGCACTTTTCAAGCCCGCGGCCGTTGCCGCGCTGTGTCTTCTCATTGGTGCACCAGCCCTGGCGGGCGAAGGGGGACTCTGCCCGGGCTTTGACCAGCCCGCCAGTGCCGAGCCCGACGCACCACGGTACGAAGCCTTCTTCTCACCCTACACCCACCATTGGACGCCGAACGACGAACACGAACAGGTGTACGCCCTGAGCGTGAGCCGACTGTTGCCCAACAACCGCTATTGCGGGTTCAGCCTGTTCAACAACTCCTTCGGGCAACCCTCGGCCTACGCCTTCATCGGCAAGAGTTGGCCGGGTTTCTGGCAGGCCCAACCGGCGCTTTACGCCTCGTTGAGCGCGGGCGTCATCTACGGCTACGTCGGCAAGTACAAGAACAAGGTGCCGCTGAACGTGGGCGGCTTTTCGCCCGTGGTCATTCCCGCCATCGGCTACCGCCTGTCTCCCAAGAGCTCGCTCGAAATCCAGTTGCTGGGCACCGCGGCGGTCATGTTCGGTACCACCTGGCGCTTTTAACGGCCGCGGCCGTTCGGGACGGCATGGCGTGAGAAAATCGCGGTTTTGAACATCGACCGCAGGAACACCCCATGGAAGCCGAACGCAGCAACGCCATCCGAAGCCAGCTCGAAGACCTGACCACACGCGTGGTCGAGCTCCGGAGGTATCTTTGACTACGATGCCAAAGCATCGAAGTTGAAGGAAGTCGAGTCGGCTCTGGAAGACCCCACGGTCTGGAACGACCCCAAACGCGCCCAGGACCTGGGCCGCGAGAAAAAATACCTGGAAGACGTGGTGCTGGTGCTCGACCGCCTCACCGGTGAATTGACGGACAACACCGAACTGTTCGAGATGTCGAGCGAGGACGGCGACGACGCCGGCCTCATCACCATCGAAGGCGAAGCCGCCAAGGTCGCGGTCGAGGTTGAGAAGCTCGAATTCCGCCGCATGTTCAGCAACCCGGCCGATCCCTTGAATTGTTTCCTGGACATCCAGGCCGGCGCCGGTGGCACCGAGGCCTGCGACTGGGCCAGCATGCTGCTTCGCCAGTACCTGCGCTATGCCGAGCGCAAGGGCTTCAAGACCGTGATTGAGGACGAGACCGAGGGCGACACCGCCGGCATCAAGAGCGCCACCATCAAGATCGAGGGGGACTACGCCTTCGGCCTGCTGCGCACCGAAACCGGTGTGCACCGCCTGGTGCGCAAGAGCCCTTTCGACTCCTCGGGCGGTCGCCACACCTCGTTCGCGTCGGTGTTTGTGTACCCTGAGATCGACGATTCGATCGAGATCAACATCAACCCGTCTGACGTGCGCACCGACACCTACCGCGCGTCTGGCGCCGGTGGTCAGCACATCAACAAGACCGACTCGGCCGTGCGCCTCACGCACATCCCCACCGGCATCGTGGTGCAGTGCCAGGACGGTCGCAGCCAGCACGGCAACCGCGACGTGGCCTGGAAACGCCTGCGTTCCAAGCTCTACGACTTCGAGCTGCGCAAGCAGCAGGAAGAACAACAGAAGCTGGAAGACACCAAGACCGACGTGGGCTGGGGTCACCAGATCCGTTCTTACGTGCTGGACAACAGCCGCATCAAGGACCTGCGCACCAACGTCGAGATTTCCGCCACGCAAAAAGTGCTGGACGGCGATCTGGATCCCTTCATCGAAGCATCACTGAAGCAAGGCGTTTGACCATGAGCTCACTGCGTGAAGGCCCCACCACCGTGGTTCGCCGCGAAGATTACGCCGCCCCCGCCTACTTCGTCGACACGGTCGACCTCTGCTTCGACCTGGACCCGGCCAAGACACGCGTGCTCAACAAGATGCGCCTGCGCCGCAACCCGGCCGTGCCGTCGCAAGCCTTGCGGCTCGATGGTGAAGACCTGAACCTGGCCCGCGTGCTGGTCAACGGCGCCGGCTGCTCCTTCAAGATCGACGGCCAGCAGCTGGTGCTGGAGAGCCTGCCCGAGGGCACCGAGCCGTTCGATCTGGAAATCTTCACCACCTGCACGCCCGAGAAAAACACGCAGCTCATGGGCCTGTACGTGAGCCAGGGCACCTTCTTCACGCAGTGCGAGGCCGAAGGCTTTCGCCGCATCACGTATTTTCTGGACCGCCCCGATGTGATGGCCAGCTACAGCGTGACGCTGCGCGCCGACAAGGCCAGGTACCCGGTGCTGCTGTCCAACGGCAACCTGGTGGAAGAAGGAAAACTGCCCGATGGCCGCCACTTCGCCAAGTGGGTCGACCCGCACAAAAAGCCCTGCTATTTGTTCGCACTCGTTGCGGGCCAGCTGGTGGCGCGTGAACAGCGCATCACCTCGCGCAGCGGTGGCAACCACCTGCTGCAGGTGTATGTGCGCCCCGGCGACATGGACAAGACCGAACACGCCATGAACTCGCTGATTGCCAGCGTGGCTTGGGACGAAGCGCGCTTTGGCCTGCCGCTCGATCTGGAGCGCTTCATGATCGTGGCCACCGCCGACTTCAACATGGGCGCGATGGAGAACAAGGGTCTCAACATCTTCAACACCAAGTACGTGCTGGCCAACAGCGCCACCGCGACCGACACCGATTTCTCCAACATCGAATCGGTGGTGGGTCACGAGTACTTCCACAACTGGACCGGCAACCGCGTGACCTGCCGCGACTGGTTCCAGCTCTCGCTCAAGGAAGGCCTCACCGTCTTCCGCGATCAGGAATTCAGCATGGACCTGTGCGCCGAACCCTCGGCGCGTGCGGTCAAGCGCATCGAAGACGTGCGCGTGCTGCGCACGGCGCAGTTCCCCGAAGACGCCGGCCCCATGGCGCACCCGGTGCGGCCCGACAGCTACGCCGAGATCAACAACTTCTACACCGTCACCGTGTATGAAAAAGGCGCCGAGGTCGTGCGCATGATGCAGACGCTCGTGGGGCGCGAAGGTTTTGCCCAGGGCATGAAGCTCTACTTCGAGCGCCACGACGGCCAGGCGGTCACTTGCGACGACTTCGCGCAATCGGTGGCCGATGCCAACCCCCACAGCGATCTGGCCCGCCTGCTGCCGCAGTTCAAACGCTGGTACAGCCAGGCAGGCACACCCCGCCTGCACGCCAGTGGTGTGTTTGATGCTGCCGCCCGCAGCTACACGCTCACCGTCACCCAGAGCTGTGCACCCACACCAGGCCAGAGCGCCAAGGAGCCGTTCGTGATTCCGGTCTCGCTCGGCCTGCTCAGCGCCCAGGGCGCAGAACTGCCACTGCAGCTGGCCCACTGGACCCAACCCGAGGTCGGCAGCCGCACCTTTGTGCTGACGCAAGCCAGCGAAAGCTTCACCTTCGTCAATCTGGAGAGCGAGCCCGTTCCCTCGCTGCTGCGCGGCTTCTCGGCGCCCGTGGTGCTTGACTGCCACTACACCGACGCGCAGCTGCTCACGCTGCTGGCCTTCGACCCCGACCCGTTCAACCGCTGGGAAGCAGCCCAGCGCCTGGCCCTGCGCCGCGCGCTCATGGCCATCCAGAGCAACGAGCCGGTGCCGTCCACGCCGCTGGACGACGCTTACCTGGGCGCCATGCGCGAAGTCTTGCGCCACCCTGCGCTGGACGCAGCCTTCAAGGAACTGGTGCTCACGCTGCCCAGCGAGACCTACATCTCGGAGCAACTGGTTGAAGTCGATCCGCAGCGCGTGCACGCGGTGCGCGAAGCCATGCGCCTGCAACTGGCGCAGGCCCTGCAGGCCGACTGGGCCTGGGCCTTCGACGCGCACAAGGACAACGGCGCCTACCGCCCCGACCCGGTGAGCACTGGCCGCCGCGCGCTGGCCGGCATGTCGCTGACCATGCTGTGCCTGAACGCACGCGCCAGCGCAGACGCGGTGTGGCCCGGCAAGGCCTTCCAGCACTTCAAGGATGCGGGCAACATGACCGACCGCTTCAACGCCTTGTCGGCCCTGGTGGTGAGCGACCACGCGCTTGCGCGCGATGCCCTGGCCCGCTTCCATCAGATGTTCCAGAACGAAGACCTGGTGCTCGACAAATGGTTTGCCCTGCAGGCCGGCGCTCCCGACCGCGGCGGCAATGTGCTGCCCGCGGTGCGCCAGCTCATGAAGCACCCCGACTTCCACTTGAAGAACCCCAACCGCGCGCGCAGCGTGATCTTCAGCTACTGCAGCGCCAACCCAGGCGCCTTTCACCGCACCGACGCTGCAGGCTACCTCTACTGGAGCGAGCGTGTGCTCGAACTCGACGCCTTCAACCCGCAGGTGGCCGCCCGCCTGGCGCGCGCGCTCGACCGCTGGAAAAAACTTGCCGAGCCCTACCGCAGCGCCGCGCGCGAAGCCATTGCCCGTGTGGCAGCCAAAGCCGACCTGAGCAACGACGTGCGTGAAGTCGTCACGCGGGCTTTGGCAGACTGAAACCAACCGCCCGGACTGAGCTGCTGTCCCGTTCGGGCTGAGCCTGTCGAAGCCCTTCCTCACACATCACCATGACCAAACGCATCTCCCTCACCCGCTACCTCGTCGAACAACAACGCGTCGACGGGCATATTCCCTCCCAGCTGCGCCTGCTTCTGGAAGTGGTGGCTCGCGCCTGCAAGAGCATCAGCCAGGCTGTGAACAAAGGCGACCTCGGTGGCGTGCTCGGTGCCGCCACCACCGAGAACGTGCAAGGCGAGATGCAGAAACAGCTCGACATCATTGCCAACGAGGTGCTGATCGAAGCCAACGAATGGGGCGGCCACCTCGCGGCCATGGCCAGCGAGGAAATGGACAGCATCTACGTGGTGCCCAACCGCTACCCGCAAGGTGAATACCTGCTGCTGTTCGACCCGCTCGACGGCTCCAGCAACATCGACGTGAACGTGAGTATCGGCACCATCTTCAGCGTGCTCAAGAAGCCCGAAGGCAGCGCTGGTGTGAGCGAACAGGACTTCTTGCAACCCGGCGCCCAGCAAGTGGCCGCCGGCTACTGCGTGTACGGCCCGCAGACCACGCTGGTGCTCACCGTGGGCGACGGCGTGGCCATGTTCACGCTCGACCGCGAGCAGGGCTCGTTCGTGCTGACCAAAGAGAACGTGCAGATCCCGCCCGACACGAAGGAATTCGCCATCAACATGAGCAACATGCGCCACTGGGACGAACCGGTGAAGCGCTACGTGGACGAATGCCTGGCCGGCAAGGAAGGACCGCGCGGCAAGGACTTCAACATGCGCTGGGTCGCCAGCATGGTGGCCGACGTGCACCGCATCCTCACGCGCGGCGGCATCTTCATGTACCCATGGGACAAACGCGAGCCCGAGAAGCCAGGCAAGCTGCGCCTGATGTACGAGGCCAACCCCATGGGCTGGCTGATCGAACAGGCCGGCGGCGCCGCCACCAACGGCCAACAACGCATCCTGGACATCCAGCCCGGCAAACTGCACGAACGCGTGAGCGTGGTGCTGGGTTCGAAGAACGAAGTCGACCGGGTGACCAGCTACCACACCGGGCTATAATCTCGGGCGTTGCCGGTGTAGCTCAGTCGGTAGAGCAGCTCATTCGTAATGAGAAGGTCGGGTGTTCGATTCATCTCTCCGGCACCAACATTCAAAAAGCCCTGATTCCAAAGATTCAGGGCTTTTTTCATGGGCGGTCGAGAGGGTCTTCAACCTCTACCCAAACCGCTCCGGCGAAAACGGCCGCACGTCCACCCTCGGTGTTCCCCCGGTCATCATGGCCGCCAGCAGTTCTCCCGTCACCGGCCCCAGGGTGAAGCCTTGGTGGCCGTGCCCGAAGGCGCACCACAGGCCGGGCACGCCAGGCACGGCGCCGAAGACGGGTTTCATGTCGGGCATGCAGGGGCGTGTGCCCATCCAGGGTTCCGCGTCCACGCGTTCGCCGAGCGGGAAGTTCTGCCGTGCGATCTTTTCCGCGGCATCGATCTGGCTAGGCGTTCTGGGGGCATCGGCATTGGCGAGCTCGGCGCCGGTGGTAAGCCGCAGGCCGTCTTTCATGGGGGCGATCACGTAGCCGAATTCGGCATCGATGATGGTGCTGTTGAGGGGTCTTCCAGGGAGGTTCGCATAGTGCATGTGGTAGCCGCGCTTGGGGATCACGGGCGCGGAGTAGCCGAAGCGCGCGGTGAGCTGGGTGGTCCAGGGGCCGAGGGCCACCACCACCTGCTTCGCTTCCAGCGTGAACCCGTTGGCGGTTTCCACCTGCCAGCCACCTGCATCGGTCTGGCGCAGCGTGCCGGCATCGCCCAGGTGCACCGCCCCACCCCGCTGCTCGAACAGCCGCGCGTAGGCCTGCACCAGATCCCCGGGGCTGCGGATGGCCAGAGGATCGGTCCAACGCACGGCGCCGGCGAACGAGCCCACGAGCGCGGGCTCTTCCCTGGCCACGTCGGCGCCGGTGAGCTTGATGTGGTTCACACCGGCCTCGGCGCGCTCGTCGGCGACTTTGAAGAAGTCGAGCAGCTCGCGCTCGGTGCGGTAGAGCATGAGGTAGCCCCGGCCTGCCACGAGATGGCTGGCGCCCGCATCGTTCATCAGCTGCGTGTGCG
The DNA here is from genome assembly GCF_010104355.1 of Hydrogenophaga sp. PBL-H3. Taxonomy (NCBI): domain Bacteria; kingdom Pseudomonadati; phylum Pseudomonadota; class Betaproteobacteria; order Burkholderiales; family Comamonadaceae; genus Hydrogenophaga; species Hydrogenophaga sp. PBL-H3. Next base: position 3,325,857 of record NZ_CP044972.1, read on the forward strand.
TTTCCAGCGAGCGGGCGATGAGGGTTTCGTACTCGCGAGAGATCCGTTTGTACGGGCCGGGCGCCGAGTTGCGGTGGTAGTCCCACAGCGGCCCCAGCATGCGCGCGGCGTCAGCCGCGTGGTAGCGCACGTCGACGCGCTGGTTGGTGACGCCGGACATCAGGAAGCCCAGGTCGCGCGGCAGCGCGTAGGGGGCAATGGCTTCGCGCTGGATGATGCCGGCGTTGCCGTAGGAGGTTTCGAGTCCGGGCGCGCGCCGATCGAGCAGCGCCACGCTTTTTCCCAGTGCCTGCAGGTGCAGCGCGCACCCCACGCCGACCATGCCTGCACCGAGAACGATGGTGTCTTGTTTTGTGGTGAAACTCATTTTGGTTGCTGCGTTTTTTATTGCACTCTGATGACAGTCCTGGCGCCCTGTGGGGCTTCCGTTGTAAATATCGGGAAAACCCTGTTGCATTACATTGTCGTAATCAAATAAGCACTTCAAGTCCCTAGACTCCAAATCACTTTCTGCATAGTGCAGGAAGCACAGGCCACAAGCCCTGCATTTTTTCTTCGGAGCATCCACATGAAAAAGAGCCTCATCGCTCTGGCCGTCCTGGCCGCCACCACCGGCGCCATGGCGCAGTCCAACGTTACCCTTTATGGCCGCATCGACACCTCGATCGGCAGCGAGAAGCTCAACGGCGTGAGCACCTCGAAGCTGTTCAGCGGAAACCTGACATCCACACGCTGGGGTGTGCGCGGCACGGAAGACCTGGGCGGCGGTCTCAAAGCCATCTTTGGCCTGGAGCAAGGCTTTGACGCCAGCAACGGCACCCAAACCGCCGGCGACGCTTTCAACCGCATGTCCATCGTTGGCCTGAGCGGCGGTTTCGGCACGGTCAAGTTCGGCCGCCACGACACCTCGTTCGACGACATCCGCGACCTCACCGTCGTCAGCAACATCTTTGACTCGGGCACCTTCGCCACCACCGAAGGCGTGGTGGGCACGTCGGGCTACGCCGGTGTTGGTCAGCTCGCCGACTACGGCGACCGCGCCAGCAACCAGATCCGCTACGAGTCGCCTTCGTTCAGCGGTTTCTCGGCTGGCTTCAGCTACGGTCTTGACGAAGCGGCCGCCCCGGTGAAGCGCGATGTCACCGCGTTCAACCTGCGTTACAAGGCAGGCAACCTGGATGTGGGTTACGGCTACCAGGAAAACGCCAACGAAGTGGCCGCCAGCAACCTCGAATACAACACCCTGGGTGCCGCCTACAACTTCGGCAGCTTCCGCCTCTCCGGCGGCTGGAACCAGGCCAAGAACAAGGCCTCGCGCAAGTCGGACGCCTACAGCATCGGCGCCATCGTGCCGGTCGGCGCGTTCGACCTCTCGCTGGGCTACAGCACCGCCAAAGCCAAGCAGGGCAGCGCCACCTTCGAGAAGGGTGACGCATTCTCCGCAGCCGTGGCCTACAACCTGTCCAAGCGCACCCGCGTGTACGCAGGCCTGACCACCGGCGATATCGAGAACGCAGCGGGCACCAAGGTGCGCGAGCGCGAGGTCTACGCCCTGGGTCTGGCCCACACCTTCTGATTTCCCAAGCCCTCTCGACTCTCCAAGGCTTGTTTCAACCCACCGCTCGCAAGGGCGGTGGGTTTTTTGCGTTTGCAGCGCGTCAGGCCGCCAGCCCCGGATTGCCGTCCATGCCGATGATGCGCGGCGTGTTGATCTGCACGCCCTTGACCACCTTTTTGGCGCGCAGATAGCCCGAAACCACGTCCCAGATCGGCTCGCCCTTGGCGCCCTCCTGCACCGAGGCCCAGCCGGCCACCTTGTAGGTTTTGTCGGCTTCGATGAGCTTGCCTTTGAGGGTCATGTTGTTGATGCGCTGGCCCATGGGCGCGTTCGGCGTCATCGTGTATTGCATGCCGCCCACGCGGACCATGTCGCCGCCCTGCTGGTAGTAGGGGTCGGGGTTGAAGATGTTGTCGGCCACGTCTTCCAGGATGGTCTTGATCTGCTCGCCGGTGAAGGTGTTGAGCGTGGTGGCCGGGTAGGTCAGCGCCATCTGGTCCATCATGCGTTCATAGGTGATGGTGTCGCCCGGCAACAGCGAGGTGCCCCAGCGCACACCGGGCGAAAACGCGATGTCGGCGCCTTTGTTTTCCATCAGCGCGTCGCAGATCACCTGGTCCCACGAACCGTTGAAGTTGCCACGGCGGTACAGCAGGTCTTCGGTGACGGCGAGCTTCTCTTCGAGTTTGGCCTTGTAGGGCGCGCGCACCTTGTCGATGTGCACCTGCATCGCAGCGTCGGCCGGCAGCAGGTTGGAGAAGATGGGCAGCAGCTTGTATTGAAAGCCCTGCACCCGGCCAGCCCGCACGTCGAAGTCGAGCACGCCGAGGAACTTGCTGTTGGAGCCGGCGTTGGTCACCAGGGTCTGGCCACCAGCGTTCTTCACGATGATGGGCGCGGGCATACCGTCGTGGGTGTGGCCGCCGAGGATGGCGTCGATGCCGCGCACGCGAGCCGCCATCTTGATGTCCACGTCCATGCCGTTGTGCGAGAGCACCACCACCACCTGCGCGCCCTTGCCGCGCGCTTCATCCACCATCTTCTGCATGTGCTCGTCCTGGATGCCGAAGGTCCAGTCGGGCACCATGTAGCGCGGGTTGGCGATGGGCGTGTAGGGGAAGGCCTGACCGATCACCGCGACCTGCACGCCATTCATTTCGCGCATCGCATAGGGCTTGAAGACCATGTCCTCGAAGTCGGTCGTCTTGATGTTCTGCGCGAGGAATTCCATGTTCCCCTTCAGGTCCTTCTCCACGATCTCCTGCACGCGCCTGGCGCCAAAGGTGTGCTCCCAGTGCGAGGTCATCATGTTCACGCCGAGCAGCTTGCAGGCATCGACCATGTCCTGGCCGTTGGTCCACAACGAGGTGGCCGAACCCTGCCAGGTGTCGCCGCCGTCGAGCAGCAGCGCGTTGGGCCGGCTGGCCTTGAGTTGTTTGACCAGCGTGGCCATGTGCGCAAAGCCACCGACCTTGCCGTAGGTCTTGGCGGCCTGGCTGAAGTCGAGGTAAGAGAAGGCATGGGCCTGCGCACTTCCAGGTTTGATGCCGAATTGCTTGAGCAGCTTCTCGCCCACGATGTGCGGCGGACGGCCCACGGCCTCGGCCACGCCCAGGTTCACGCTGGGCTCGCGGAAATGGATGGGCGTGAGCTGTGCGTGGCAGTCGGTGAAGTGCAGAAAGCTCACGTTGCCGAACTTGGGCACGTCGTAGAGACGCTCACCCGCGCCGGGCGTTGCGGCCAGCACATCACGGTGGTTGAGGGCCATGCCGGTGGCGCTGGCCACGGCCAGCACCTGCATGAATTCACGGCGGCTGAAACTCATCTCTGCACCTGTCAATAATTGAACGCTGATATTCAAGCGAAATTTTTTGCGGAATCAAAGGCCCCTGGCCGCCAGTGGCGACCAGGGGCCCCACCTCATTTGTTGACGGGCGAAGCCGGGTCGAGCAGCAGCGCCATCACGTCCTGGATCTGCTTCTGGTTCAGGATGCCCATGTGGCCCACGCGCGGCATTTGTGAACACGCGTTGTAGGCGCGTGCGTTCCACAGCTTGCCCCAGGTGTATTCCACAATGGCCTTACCACCGGCGCTGCTCGGGTCGCTCACGCCGCGCAGCTTGCCGTAGTTGTAGAGGCTGGGGCCCAGCGTGCCGAAGGAGATTTCTTCCTTGCTGATCTGGTGGCAGTTGTAGCAATTGCCGCCGTTCTCGGTGGTGGCGGTGTCGGTCCAGGTGAGGCCGCGGCCGCTCTGAGCGATCTTCTCGCCCTCTTTCCAGTCGCCGATGAATTTGCCGTCGGAGGGCCATTTCACGGTCTTCATGCTGGCCTCTTCGATGGCTTGGGTCATCTTGGCGTCCAGCGGTTTGCCGGTGGCATCGGCCGCCGCGCACTCGGCGTTGGCCTGGTCCTGGTTGAGCCGGTCCAGCGTGGCAATGCCGCGCGCCTGGAACGAGCCTTTGAGCATGTCGGCGGTGGCTTTGTTCACGTCGGCTGGCGAGGGTGCCGAGGTGCAGCCAGACAACAGAACAGCCGCCACGGGCAGCAGGGCAAGAGAGAAGATTTTTGTCATGGTGTGTGTCTCCTGATCAGCGCTTGATGGCCGGCACGATGGACTCGGCCGACTTCGCGTTCACGCCCATGTAGACGGACAGGGCAATGGTGGCGTCGCTGCCGAACTTGGGCTCGGGCCAGCGCATCTGGCGGAAGCAGTCGTTCAGGCGCAGTTGCATGCCCCACATCTGCGCGTTGGACACACGGTAGGCCGGCCAGGCCGCAAAGCCGATGCCGTCGCCCGGGTTCTTGGTGAGGTTGGGCAGGTCTTGCAGGCGGATGCGTTTGTCGTCGCTGCCGTGGCACGAGGCACACGAAAAGTCGTGCGTGCCCCCGCGCGTGAAAAACAGTTGCTTGCCCGTGGCAAACATCATCTTTTCCTGCGGATGCGACTGCGACAGGTTGAAGCGCATGCCCTTGGAGGCCGTGGCCACATAGGTGGCCAGCGCGGTCACGTTGGCCATCTCGCCGCGGCCAAACGGTGTCTTGGCAATGTCCTCACCCTTGAAGCCTTGCAAGGTTTCCATGCAGGTGATCAGGCGCGTCTCCAGGTCTTGCACGCGCCCGGTGTCGGCAAAGAATTTGGGCAGCTCAACGAACGCCCCCTTGATGACCCCGGGCCCCTTGCCCAGATCGCACTGCTCCAGCGACACATTCTTCGGGCCCCGTTTCTGTTTCCAGAGCTCCTCACCCTTCATCTCGAACAGCTCGGCCGGGTTGCCGTCCTGCAGCATCTCGCGGTACTTGGCAATGCCTTCGGCGGCGGTGCCTTGTGCGTGGGTTGCGCCAGCGGCAACCAGGCCACTGAGCACCAAGACGGCGCGGCAAGCGTTGAATTTCATGGGTGTCTCCTCTTGTTATCGAATCGCGGAAAACGGGGCTCAGTTCAAGCGATCACAGCCTCATCGGTGCGGGTGTCGCCCTTGTTGTCGACCCATTTGACGACGACCTTGTCGCCCTTGGCGCCGCCCTTGAACTTGAAAGACAGGAAGGGGTTTTGCGCCACGGCGCCGCTGAAGGCGGCTTCCAGCACGACTTTGCCGTTGTGGGTGGCTTCCACGTCGCGAATGAAGTGGCCGGGGATGAGGGCGCCAGCCGCGTCGCGGCGGGTACCGGGCTCCATGATGTGGGACATGAGCACGCGGACGGTGGTTTCGTCACCAGCGACGGCGGCGCGGATGCGCATCGGATCTGCCATGTTGGACTCCTGAAATTCTGTGAAGGGTTGGGTGTGAGGGGGCGAGGGCGATCAGCCGCCGCAACCGCCGAGCGTGACCTTGGTTTCCTTGAAGGCCGAGAACAGCTTGCCGTCGGCACGGACCACGGCGAACACGTTGGAGCTCTGGCCCATCTTCAGGCGGGTCTGCACGTCGGCTGCGGTGCCGGCGGGAATCTTGAACCCGGCGGCCATGGGCGTTGGGTTCTTCTCGACGATGAGGTAGATCTCGGTGGTGTTGGCCAGCTTGCTGGTGGCGCCCACGGGCACCACGGCACCGTTTTCGGCGATGTCGGGAGCCACCACGGTGATCTGGTCGCTGTTGGCAGCGGTTCCACCCAGGGCCTTGACGGCATCGGCCATGGTCTTGATGTCAAAACCGGCTCGGTCCATGGCGGCGTGGGCCTGGCTCTGGGTGACGATGCCCAGCGAAACCAGCGTGGCGAAAGCCCCAGTGGTCTTGAGTGCACTTCTGCGTGAGTTGTTCATGGGGGGCTCCTGTGAAATGAGGAAAGGGCGAGAGTGTACGGTTGGGGTCACTGATCGGGGGCGCCGGCCAGGATCCACCCTGCCAGCAACTTGAGTTCATCGTCTTTCAACTGGGCTTGCGCCGGCATCGGCACCGGCCCATACAGACCAACGCCGCCCGACCGGATGCGCGCCGACACCTTGTCCAGGGCATCGGCCTGACCCTGGTGTTTGGCCGCCACGTCCTTGAAAGCGGGGCCCACGAGTTTCTTGTCCACCGCATGGCAAGCCAGGCAGGCACTTTTTGAGGCGAGCGTCTTGGCCGCTGCGGCGTTTTGCGCCAGGGCGGTGGTGTTGCTGAGCGCCAGCAGCGCCACCGCGAGCAGCGGGATTGAAGTCATCGGCATAGGTTAAGCACTCCAGGTGTGTGGGGAAATGGGGAATACCAGTACATGCGAATATTTAAGAAAGAGTGCATCTGATCGGCCATTCGACTCGACAGCCGCCAGTCACTTCGCGCCTGCGGCGATCCACCTGGCGATGGCGGTGGCCTCAATGGCGCTCAGTTGCGGCTGGGGCGGCATGGGCACGGCTCCAAACACGCCCACACCGCCTTCGCGGATCTTGATCGCCAGGTACGACTCCAGCCCTGCATTGCCCTTGTGCTTGACCGCGATGTCGCTGAAGGCCGGGCCCACGATCTTCTGGGTCATGCCATGGCAGGCGGTGCAGCTGTTGGCCGCCAGCAGGGGCTTCACATCGCCAGCGGCGGGCTTGGCCGCGGCCACCACCACTGGCACGGGCGCCGGTGCGCTGCCCAAAGGCACCGTGGGCGCGGGCTTGCTCGTGTCGGCACCGCGCACCGGGCCGATCACGCGGTTCTGCTCCTGGATGTTGCCGTGCGCGTCGCGCGCAAAGTCGGGCAGGAACGAGCGGATGGTGGTCTCCACCGGACAGTCCTTCATGCAGGCCACGTTCTTCACGTCGCCCTGGCCATTGGCTTTCCACAGCGGCTCGTGAAACACCATGCCGTTGCGGTTGGGCATGCGCTTTTGCACCTCGGCGATGTTCTGGTCGCTCAGCGTGAAGTCGGTCGGCACCACCTCGGCCAGGCTCAGGATGTAGGCCAGGACGCCGTACACCTCGTCGGGCTTGAGCGACTTCGGTGCGTTCCAGGGCATGGCGCGGTTGATGTAGTCCCACAGCGTGGAGACGGTGGCCACCTTCATCAGGGTGGTCTTCTGCGGGAAGGTGCTGCCCAACTCCAGGTTTTTCACCCGCCCGCGCTCGATGTCGGCCTTGGTCGTGCCGCCCACGATCGGCGTGAACACCTCGTTGCTCTCACCAAAACTGCCGTGGCAAGACGCGCACTGCGCTTCCCACACGCGCTCGCCCAGGGCCACACTGCCCGCACCTTGGGGCAGGCCCTTGAAGTCGGGGCGCACGTCGATGTCCCAGGCCTTCACCTCGGCCTGCGTGGCTGCGCGGCCCAGGTTGTGCCAGGGCGGGGATTGGGCAAAGGCCTGGCCAGCGATCAACGCCGCGCCGATCAACAGGGCCGCGCGCATCGACACGGCTTCAAAACACCTGGACATTGGAGACCTCGCCGTTTTCTGCAACGCGCCACGACTGGATGGCGTTCTGGTGGTAGACCGAACGCGTGCCCCGCACCGCGCGCAGCTGGTTGATCTTGGGCTGCACATAGCCCGTGCTGTCGATGGCGCGGCTTTGCAACACGGCGGGTTTGCCGTCCCACACCCAGTCGATGTTGAAGCGCGTGAGCGCCTTGGGCAGCACCGGTCCTTCAAGCCGCGCGGTGCGCCAGTTGCGCCCACCGTCCACGCTCACGTCCACCCGCTTCACCGTGCCCCGGCCAGACCAGGCCAGGCCCGTCACGTTGTAGTAGCCCTTGTCCAGCAGCGTCTGGCTGCCCGAGGGCGTGGTGATCACGCTCTTGCATTCCTGGATGCCGGTGTACTGACGGTGCGTGCCGTCGGGCATGTGGTCGATGTAGTGCACCGCTTCGTCTTTGGCGGCGTATTTCTGGTCACCCACTTCCAGGCGGCGCAGGTATTTCACCCAGCTCACGCCCTGCACGCCCGGCACGACCAGGCGCAGCGGATAGCCGTTTTCCGGGCGCAGCATCTCGCCGTTCATGGCCCAGGCCACGAGGCAGTCGTCCATGGCACGGTCGATGTCGATGGTGCGCGTCATCGAAGAACCGTCCGCGCCTTCGGCCAGGACGAACTTGCCGTTCTTCTTGTCGTACCCACACATCTCCAGCAGCGTGGAGAGCAGCACGCCGGTGAACTCGCAGCAGCTCACCATGCCGTGCGTGTACTGCACGGCGGGCAAGGCCACGTTGCCCCACTCGGGCGCGGAGTTGGCGCCGCATTCAATGAAGTGGATGCGCGAGACGCTGGGCAGGCGCATGAGGTCGTCCATGGTGAACACACGCTCGCGCTTCACCAGGCCATTGACCATGAGGCGGTGCTTGGAGGGGTCGATGTCCCACCAGCCCTGGTGGTGCCGCTCGAAGTGAAGACCGCTGGGCGTGATGATGCCGAACAGGCCTTGCAGCGGCGTGAAGCTCACCGAGGCCTGCGGCACGCGCGTGAGGCCCGGGCTCTGGCGGCGCTGCAGGTTGGCCTCCCACTGGCTGGGCTTGCCGTAGCCATCGGTGGCCACCGACTGCCCCAGGCCCGTGGTGTGTGGTGGCAGTTTCAGGATGGCCTCTTCGCCATCAGCAGCCACCGCGCGGGTGGCCACGGCGCTGCTGGCCGCCACGCCCGCGCCCATGGCCAGGGCACGCCCCATGAAGCTGCGGCGCGCCTTGCGGGCGAGCTCCAGCTTCTCGGCGCTCAGGTGGTTCTCGGGTGCGGGCAGCACGCGTCCGATCACATCATTCAGGTGGGGCGGCATGGGAATCTTCCTTCTTTGGCGGTCTCGCCGCATCGATTATGCAACTATATTCGTGCTTGCTGATATTTGGATAGGTAGAAACCCGAGCAGGGTTTCCATGTCTTGGCGCAAGAAAACGCACGCCGTTACGATGCGTCACACCCACGAGCGATCACACCCAAAACCCGTTGTGTTTCAAGTGGCTGCTACAGTTTTGGATGCAACTTCCTTCAACCACCCTCCTGGAGACGACGATGGGGACATCAATGAAATGGCTGGCGGCCGCTGTGCTGTGCGCCTCGGCGGTCGGGGCGCAAGCCCAGGTCAACCAGATCCGCGTGTGGGCCGCGGCCTGCGCCAGCTGCCACGGCACCGATGGGCGCGCCCAACCCGGCATGGCCGCGCTGGCCGGTCGCAACCAGGCCGAGCTGCAGAAGATCCTGCTCGAATACAAGGCCGGCAACCGCCCCGCCACGCTGATGCACCAGATCTCCAAGGGTTACACCGACGAGCAACTGGGCCAGATCGCTGGCTATTTCGCCGCCCAGAAACCTTGAGGAGTCCGCCATGAAACGTCGTCAATTCGTACAAAGCATCGGCGCGGGTTCCGCACTGGCCGGCATGGGCCTCATGAGCGGCTGCGCCACAACATCCAGCAGCGCCAAGGTGGTGGTGGTCGGGGGTGGCTTCGGTGGCGCCACCGCCGCCAAATACGTGCGCATGTTCTCCAACAACAGCATCGACGTGACGCTGATCGAACCCAATGCGGCGTTTGTCTCGTGCCCCATGTCCAATCTGGTGGTGGGCGGTCACTCCACCTTGGCCGAGATCACCACGCCTTACAGCAACCTCAGCCAGCGCCACGGCGTGAAGGTGGTGCGCGACATGGTCGACAGCATCGACCCGGTGAAGCGCACAGTGAAGCTGGCCAGCGGGGGCGAACTGCCCTACGACCGCCTGATCCTCTCGCCCGGCATCGACTTCATGCCCACCCTGCCCGGCATGGCCAAAGCCGGCGCGGCCGAGAAGGTGCTGCACGCCTGGAAAGCAGGCCCGCAGACCACCGCCCTGCGCCAGCAGCTCGAAGCCCTGCCCGACGGCGGCACCTACGCCATCAGCATCCCGCTGGCGCCCTACCGCTGCCCTCCCGGCCCCTACGAGCGCGCGTGCATGGTGGCGAGCTACTTCAAGACCGCCAAGCCCAAGAGCAAGGTCGTGATCTTCGACGCCAACGACGACATCACCTCCAAGAAGGGCCTGTTCATGAAGGCCTGGGCCGACCACTACGCCGGCCTGATCGAATACCGGCCCAAGCACAAGCTGGTGGATGTGGACGCCGCCACCAACACCTTGAAGTTCGAGTTCAACGACGACTTCAAGGCCGGCGTGGCCAACGTGCTGCCCGACATGCGCGCAGGAAACATCGCGGTGAAGACCGGCCTGGCCACGGCCAACGCACGCTGGTGCGAGGTGGACTTCCTGACCTTCGAATCCAAGGCGCAGAAGAACATCCACGTGCTGGGTGATTCGATCCAGATCGCCCCGGCCATGCCCAAGTCGGGCCACATGGCCAACGCACACGGCAAGACCTGTGCTGCCGCCGTGGTCTCGCTGCTGCAAGGCCAGGAGCCCCCAGCCAACCCGCTCTACGCCAACACCTGCTACAGCTTCGTGACCGCCAAGGACGTGGTGCACGTGGCCAGCGTGCACAAATACGACGCCGAGAAAAAGACCATGGTGGCGGTGCCGGGTGCGGGCGGTTTGTCGAGCGCGGCGAGCGAGCTCGAAGGCGCTTACGCCAAGGCCTGGGCGCGCAACATCTGGGCGGATTCACTGGCTTGATGCCCACTTTGGCTTCGCCATGAAAAACGCCCCGGACCACCGGGGCGTTTTGCTTTGGAACCGTGGCCCTGGCTTGGGTTCACCCCCATCGATCACGGCGCAAGCTCGCGGACCAAGCGGATGCCCACGAGGGTGTAACGCGTTTGAACCGAGTTCCAGTTTCGGTACGAACACCGCGCATACAAAGACCACGTGTGCCATGAGCCCCCCCGGCGCACTTTCACGGACCCATCCGCCGGACCCGGCGGGTCGTCTCTGGAAGAGCGCGCGTAGTAGTCCTCTCCATACCAGTCCGACACCCACTCCCAGACATTGCCATGCATGTCGAAGAGACCCAAGGCGTTCGCTGCGTGTGAGCCCACGGGTGCGGTGAATGCGTGTCCATCACGGCCAGGCAGCGCACGGTCGCGCCAGGCCGGCCAGTTCACCGCGCTGTCCTGGTCGAACGTGTTGCCCACCCGGAGCAAGCCGGCGGGGTCATTGCCGTGCTGGTAACGGCCCGTGCCGCCCGCGCGGCACGCGTACTCCCACTCGGCCTCGGTGGGCAGGCGGTAGGTGCGGCCTTCCTGGAGGGACAGCCAGCGGGTCAGCGCGACCGCGTCGTTCCACGTGACATTGACAACAGGGTGATCATCCCCTTGCGCAAAGCCCGGGTTCTGCCATGAATACCTGGGCGATCGGCCCTCGAACGCGTCACCCCGGCTGCTGGTGGCGGGGTCGTAGGCAGGGTTGTAGCCATAGCCGCCGCTGCCATCTGCCACCGATTCCGGCACATGGCCAGAGCGCTGGAGGAAGCGCCGAAACTGGCCCACCGTGATCTCGTGCCGGCTCATTTCAAAAGCCTTCGTGATGCGAACGCGGTGCACCGGCGCTTCGTCCGTCAAGCCTTCGAAGCGGGAGCGCTCAAGCGCCGGATAGGCCTCTGCCAGCGCCTGCACCGACTCGTCGCTGCCCATCGAAAACTCGCCCGCGGGCACTTGCACGAACGAAATGCCCAACGAGTCGATGGCAGACGGCGGTGTGGCACAACCAGCGAGGAGCGCCATCCAGAGCATCGGTGTCCACCAGAGGGTCGGGGGTAAGCGTCGCGTCATTCCTGCCCATCGGGGTTGAGTGGTGTGTGGCGGTTGGCATCATGCGTACCGCGCAATCATTTTCTCCAGCGGCAGCGGCACGATCTTACCGGCCATGCCGGCGCAGCCGAAGGCCTGGAAGCGGGCCTGACAGATGTCTTTGGCGGCCACGGTCGCGTCCTTGAAGAACTTGCGCGGGTCGAACTCACCCGGGTTCTTCGCCATGGTGCGGCGCATGGCGCCGGTCATGGCCAGGCGGATGTCGGTGTCGATGTTGACCTTGCGAACGCCGCTTTTGATGCCACGCACGATTTCTTCCACCGGCACGCCGTAGGTTTCCTTGATGTCGCCACCGTGTTCGCGAATGATGGCCAGCCACTCCTGCGGTACGCTGCTCGATCCGTGCATCACCAGGTGCGTGTTGGGGATGGCCTGGTGGATCGCAACGATGCGGTCCATGGCCAGGATGTCCCCGGTGGGTGGGCGGGTGAATTTGTAGGCGCCGTGGCTGGTGCCGATGGCAATGGCGAGCGCGTCCACGCCGGTCTGCGCCACGAAGTCCTTGGCCTGCTGCGGGTCGGTCAGCATCTGGTCGTGGGTGAGCTGGCCCTCGGCGCCCACGCCGTCTTCTTCACCGGCCTCGCCGGTTTCCAGCGAACCCAGGCAACCCAGTTCGCCTTCCACCGACACGCCCACCGCGTGCGAGAACTTCACCACCTCGCGCGTCACGGACACGTTGTAGTCGTAGCTCGCGGGGGTCTTGGCGTCCTCCATCAGCGAGCCGTCCATCATCACGCTGCTGAAGCCGCTGCGGATGGACTGCTGGCACACGGCCGGTGTGGCGCCGTGGTCCTGGTGCATCACGATAGGGATGTGCGGGTACATCTCGATAGCGGCCTCCACCATCTTGCGCAGAAACGGCTCACCCGCGTACTTGCGTGCCCCGGCGCTGGCCTGCAGGATCACCGGCGCATTGCTCGCGTCGGCCGCCTGCATGATGGCCTGGATCTGCTCCAGGTTGTTCACGTTGAACGCAGGCACGCCGTAGTGGTGTTCGGCGGCGTGGTCGAGCAGTTGGCGAAGCGCAATGAGGGCCATGGGGTTCCTTCAGAAGGCAGATGGTTCAGTTCAGCAAAGCGGAAAAATCGGCGATCACGCGGTCCGGGTTGCAGGCCTCGATGGGCTCGCCCATGTTGTAGCCATAGGGCAGCGCCCACACGCTCACGCCGGCGTTGCGCGCCGTGGCCACGTCGATGGACGAATCGCCCACAAACAGCGCGCGTTCGGCCTTCACGCCGAAGCGTTGCAGGCAGTCGTGCACGGCAGCGGGGTTGGGTTTTTTCACCATCAAGGTGTCGCCGCTGATCACGCGGTGAAACATCGGCGCGAGCTGGTGCGCGTCCAGCACGGTCTGGGTGTAACGGCCTTCCTTGTTGGTCACCACGGCGAGCTTCACACCCGCGTCTTTCAACACCTGCAAGGTCTCTCGCACCTGCGGGTAGAGGTGGCTGCGCGTGCCGCAGCGCTGCTGGTAATGACCGCCAAACGCGGCCTCGATGGTGGGGAAGTCGGCGCTGTGGCGCACCACGTCGGTGGTGGTGTGGCGCCGGTCGGCCAAGGCCGAAATGAGCAGCTCGCGCGTGCCGTGACCGATCCAGTCGTTCACCTGGGTTTGCGTCACGGCGTGCAGGCCGAACTGCACCAGCGTGTCGTTGACCGCGTCGGCGATCTCGGGCGCGGTTTCGATCAGCGTGCCGTCGAGGTCGAAGAGGATGAGGTCGTATTGGTTCATGAGAACGTCCAGGGTTTACCGTTCGCCCTGAGCCTGTCGAAGGGCTCACCAGCACAATGGCGCGAGGGCTTCGACAAGCTCAGCCCGAACGGGTTTTCTTTCATGCCAAAAGCCGTCGCACTTCTTCACACACCCGCTCGGTGGTGATGCCGAAGTGCGCGTACAGCGCCTTGGCAGGCGCCGATTCACCGAAGCTGGCGATGCCCACCACCGCGCCGCTGCGGCCCACGTACTTGCGCCAGAAATCGGGGTGCGCTGCTTCCACCGCCACCGTGGGCAGGTCCAGCGGCAACACGCTGTCCTGGTAGCTGCGCGGTTGCCGGTCGAACACGTTGGTGCAGGGCATGGAGACCACGCGGGTGTTGATGCCCTCGGCGGCGAGCGCGTGGTGCGCTTCCATGGCGAGCGACGTTTCGGAGCCGGTGGCCACGATGACGGCCCGTGGGTTCGCGCCCTCGGCCAGCACGTAGCCGCCCTGGCGGATCTTCTCCACCATGGCCACCTCGGTCAGGCGCGGCAGATTCTGGCGCGAAAGGCACAGCGCGCTCGGGCCGTCCCGCCGCTCGATGGCGCTGGCCCAGGCCACGGCGGTCTCCAGCCCGTCGGCCGGGCGCCACACATCGAGCTGCGGAATGATGCGCAGGCTGGGCACGTGCTCCACCGACTGGTGGGTGGGCCCGTCTTCACCCAGACCGATGCTGTCGTGCGTGAACACGTGAATGACGCGCAGCTTCATGAGTGCGGCCATGCGGATGGCGTTGCGGCTGTAGTCGCTGAAGGTGAGGAAGGTGCCGCCGTACGGAATGTGGCCGCCGTGCAGCGCCATGCCGTTCATGACAGCGGCCATGCCGAATTCGCGCACGCCGTAGCTCAGGTGGTTGCCCCAGCGGTCGCGCCCGGCTTTCACGCAGCCCTTGAAGTTGGTGAGGTTGGAGCCGGTGAGGTCGGCGCTGCCACCAAAGAACTCGGGCACCAGGGTGTTGAGCGCGTCCAGTGCGTTCTGGCTCGCCTTGCGCGTGGCCACCGCATCCAGCTTGGCGGCCACGCCTTCAAACACCTGGGCCAGCGCGGGCGCAAAGCTGGCGTGCAGCTCGCCGGCCATGCGGCGTTCGAACTCGGCCGCCTCGTTCGGGTACTCGGCGCGGTAGGCTTCAAAACGACGCTGCCACTCGGCTTCCATCGCCTGCCCGCGGTCCACCGCGTGCCAGGCCAGCGCCACGTCGGTGGGCACCTCGAACGGCGGTGCGGTCCAGCCCAATGCGTCGCGCGTGGCCTGCACCTCGGCCGCTCCCAGCGCAGCGCCGTGCACATCGTGCGTGCCGGCCTTGTTGGGCGAGCCCTGGCCGATCACGGTCTGGCAGCAGATCAGCGTGGGTTTGCCGTCGGGGCGGCGCGCCTGCTCTTGGGCCGCAATGAGCGCGAGCTCCACCGCTGTCGGGTCGTGGCCATTCACCTTCGGGATCACGTACCAGCCGCAGGCCTCGAAGCGCTGCGGCGTGTCGTCGGTGAACCAGCCTTGCACATGGCCGTCGATGGAGATGCCGTTGTCGTCGTAGAAGGCGATCAGCTTGGACAGGCGCAGGGTGCCCGCCAACGAACACGCCTCGTGGCTGATGCCTTCCATCAGACAACCGTCGCCGAGAAACGCGTAGGTGAGGTGGTCCACCACGGCGTGTCCTGGCCGGTTGAATTCGCTGGCCAGTTGTTTCTCGGCCAGCGCCATGCCCACCGCGTTGCCGATGCCCTGGCCCAGCGGGCCGGTGGTGGTTTCCACACCTGGTGTCACACCCACCTCGGGGTGGCCGGCGGTCTTGCTGTGCAGCTGGCGGAAGGCCTTGATCTCGCTCATCGGCAGGTCGTAGCCGGTGAGATGCAGCAGCGCGTAGATCAGCATGGATCCGTGGCCGTTGGAGAGCACGAAACGGTCGCGGTCGGGCCAGTGGGGGTTGGCGGGGTTGTGGCGCAGGTGGCGGTTCCACAGCACCTCGGCGATGTCGGCCATGCCCATGGGCGCACCGGGGTGGCCGCTCTTGGCCCGTTCCACCGCGTCCACCGCGAGCATGCGGATCGCGTTGGCCATCTGGCGGGCGAGTTCGGGCGACGGGTTCTTCATGTTTGTGTTCCCGTCGCTTTCAGACCAGTCCCATGGCTCTCTTCTTGCGCTCCACCATGCGCCAGATGAAGGGCGTGAAGATCAGCTGCATCGCCAGTTCCATCTTGCCGCCGGGCACCACGATGGTGTTGGCGCGGCTCATCATGGAGCCGTTGATCATGTTGAGCAGGTATTGGAAGTCGATGCCCTTGGGCTTGGCGAAACGGATCACCACCATGCTCTCGTCGGCGGTGGGCACGTCGCGCGAGATGAAGGGGTTGCTGGTGTCCACGATGGGCACGCGCTGGAAGTTCACGTGCGTGTGCTGGAACTGCGGGCAGATGTAGTTCACATAGTCGGGCATGCGGCGCAATATCGTGTCGGTCACCGCGTCGGCGCTGTAGCCGCGCATGTTCTTGTCGCGCCAGAGTTTCTGGATCCATTCGAGGTTGATCACCGGCACCACACCCACCAGCAGGTCGGGGTATTGCGCCACGTCCACCTCGGGCGTGACCACCGCGCCGTGCAGGCCTTCGTAGAACAGCATGTCGGTTTTCTCGGGCAGCGTTTCCCAGGCGGTGAAGGTGCCCGGCTCCTGCTGGTAGGGCGCGGCTTCCTCGGTGTTGTGCAGGTACTTGCGGCTCTTGCCGGCGCCGGTGGCGCTGTAGGTCTTGAACAGGCTTTCGATCTCGTCGAACAAATTGGCCTCGGCACCGAAGTGGCTGAAGTTCAGGTTGCCGGCTTGCTCGGCCTCGGCCATCTTGAGCTTCATCTCCTTGCGATCAAAGCGGTGGTAGCTGTCGCCTTCGATGATGGCGGCGCTCACCCCTTCGCGGCGGAAGATGTTCTGGAAGGTGCGTGTGACGGTGGAGGTTCCGGCGCCGCTGGAGCCTGTGATCGCGATGATGGGGTGACGCTCTGACATGGGTTCTCCTCGCTTGTTGTTCTGTGCTCAGTCGCGGAACAGGGAGCGCTCGGCGAACAGCGGGTTGCTGTCGCCCTTGAAGGTCTGCGGTTCGGCGTGGTAGCGCTCAATGCGCTCGACTTCGCGCTTCGAGCCGAAGACGAGGCCAATGCGCTGGTGCAACTCGGTGGGCTGC
This sequence comes from Hydrogenophaga sp. PBL-H3, assembly GCF_010104355.1. Classification (NCBI taxonomy): domain Bacteria; kingdom Pseudomonadati; phylum Pseudomonadota; class Betaproteobacteria; order Burkholderiales; family Comamonadaceae; genus Hydrogenophaga; species Hydrogenophaga sp. PBL-H3. Next base: position 3,342,451 of record NZ_CP044972.1, read on the forward strand.
ACGCCCAGCATGGGCTCGCGCCCGGTGCTGGCGCGTCCGCCGGCTTGTTCCATCAGCATGCCCACCGGGTTGGCTTCGTACAGCAGGCGCAGGCGGCCGGGCTTGCTGGTGTCCTTGGTGTCGCGCGGGTAGAGGAACACACCGCCACGCATGAGGATGCGGTGAGCCTCCGCCACCATGCTGGCGATCCAGCGCATGTTGAAGTCCTTGCCACGTGGCCCGGTTTTGCCGGCCAGGCATTCGTCCACGTAGCGTTTGACGGGCGCCTCCCAGAAACGGCTGTTCGACGCGTTGATGGCGAACTCGTGCGTGTCGTCCGGAATGCGGATGTGCGGGTGCGTGAGCTTGAATTCGCCGAGGTTGGGGTCGAGGGTGAAGCCATGCACGCCACTGCCCACAGTGAGCATGAGCATGGTGGTGGGGCCATAAAGCGCGTAGCCCGCAGCCACTTGCTGCGTGCCGGGTTGCAGGAAGTCGTCAACCGTCAACGCGCGGTCTTCGTCCACCACGGCCTGCGGCGCGCGCAACACACTGAAGATGCTGCCCACCGACACGTTCACGTCGATGTTGCTCGAACCATCGAGCGGATCGAACACCAGCAGGTATTTGCCGCGCGGGTACTCGGGCGGGATCGGATACGGCTGCTCCATCTCTTCCGACGCCATGCCCGCGAGGTGCCCGCCCCACTCGTTGGCGCGGATGAACATGTCGTTGCTGATCACGTCGAGCTTCTTCTGTGTCTCGCCCTGCACGTTGACGCTGTCGCCCCCGCCGTGGTTGCCCAGCATGTCGCCCAGCGCGCCGAAGGCCACGCTGCGCGCGATCGCCTTGCAGGCCAGCGCCACGTCAAGGATCAGCGCGTTGAAATCGCCACTGGCGGCGGGGAAACGGCGTCGCTCCTCGATCAGGAACTGGGTCAGGGTGGAGCGTCTGGACAAGGGCATGGCGATCTCTCGTTGTTGTGTTCACGGCTCAGGCCTTGCTGGCGCTGCCCTGGGCATGCCATTCGCGCAATTGCGCCAGCCCGACCGCCCCGAGGTCGGGCACGACGCGCAGCGCGCCGCTGAAATCGTGATGGGCTGTGAAACTGTTGGGCGTGATGACGGTGCCAAGCCCGGCGGCCGTGGCCGAGCGCAAGCCGTTGGCCGAATCCTCGAACGCCAGGCAGCGCGAGGCCGGAAGGCCCATGTCGCCCAGCACCTGCAGGTACACCTGCGGATGCGGTTTTTTGACCGGCGACGACGACGCATCACCCACCGCCAGGAAATGGCTGCGCCAGTCGGCCCCCACGGCTGCGCGCAGCAGGGCTGCGATGTTGACCGGCGAAGTGGTGGTGGCGATCGCCAGGCCCAAACCCTGGTGAAGGGCCTCGTTCATCAGCGCCAGCACACCGGGACGCAGCTGCACCGCGCCGTTGTTCACGGCGTTCTCGTAATACGCCGTCTTGATCTCGTGCAGGCGGGCGATGGTGGCCTGCACGGCCCCTGCACTCACCTCTTTCATGCCGGCGTTCACCGTGCGCCAGTGGTGCGCCATGCGCTCCTTGCCACCCGAAATTTCCAGCAACCGGGTGTAGAGCGCGGTGTCCCAATGCCAGTCCAGGCCCTCCTGGGTGAATGCGTGGTTGAAGGCCGCCAGGTGCACGCTTTCCGTGTCTGCCAGGGTACCGTCGACATCAAAAATCAGGGCTTTGAGCATGCAACCCACTGTAGAGACGCCATCAAACAAGGTAAATTCACGATTCGTTGAACTTCGATTAAGTTAAACCTGAATGAAGAACGCCACCTTCCGCCAGCTGCGCGTGTTCAACGAAGTCGCGCGTCACCTCAGTTTTGCCCGCGCCGCCGAGGTCCTGCACCTCACGCCGCCGGCCGTGACCATGCAGATCAAGGAGCTGGAAGGGCACGTGGGTCTGCCCCTCTTTGACCGGCGCGGTCGCGTGGTGTCGCTGACCACGGCGGGCGAGTACATGCTGGTCTACGCACGCAAGGTTCTGGCCACGCTCAAGGATGCCGAGGACGCCGCTGCACGCCTGCAGCGCCTGGAGGTGGGCACGCTGACCATCGGCATGGTGAGCACGGCCAAGTACTTCCTGCCACGCCTGCTGGCGGAGTTCCAGCGCGACCATGCGGGCATCGAAATCAAGCTGGCGGTGGGCAACCGCGAGCAACTGGTGAAGATGTTGCACGGCAACGAGGTGGACATCGCCATCATGGGCCGCCCACCCAACGAACTGGCCACGCGTGCCGAGCCCTTTGCCGCGCACCCCCATGTGTTCGTTGCACCCACCGACCACCCGCTGCTCAAGGTCGGCCACCCCACGGTGGATTCGCTCAAGCCTTACGGCTTCATCCTGCGCGAGCGCGGTTCGGGCACACGCGCGGCCCTCGAACAATTTCTTGAGCGCACGCACACGCAGCCGCGTGTGGTGATGGAGATGTCCAGCAACGAGACCATCAAGCAGGCGGTGATGGCCGGCATGGGCATCAGCTTCCTGTCGCTGCACACCATCGGCCTGGAGCTGGAACACCAGCTGATTGCGGTGCTCGATGTGGAAGGCAGCCCGGTGGTGCGGGGCTGGAACGTGGTGCACACGCTCTCCAAACTGCTGTCGCCCGCGGCCGAGTCTTTCCGCTACTTCATGCTGGAGCGCGCCGAGCGTTTTCTGGCCGACGAGTACGGTCGGTTCATGCGGTTGACGCCGGCCGGGTAGCTGGAGCCCCCACGCTCCCCCGCTGCGCGCGGTCCGCTGCCCCCCCCGAGGGGGCTGATCCGCCTTGGGGCGGCCCGGCGGCGGATCTGGAGCCCCCACGCTCCCCCGCTGCGCGTGGTCCGCGCTCGTATACTCCACCCCGTGCCGCAATGCACATCCGCTAGGGGTGTTGTGCCCGGGTTTTGCGCCCGGGCGTGACTGAGAAAGTCCCTTTGAACCTGATTGAGGTAATCCTCGCGCAGGGAAGCAGGCCGATACCGTCCCACACCGTCGCGCAGCGCTTGGCGGGACGCATCCGGCCCAGCCCACCTGCCTCAACTTGCATGGAGCAAATTGATGGCATCCGACCATTCCCATTCCGCAACCGCCCGACCGGCCAACCTGGCCCTCACTCCCGTGCCGCCAGGTGATCGGGTGTTCCATTTCCACGAACACGCCGCGCTCTGGTTCAGCCTGGGCACAGGCCTGCTCGTCATGCAGATCGGGGCCTACCTGGTGCCCGCCGTGGGCACACAAGACGCGCTCATCGCCATCGTGCTGGGTTCGCTCATCGGAGCCGGCCTGCTGGCCTGGACCGCGCGGCTGGGCTGCCAGACGGGGCTGGCCAGCGCCGGCCTGATGCACGCCACTTACGGCAGCGCGTTCGCGCGCCTGCCGGTGCTGCTCAACATCGCGCAGCTCGTGGGCTGGACCACGTTCGAGCTGGTCATCATGCAAGAGGGCACGGTGGCCATCCTCAAGCAGGCGCTGGGTGCTGCACCCGGTGGCGTGCTCGATGGCTCAGGAGGCAAGCTGCTGGCCACGCTGCTCTGGGGCGGGGTGCTGATCGCGCTCATGGCCGGCTCCATGCTCACGCTGGTGCGCCGCTTCGTGAGCCGCTTCGGCCTGCCGCTGGTGATCGCCTCACTAGCCTGGCTCACCTGGCAGTTCGGCACGCGCCTGCAGGCACAGGGTTTCGACGCCTTCTGGAGCCGCCCCGGTGCGGGTGGCATGGGCCTCTTTTCCGCCATGGACCTGGTGATCGCCATGCCCGTGTCGTGGCTGCCGCTGGTGGCCGACTACGCGCGCCACGGCAAACGCACGGCTTCCACCCTGGGTGGCACCTGGCTGGGCTACGCGCTGGCCAACATCTGGTGCTACGCGCTGGGTGTGCTGGTGGTGAGCACGGTGGAGCCGGGCACCAACCTGGTCGGCGCATTGCTGCTGGCCCAGGGCGGCCTGATCGCACTCGGCCTGATCCTGCTGGATGAAATGGACAACGCCTATGGCGACGCGCACTCGGGCGCGGTCTCGGTGCACAGCCTGCGCCCGCGCTGGAGCATCCGGCGCGCTGGCCTCGCGTTTGCCGCGGTGTGCACGGTGTTCGCGCTGCTGCTGCCGATCCATGCGATCGAGCCCTTCCTGTTGCTGCTGAGCTCGGTGTTCGTTCCGCTGTACGGCGTGATCCTGGGCCGGCTGGGCGCGGGCCACGCGCTCGGTGAAAAACGCTCGGTGGACTGGAGTGCTGCCGCGCTGTGGGTGCTGGGCATCGCCTGCTACCACCTGCTGGCCAAGTTCGCACCGCAACTCGGTTCGGCCCTGCCCACCCTGGCCCTGACCTTCACCCTGGCCGCCCTCTCGCGGCCCGGCAAGGCCAGTGGCCTCAACCCGGCCCGGGCCTGATGCTCAAGCCGCGCCGTGCTTCAAACCCGAGGGCGCTTGAACTGCGCCACGGGCGCGAAGCCGTGGTTCAAGGGGCCGTGGCCTGCACCGGTGTACACGTCCGCACCACCCTCGATCGCCTGCAGGATGTACTGGCGCGCCTTCGCCACAGCACGCTCCAGAGGCTCGCCGAGCGCGAGGTAGGCCGCGACAGCCGACGAGAGCGTGCAGCCCGTTCCGTGTGTGTTGCGGCTTTCGATGCGCGCAGAAGCGAACCGCTGCATGGAGCCGGAACCGGTCACCAACAGATCGGCCACCTCGGCTCCCGGCAGGTGCCCGCCTTTGAGCAACACGGCCGGAGCCCCCATGGCGAGCAGGTCGCGCGCAGCGGCTTCGAGTTCGTGCGCGGCGTTGATCGGGCGGCTGAGCAACAAGGCGGCTTCGTCGAGGTTGGGCGTGACCAACGTGGCCAGCGGAAACAGCTCGTCGATCAGCACCTGCACCGTGTCGGGGGTGATGAGTCGGTCGCCGCTGGTCGCCACCATCACCGGGTCGAGAACGACCTGTTTCACACCGTATTGCCGCAGCGCCCAGGCCACTGTTCGCACCGTCTCGGGCGCGTGCAACATGCCGATCTTCACCGCGTCCACGCCGATGTCGTCGAACACCGCGCACAGCTGCGCCTTGAGCATCTCGGGCGGGATGGCATGGATGCCGGTCACGCCCAGCGTGTTCTGAGCGGTGATGGCGGTGATGGCCGTCATGCCGTAGCAGCCCAGTGCCGCGAAGGTTTTCAGATCGGCCTGGATGCCGGCACCGCCGCCGCTGTCGGAGCCGGCGATGGACAGGACGCGCGTGTAGCGCAGGGGTTCGCTGTGGGCTTGGCTTTGCATGGCGCGGATTGTGGCAGCGCCCGGAGAGATTCGTGACGGTCGCAAAAAATTCCACTGCCGTGGTGCTTGGCGCCGGCCTCATGGGGCGCTTGCTGGCCTGCGCGCTGGCGCAGCGCGGCCACCGGGTGGAGGTGTTCGATGCTGGCGGGCCGCATGCTGAGAACGCGGCCGCGCGCGTGGCCGCAGCCATGCTTGCGCCACTGGCCGAATCGGCCGTGACCGAACTCCCGGTGGTGCGCATGGGTCAGCACGCGCTGGTCCGCTGGCCGCAATTGCTGGGTGGGCTGGAGCAGCCGGTTTTTTTCCAGCAGAGCGGCACGCTGGTGCTGTGGCACCGGCAGGACAGCGCCGAGGCCGAGCGCTTTTCGGGCCAGCTCGCGCGCACCTCGGCCGCCCTGCCCTCGCTACCGCAGGCGCAGCGCGTCAACGCCGATGCGCTGGCAACTTTGGAACCCGCCCTTGAACACCGCTTCGCGCAAGGTCTGTACCTGCCCGATGAAGGCCAGCTCGACAACCGAGAGCTGCTGGCGGCGCTCGCGCACCAGATGCAGACCCTCGGCGTGACCGTGCACTGGAACAGCCCACGCACACCCGACGACGTCGACCCGGGCCCGGGCGCCTGGCTGTTCGACTGCCGCGGCCTCGGCGCCCAGCCGCAGTGGAGCGCGCTGCGCGGCGTGCGCGGCGAGGTGGCGCGCGTGCACGCGCCAGGCGTGAGCCTCTCGCGCCCCACGCGCCTGCTGCACCCGCGCTACCCGCTCTACATCGCGCCCAAACCGGGCGGCATGTTCGTCATCGGTGCCACCGAGATCGAGTCCGACGACCTCTCGCCCGCGAGCGTGCGCTCCACCCTGGAACTGCTGAGCGCGGCCTACACCGTTCACCCCGGCTTTGGCGAAGCGCGCATCACCGAGCTGGGCGTGCAACTGCGCCCCACCCTGCCCGACAACCTGCCGGAAATCCGGCTGAGCGCACCGCGCCGCATGGCGATCAATGGCCTGTACCGCCACGGCTTTCTGATCGCACCGGCCATGCTCGATGCCGCCCTGCAGGCCATGGACAATGGACACTCCGCGCTGGCCGACCAATGGGGCCTGTCGCTCCAGAATGCTGCGCACTAACACCCCATGAACGTCCTGATCAACCACGAACCCCGCGAGCTGCCCGAGGGCGCCACGCTGGCCGACGCGCTGCGGGTGTGCGATCCGCCGGCCGTGTTTGCGGCCGCGGTCAACCTGCAGTTCGTGCCGCGCTCCACCTATGCGCAGCACGTGCTGTGTGAAGGTGATCGCATTGAAATCATCGCGCCCATCACCGGAGGCTGAGAAATACCGCCATGTACATGACCACCCCGATCTCGCACGACGACCCGCTGATCCTCTACGGCGAGGTGTTCCAGAGCCGCCTGATGCTGGGCACCTCGCGCTACCCCTCACCCGCCACGCTCGAAGCAGCCGCGCGCCGCGCGCAGCCCGCCATGCTCACCGCATCGCTGCGCCGCCAGGGCGCGGTGCAGCCCGAGGCTGGCGCGGCCTTCTGGAAACTGCTGCAAGACCTCGCCGTGCCGGTGCTGCCCAACACCGCCGGCTGCCACAGTGCGCAAGAGGTGATCACCACCGCGCAGATGGCGCGCGAGGTGTTCAACACGCCGTGGATCAAGCTCGAACTCATCGGCGACGACTACAGCCTGCAGCCCGACACGCTCAACCTGGTGGACTGCGCGCGCCAGCTGATCAACGACGGTTTCAAGGTGCTGCCCTACTGCACCGAAGACCTGGTGCTGTGCCAGCGCCTGGTCGATGTGGGCTGCCAGGCCGTGATGCCCTGGGCCGCGCCCATCGGCACCGGCCGTGGCCCGGTGAACCCTTACGCCATGCGCCTGCTGCGCGAGCGCCTGAAAGTGCCGCTGATCGTGGACGCCGGCCTGGGCCTGCCCTCGCACGCCTGCACCGTGATGGAGTGGGGCTTTGATGCCGTGTTGCTCAACACCGCGGTGGCGCTGGCGCAGTCGCCGGTGGACATGGCCGGCGCATTTGCCGACGCGGTGCGCGCCGGGCGCACCGCTTACCGCTCGGGCGCCATGCAGCAGCAGGACAGCGCCCAACCCAGCACCCCGGTGCTCGGCACCCCTTTCTGGCACCACCCATGATCGTCACCCGCAATCCCGTCCTGAATGTGGACATGAACGTGAAGGCGATGGCGCAGACCATCGTGCAGGCCCACCAGTCAGCACTGGCCTTGCCCGTCCCGCCGCAAGCGCAGGCCCTCAAGGGCGACGCGGACGACATGGTCTTTGCCGCCGCCTTGCTGGCCGGCCACGACCTGGGTTTTGTGCCGGCAGATGCGCTGTGCCTGGCCCAGGCCTGGTCCCGGCAGGCCTTGCGCACAGGTGAATTCCATCCCGAGCAATGGCCCACCGAACCGATCGATTTTGGTCTCGCACCCTGGCCGCGCCCAAATGCGTTTGCACCTTGCCCGGCCGCGCTCGGCCTCTACGCCGTGATGCCCGATGCCGCCTGGACCATCCACATGGCCCGCGCGGGTGTGCCCACCGTGCAGTTGCGTTTCAAGTCGATGGATGCGGCCGCCGTGCGCGCTGAGGTGTTCAGCGCCGTGGCCGGTGTTGAAGGCACCGGCGCACGCCTGTTCATCAACGACCACTGGCAGCTCGCCATCGAGGCCGGTGCTTACGGCGTGCACCTGGGCCAGGAAGACCTGCAGGCCATGACACCCGCGGGCCTGAAGGCCATCAAGGACGCTGGCCTGCGCCTGGGCCTGAGCACGCACGGCTACGCCGAGATGCTGATCGCCGACCAGCACAGCCCCAGCTACATCGCCATGGGCGCGGTGTTTCCCACCACCCTCAAACAGATGGCCACCGCGCCCCAAGGCACCGGTCGGCTCGCGGTTTATTCCAGGATGCTGCGCGACTACCCGCGCGTGGCCATCGGTGGCATCGACCTCGGCAAGCTGCCCGAGGTGTTGAAGGCCGACGTGGGTTCGGTCGGTGTCGTGCGCGCCCTGATGGCGGCAGACGACCTCGACGCGGCCGTGGCGACCTGGAACGCGGCACTCGCACCGGCCTGAGCGGTGCGCGCAACCGGGCGTCGCGTCAAGGCAGTTTGGCCAGGATCTTGTCCATGTCCCCGGCAGGGAAGGCGCGCATGGAGCGCGAGCGAACATTGCCCTGCATGGCGATGGCGAGGTTGAACGCGGTCAACGCGTGCTCATCCTCGGCCTCCAGCACACAGACCAGATCACAGTCACCCATGGTCCAGAAAATATCGCGCATGTTCACGCCGATTTTCTTGCCGGCCTCCTTCGCGGCGGCGGCCCGCCTGGTGGTGTCCTTGACGTTCTGAATGCCCTTGTCCGTGAAGCTCAACATACCGATGTAGGTGACCATCTTGTTCTCCTGTGTTGTTCACGGGGGATGGATCACAGAGGCAGCGCTGCCCCCGACGGCGTCGCCTCAGGTCATCTCGAGCGCAGCAGGGCTGTGGTGGGCGATGGCGACAAGGATGCTACGCCGACGGCCGGCAAAGGACAAGGCGACGCCAGGCCAAGCCGAATGCTTGAATGACCTCAGCTTGCCTCGCGCGCGGGCAGCAGGCGGTCGTATTCCTTTTTCACCGCCCGGTAGCACTCGCAGGTGCGGTGCTCCAGCCCCGGGCGGTCCAGCACCGAAATGTGGCCGCGCGCATAGCGGATGAGACCGGCGGCCTGCAGCTTGAGCGCCGCTTCGGTCACCCCTTCGCGGCGCACGCCCAGCATGTTGGCGATCAGCTCCTGCGTCATCACAAGATCGTTGCCGCGCAGGCGGTCCAGGCTGCGCAACAGCCAGCGGCAGAGCTGCTGGTCCAGCGAATGGTGACGGTTGCACACGGCCGTCTGGCTCATCTGTGCCATGAGCGCCTGGGTGTAGCGCATCATCAGGCGCAGCACCAGGCCCGAGCGCTCGCACTCGGACTTGATGACGTCGGCGCGCAGGCGGTAGCCCTGGCCGGCACTCTGAACCACCGCCCGACTCGGCATGGAACCGCCGGTCATGAAGGCGGACACGCCGACCACCCCCTCGAAGCCCACCACCGCTATTTCTGCGGAGGAACCGTTTTCCAGCACATAGAGCAGGGAGACGATGGCGCTGGTGGGAAAGTAAACGTGGTTGATGGGTGCGCCGGACTCGTAGAGCACCTTGCCCAAGGGCAGATCGATCCGCTCCAGCTGAGGCAACCAGCGCGACCACTCGGCGTCGGGCAACTGCTCCAGCAATTGGTTCTGGCGCGGATCGGGTGGGTTCAAGAGGATTCCTAGGCTGGGACCGAATGGCATGTGCACAGCTGCGCACACCGGTGATCCGGCTCAAGCATGGCACAGATCCGCTCGCGCGTCCTGACTTTGGTGAGGGGCGCTTTGCGATGCGCTGTCCAGCAACGCCGCTGATACACGACCGCACACAATTGTTGGCCCTTCTTTACCCACCAGATACCGCGCAAGTGGCACAACGCACAGACGGCGGCCTCACGATCCAACATCCTTCAACCCACGGGCCACCAGCAACGGCCTCCCGCCACCCGGCTGCCCTCCCCAGGAACACACCATGAAACACACGAACCAGCGCTCATCTCCCCTGCTGCGCCTCACGGCCCTGGCCACCTTGGCAGTGGTGGGCCTGGCCGGCTGCGCCGCACCTTATCCGGTTTACGAACAGCCGGTGTCACAAGCACCCCAGCCGGTCTATCAGTACCCCGGCCAATACCCACAAGCCCAGCAACAGCCCGACCGCCGCGACTACCGCCGCCGCAACCAGGAGCGCCTGTACGAAGCCGAAGTGACCTCGGTGCGCGCCGTGGTTGGCCCCAACAGCGGCCAGCGCTGCTGGATCGAGCGCGAAGAAGTGGTGCAGCAGCCCCAGCGCAACGTGCCCGGCGCCATCGCCGGCGCGCTGATCGGCGGCATCCTGGGCCACCAGATCGGCAACGGCAGCGGTCGCGACATCGCCACCGTGGGCGGCGCCGTGGCCGGCGCGGCCGTGGGCTCCAACGTGGGTCGCAGCGGATACGGCGGCCAGCCGCAGACACAGGAAGTGCAGCGCTGCACCCCGACGTCGGCCCGCTCGGCCCAGCCCGACTACTGGGACGTGACCTACACCTTCCGCAGTGTCGGCCACCGCGTGCAGATGACCTCGCCACCCGGTCGCACCATCCTGGTCAATGGCGACGGCGAACCGCGCACCTGATCGCCTGACCTCCGAACGCTGAAGAGATCCCCCCTTCCCCGCGCTGCAAGCAAGACCACGTCTTGCCGGCGCGGGTTTTTTTCGCCAGGGCGGATGCGGTCCAATAGCACCATGACCGAACCCAGCAACCACCCCAACGACACCGAGCAGCGCCTGACCGATCTGGAGATCAAGGTCAGCTACGCCGACGATTTGCTCGACACCCTGAACCAGCTGGTGGCCCGGCAGCAGGAGCAGATCGACCTGCTGCTGCGCGAAGTGAGCCGCCAGCGCCAGCGCGGCAGCGACGACGGCGTGTCAGCGGCGCCGCGCGACCCGCGCGACGAACTGCCACCGCACTACTGAGGCGCAGCGCGCTGCGGCGCGATGGGTGTGCTCACCGCGCACACGAAGGCACCCACGGCCGCTGAAAAATCCCATTGCTCCACCACGCAGCCGGTGGCCGCAGCCCACCGAACCAGGTTCACCGAGTTGGGCACGCCGCTGCGCACGCGGCTGGAAACCGCCGTGCCGGCCTGCACCGCCCACACCGGACGCGGCAGCCCCGGCAGCGGCATCACATAGGGCAGGTGGATGTGGCCGCCCATCACGAGATCGGCGCCGGCCTCGGCCCAGGCCAGTTGGGCGGCACGGTGGTTGTGCAGGCGGTCGGGCACATCCTCGGCGCGCATCACGTCAATGGGCTGGTGCACCACGACCACACGCAACTGCCCAGGCGTGGCCTTGCGCAGGCGCTCGGCCACCGCCTCGATCTGCGCGCCGGATACCTCGCCGTCTTTGTGGCGCCACGCGCGGGTGGTGTTCACGCCCACCACCAGCAGCTCGTGTGAGGCAAACACGGGGGCGAGGTCGGCACCGAAGGCCGCGCTGTAGCGCGCATGGGGCCGCACGACGCGGCTCCAGAGATCGAACAGCGCGATGTCGTGGTTGCCGGGCAGCGCGAGCAGCGGCGCACCGAGCCGGTCCATCACGGCGCGCGCATCGCGAAACTGATCGACGCGGGCGCGCTGGGTGATGTCACCCGAGAGCACCACGAGATCGGGGCGTGCCTGCGCGGCCAGCGCCACCAGCGCTTCGACCACAGACGCTCGTTCGGTGCCGAAGTGCGGGTCGGAGACCTGCAGAAGAACACTCATGCCTGAGCTTGCTTGAGCAGCCACAACGGCTGAGGCAGCACACGGATGGTCAGTGGCGAACGCATCCAGCCGACCTCCCCGTCGAAAGCCACCTTCACCTTGCGCCGACCCAGCAGCCGTGCGGGCTGGACCACCAGGCCGCGGCACACGAAGCGCTCGATGCCGCTGGCCTCGCCCAGCTGGCCCAGTGCACCGCGCAGCATGAGACCCACCATGGCCAGGGTGCCGACGGGCTTGAGGATGACGGCGGTGATGTGTCCGTCGGCGACCGCGCCCTCGTTGCTGCCTTCGGACCGCCCACCCGCGTCGCTCAGACCGAGCTGTTCCAGTTGCAGCCGGTTGTTGCCCACGAACAGCGTGAGCGTGCGCACGTCACGCACCTGCTGCTCCCATTCGATTGCCAGCCTGAGCCGGCGCTGCGCACGCAGCAGCGTGGCCATGCCGGCACCAAACGCCACGAGGCGGCTGCGGCCAAAGCGCCCTTTCCACGTTTCGCGGTCCTGCAGCAGGTCGGGGTACAGACCCAGGCTGGTGTTGACCAGGAACACCTGCTCGTTGATCGCCGAGACCTGCACCGGCTCGGGCCGTGCATCGAGCAGCCAGCGCAGCGCCTCCACGGTCTCGGTGGGCGCGCCGTGTTCGCGCGCGAAGTAGTTGAACGTCCCTTTGGGAATCACACCCATGGCACAGCCGGCGGCGTGGGCGGCCTGCGCCACGGTGTTGATGGTCCCGTCACCCCCGACCGCGACCACCGCCGAAGCCTCGGCCAGGGCCAGCGCGGCGGCCTTGCGCGCCACACCCGCCAGCTCGCCCGGTGATGCGAACAGCACGGTGCCGGTGCGCCCGGATTCGCGCAGCGCGCCCTCGATCACCTCGCGTGTGGCGTCGGCGTCGCCCTGACCCGCCTGACCATTGACCACAAACCGCAACGCCGATGCCGCGTTGAACAGGGGACGCTCCATCAGAAGCCAACTGCCTGACCGTCACGGCGCGAATCGCTCGCGGCCACATAGCCCTCTTCCATGTCGTCACCGAGGCGCCAGATGAACTGGCCGCTGCCGAAGTCCATGTAGGCGTCGGCGGCGGGCTCGAAGCGGTGCCCCAGGTTTTTCAGCCCCTGCAACAGCCCGGGCGCCATGGTGGGCTCGAAGTCCACATTCATGCCGGCGCCCACTTTCCAGCGCGGCGCGTCGCACGCGGCTTGCGGCTGCTGCCGGTGCGCGAGCATGCGCACCAGCGTCTGCACATGGCCCTGCGGCTGCATGTTGCCGCCCATCACGCCAAAGCTCATCTGCGGGCGGCCGTCTTTGGTGACGAAGCCCGGGATGATGGTGTGGAACGGCCGCTTGCCGCCGGCCACCTGGTTGGGGTGGCCCTCGGCCAGGGTGAAACCAAAGCCCCGGTTCTGCAGGCTCACTCCCACCGAGGGCACCACCACACCGCTGCCAAAGCCCATGTAGTTGGACTGGATCAGGCTGATCATCTGTCCGCTCTCGTCGGCCGCAGTCAGGTACACGGTGCCGCCGCGCGGCGGTGTGCCGTGTGCGAAGTCGCCAGCTTTGCCGGGCTGGATGAGCCGCGCGCGCTCGGCGAGGTACGCGTCGCTCAGCAGATCGGCTGCGCTCACCTCGCGCATGTGGCTGGCGTCGGCCACCCAGCGGTAGGTGTCGGCAAAGGCCAGCTTGATGGCCTCGATCTGCAGGTGCTGCGATTCGATGCTGTCCACCGGCAGGCGGGCAATGTCGAGGTGCTCCAACATGCCGAGCGCCATGAGCGCCGCGATGCCTTGGCCGTTGGGTGGGATCTCGTGCATGGTGTGGCCGGCAAAGTCTTTCTGGATCGGCGTCACCCACTCGGGGCGGTAGGCATCCAGGTCGGCCAGGGTCATGCTGCCCCCGTTCGCAGCCGCGTGGGCCACCAGCGCCTCGGCGATGTCGCCTCGGTAGTAGGCCTCGCCGCGCGTGTCGGCGATCTTGCGCAGCGTGGCGCCCGCAGCCTTGAAGGTGAAACGTTCGCCCGCGGTGGGGGCGCGGCCGCGCGGCATGAAGGCCTCGGCAAAGCCCGGCTGGTTTTTCAGGATGGGCACCTGACGCGCCCACTTGTCGGCGGTGATGCAGCCCACGCCGTGGCCGCGCTCGGCCAGCTCGATGGCGGGCTCCAGCAGGTCGGCAAACGGCAGTTTGCCGAACCGTTCGGACAAGGCCACCCAGCCCGCCACCGCGCCCGGTGTCGTGACCGAATCCCAGCCGCGCTGGGGCATCTCGCCGCCGTGGCGGCGCGCGAAGTAGTCGGTGTTCCAGGTGGCCGGTGCCACACCAGACGAGTTGAGGCCGTGCAGCTTCTCGCCGTCCCACAGGATCGCGAAGTTGTCGCTGCCCAGGCCGTTGGAGATGGGCTCGACGATGGTGAGCGCCGCCGCAGCGGCGATGGCCGCGTCCACCGCGTTGCCACCCTTGTGCAACATGCGCAGGCCGGCGGATGAGGCCAGTGGATGCGAAGTGGAAACGACGTTGCGCGCCATCACGGGGCTGCGCACGGTGGGATAGGGATTGGTCCAGTTGAAAGTCATGCCTTGGTGCCTTGTCCAGGTTGCGTCGAACAAGGCGCAGGATATTCGATGGGGCCCATCCCCTCTGGACTCAAGGGAGGATCTCGACCCCGAAGCCGCGGTACCCGATGAAGTTGCAGCTGCCATCGAACATCGGCGTGCCGCTGACGCGGTAACGCCGCGCCGTGCCGTCGGACTGGTTGTGCTGCAGCAGCACATCGAGGAACGGCGTGCGCGCCGAAATGCGGGCCTGCAGGGCTGCGCGCTGGATCGGGTCCCAGCCATCGGCCGGGACGGTTGTCGGTTCGTCCACCAGCGGGTCCACGCGCATGCCCAGCATTTCCAGCACCGGGCCCGAGACTTTGGTGAACCGGCCTTCGCTGTCCTGCTCCCAGTACCAGTCGGTGGCCAGTTCGGTGAGCGCGCGGTAGCGCGCCTCGCTCTCGCGCAACTCGGCGGTGCGTTCCCGCACCTGCAGTTCCAGGGCGTGGTTCAGGTTGGCCAGGCGCTGGTGGAGCAGCCGCACTTCCAGCAGGTTGTGGATGCGGGTCCTGACTTCGAGCATGTCGAAGGGCTTGCTCACGAAATCCTTGGCGCCCGACTGCAGGGCACGCAGCTTGTGGCCCGGCTGGGCCGTGATCACCAGCACCGGGATGTAGTCATCGATCGCGTTGGCCTTGAGCCCCTCCATCACCTGAAAGCCGTCCATCACCGGCATTTGCAGGTCGAGCAGGATGAGGTCAAACGGTGTGCGGCGGTGCATGCCGGTCACGGCGGCGGGGTCCATGGTGGAGACCACGTGGGTGTAGCCGGCGCTCTTGAGCATTTCCTCAAGCAGCATCACGTTGGACTCCTGATCGTCAACGATCAGGATGCGGGCTTGGAGGATGTCTTGGGCTGTGATGGTCATGTGATGTCGTGCGCGGTGGTGCCCTGTGCCTGGTTGGTCACCGCCAGGGCGGCGTCGATCGCGTCCATGAGCTGGTTGACCTTGATGGGCTTGGTGATGTAGTTGAAGAAGCCAGCCTCCAGTCCGCGCTGGATGTCGCGCGGCACGGCGTTGGCGCTCAGCGCAATGATGGGAATGTGGGCGGTGACGGGGTCCTTGCGCAGAAGCATCATGGCCTCGGTGCCGCTGATGCCGGGCAGGTTGATGTCCATGAGGATAACGCTGGGTTTGTAGACCCGGGCGAACTCGATGCCCAGGCTGGCGTCGGCCGCGCCCAGCAGGCGCAGGTTGGCGCGGCGCGCCAGAATCTGCTCCACCAGCTCCAGGTTGGCCGGGTTGTCTTCCACGTACAGCACGGTCTGCATCGCCGCGCCATCCACGGCCTGGGGAAGCGGTTCCTCTGCGCTGATCTCCAGCGCCAGGCCCGGTGCGGTGGCCAGCGCCATCTCGACCCAGAACACGCTGCCCACACCGCGCAGGCTGTCGGCTCCGATCTCACCGCCCATGAGGTGCATCAGCCGCTGGGTGACCACCAGGCCGATGCCGGTGCCCTCTTCTCGTCCGCCCTCCTGGCCCAGGCGGTTGAACGGCTGGAACAGCTGGCTCACCTGCTCGGGCGTCAGGCCCGCGCCGGTGTCGCGAACGCTGATGCGCAAGGTGCCGGGCGAAGCTTCCGCGCATTCCACCGACACATGGCCGGACGGCTGGTTGTACTTGATGGCGTTGAACAGCAAATTGATCAACACCTGCTTGAGGCGCGTGCGGTCGGCTTTGACATAGCTGTGCGCCGGCAGGCGCGGGAAGGCCATGCCGATGCTGCGCTGACGGGCCTGCGACTCCACCATGGAGCGGCATTCCATCAACACCTCTTGCAGCGAGACCGGCTCCACCGACAACGACAGCTTGCCCGACTCGATGAGTGCGAGGTCGAGGATTTCGTTGATCAGGTCCAGCAAATACCAGCCGGCCTTGAGGATCTGGTCGATGCTGCGTTTCTGCGTGGGTGTGAGCGCGGGCGTGCCCGACTCCACCAGCTGCGCAAAACCCAGGATGGCGTTGAGCGGCGTGCGCAATTCATGGCTCATGCTGGAGAGGAAATCGGATTTGGCCAGGTTGGCCTTTTCCGCGGCGGCCACCGCCTCGTTGAGCTGCACCTCAACCCGCTTGCGCGCGGAGTTGTCGGTGGCGATCAGCAGGTAGCCGATCAGGTTGGCCGCGTCGTCCCGCAGCGCGGTGATCGACACGATGGCCGGAAAACGGCTGCCATCCTTGCGGATATAGGTGAGCTCATAGATGTCCTCGATGCCGCGCGAAGCCTTGAACGCCAGCGCTTCAAAACCCGGAGCAATAGTCGTTTCCAGTTCGGCGCTGAGCGCCACCGCGCGGGCCGTCACCTCCATCGGATCGTGGATGTCGCTCGGGCTGATGCGGTTGACCACCTCCTCGGCGCGGTAGCCCAGCATGTGCTCGGCACCCACGTTGAAGATCTGGATGATGCCCTCCTCGTCGGTCGCGATGATGGAGAAGTTGGCGCTGTTGAGGATGGCGTTTTGCAGCGCACCGGCCTTGAGCAGGGCACTGCGGCGGCCCGCCTCGGACTGTTCGCCGGTGCCGGCGGGCGGGTGGGTCGGGGCAGTTCTGTTCTCGGACATCGGGTCTTTGCTGGTTGCGGCGCGGCCGGGAGCGGACACGCCAACCTGAACCTACGCACCCCCGGATCGTCCGTCCGTGCGCTAGCCCACATAGGCGCTCCAGGCCAGTGGCGCCAGGGGTTTTTGCATGGACATGCGGCGCCACCCGGCTTAGGCTGCGCGCATGACCCAAGCCCCCCGACACACCCTTTTCCTGCGGCGGGCTCGCGCCCCCGGCGCGGGCCACCGCCACGCGTGGCTGGCTGCGGCGGTGGCCTCGCTGCTCCTGCTGGGCGCCTGCGCCGAATCGGCCAGGCTCACCGTGGCCCAAGGCACGGGCCCCGCCCCCACCCTGCCCGAACCCACCACCACCCTGATTCCCACGGTCAACATCGCGCCGGCCAAGGGCTGGCCCACCGGCGCCACCCCGGTGCCCGCTGCGGGCCTGGGCGTGGTGGCGTTCGCCGCGGGCCTGGACCACCCGCGCTGGCTGCTGGTGCTGCCCAACGGCGACGTGCTGGTGGCCGAGAGCAATGCACCGCCCAAGCCCGCCGGCAGCACCGGCCTGATGGACTGGATTGCCGGCCAGGTGATGCAGCGCGCCGGTGCGGGCGTGCCCAGCGCCAACCGCATCACCCTGCTGCGCGACGCCAACGGCGACGGCGTGGCCGAGACCCGCTCGGTGCTGTTGCGCGATCTGCGCTCACCCTTCGGCATGGCCCTGGTGGGTGAGCGCCTGTATGTGGCCAACGCCGACGCGGTGGTGAGCTACCCCTACCGCACGGGCGACGCCACCATCACCGCGCCCGCCACCGAACTCGTGAAGCTGCCCGCAGGCGTGAACCACCACTGGACCAAGAACCTGCTTGCCAGCACCGATGGCAACACGCTCTACGTGAGCGTGGGCTCCAACAGCAATGTGGGCGAACGCGGCATGCAAGCCGAGGTGGGCCGGGCCGCGATCTGGGCGGTGGACCTGAAGACCGGCGCGCACCGCGTCTTCGCCTCTGGCCTGCGCAACCCGGTGGGCATGGCCTGGGACGCATCGGGCAAAACGCTGTGGACCGTGGTCAACGAGCGCGACGAACTCGGCAGCGACCTCGTGCCCGACTACCTGACCTCGGTGAAGGACGGTGGCTTCTATGGCTGGCCCTGGAGCTATTACGGCCAGACGGTGGACGTGCGGGTGAAGCCTGCGCGTCCGGACCTGGTGGCCACGGCTATCAAGCCCGACTACGCGCTCGGTCCACACACCGCGTCATTGGGTCTGGCATCGTCGGCCGGCAACGCGCTGGGCGCACCCTTTGCCAGCGGCATGTTCATCGGCCAGCACGGCTCGTGGAACCGCCGCCCGCACAGCGGCTACAAGGTGGTCTTCGTGCCGTTCCAGGGCAGCCAGCCAGCGGGCCAGCCGGTCGACGTGCTCACCGGTTTCCTGAGCGAGCAGGGTGAAGCGCTGGGCCGTCCCGTGGGCGTTGCGGTGGACACGCGCGGCGCGCTGCTGGTGGCCGACGACGTGGGCAATGTGATCTGGCGCGTGAGCCCAAAACCCTGAGCAACGCTGAAAGCACCGATGAACAAATACCTCGCCGCTTACGGCGGCACCGCCGTGGTGATGGTCGCGCTTGATCTCGTGTGGCTGGGCGTGATCGCCAAGCCCATGTACCAGCAGGGCATCGGCCACCTCATGGCCGCCGCGCCCAACGTGCCGGTGGCCGTGGTGTTCTACCTGCTGTTCGCGCTGGGCCTGGTGATTTTTGCCGTGGCGCCGCACAGCGGCCCCCACGGCTGGACCACCACGCTGACCCTGGCCGCGCTGTTCGGCTTCTTCACCTACGCCACCTACGACCTGACCAACTGGGCCACGCTCAAGGACTGGCCGTGGAAGCTCTCCCTGATCGACATGGCCTGGGGCACGCTGGTGAGCACGGCCTCGGCCGCGGGCGGCAAAGCCGCGCTGGACTGGGCCGTTCGGGGCTGAAATGCGGCGCCGTGGCCGCCGTCAGTGATCCAGGGCAGAGCACCCGGCGATGGCCCCGGAGGCCTCACGTGCCACCGCAGCCTCGGCCGCCAGCCAGTCGTCGACGTCGTGACCATGCACGCAGCCACGCGCCTCGTAGAGCGCATAGGCCGCTTCGTGGATGCGCCCTTCGCGTGAGGGCTCAAACCCGGGCCCGTCCGCACGCGCATGGCCATCGCCCTTCGCCATCACCGCCATCGGCGGCCGCTTGGCCACCGCTCGCGTGCGCACCGCACTGCCTGTGGTCTGCTTCATGCCTGTACTCCTGTGACTGTCTGTTGGACCTGGACCGCTGCTGTGTGACCACAGCCATGGGAAGGTGTCCAGCCTAGTGACACTGGCGTGCCGCGAATTGAGTGCACTCAATGCGAACGCCGATGGGCAGGTTTCATCCTCCACAGCGACAGCGTTCGGCGTCCAGACCTCGGCCCTGGCTCACATCACCAGGACCGCCGCACCTTGCAGCCGACCGGAGCGAAGGTCATTCAATGCTTCGTTGGCCTGTTCGAGCGGGTAGGTGGTGGTTTCGACGCGCAATGGCACGGCGGCCGCGAAGCTCAGGAATTCGGTGGCATCGGCCCGCGTGAGGTTGGCCACCGAGAGCAACTGGCGTTCCTGCCAAAGCAACCGGTACGGGAAACCCGGGATGTCGCTCATGTGGATGCCACCGCACACGCCACGTCCGCCCTTGCGCACGGCGCGCAGTGCAAGCGGCACCAGGGAGCCCACCGGCGCAAAGATGATCGCGGCGTCCAGCGGAGTCGGCGGCAACTCGTCCGACCCGCCGGCCCAGGCCACGCCCAGCGCACGCGCGAACATCTGGGCCGGCACATCGCCAGGGCGCGTGAAGGCGTGCACCTGCCGGCCCTGGTGTTGCGCGACCTGAGCGACCAGGTGCGCGGCCGCGCCAAGCCCGTAGAGCCCGAGCACCGCGGCGTGCCCACGTCCGGGCCCAGAGCCTCCACCACGCCGACGATCTCGTGACCCGGCACCCAGGGCAGACGGGGTGCCGGGAGTTCACCGTCCACCACATGCAGATCGGTCCGGCACACCGCGCACGCCTCGACCCGCAGGCGAACCTCGCCCGGGCCTGGCTCCGGCAGCGGTCGGGTTTCCAGTCGCAGCGCCTGACCAGCACCGTGCAGAACCATGGCGCGCATCATCCGTCTGCCCCGGAACGCGCCGCCCTGCGAGCGCGCAGACCGCGTGGTGCCAGGCGGGCATGGAAGAATCGCTTGCCGCCTTCGGCCAGCGCCAGGTAAGCCAGCACCAGGCCCGCCAGCCAGGCAAAAAAGACCGGTGGCGGTGGCTCCAGCTGGAACAGCGCGCTCAGTGGCGTGAAGGGCAGCGCCAGTGCGACCAGCACGACTCCCAGCGACACAGCGACCAGAACCGCGCTGGGTCGACTGGCCCAGGGCCTGCCCCGGGTGCGGATGACGAAGACCACCAGCACCTGGGTCACCAGCGACTCGATGAACCAGCCGGTGTGAAACAGCCGCTCGTTCGCGTGCAGCACCCGCAGCAGGATCCAGAAAGTCAGCGCATCAAAGGCGGAGCTGATCAGGCCGAACAGCCACATGTAGCGCTGGATGAAGACCATGTCCAGGGCGCGTGGGCGGCGCAGGTCGCTGGCGTCAACCCGGTCCAGCGGGAGGGCCGATTGCGACAGGTCGTACAGCACGTTGTTGAGCAGGATCTGTGTCGGCAACATGGGCAGAAAGGGCAGGAACAGCGAGGCGCCCGCCATGCTGACCATGTTCCCGACATTGGAGCTGGTGCCCATCATGATGTACTTCATGACGTTGCCGAAGGTGCGCCGGCCTTCGAGAACACCATCGTGCAAGACCGCGAGGTCGTGGTCCAGCATCACCATGTCGGCAACCTCGCGCGCCACGTCGACCGCCGAGTCCACCGTGATGCCCACGTCGGCGGAGTGCAGGGGTGGCGCGTCGTTGACGCCGTCCCCCAGGTAACCAACCACATGCCCACGCGCCTTGAGCGCCAGGATGATGCGGTTCTTCTGGGTTGGATTGACGCGGCAGAACAGCGTCGTGCGCCCGACCCTGGCCCGCAAGGCAGCCTCGTCCATGTGGGCGATCTCCTGCCCCGTCAGCACGCCCTTGACCGGCAGCTTCAGCAGCGAACACAGGTGCTGGGTGACCAGCTCACTGTCACCACTGACGATCTTGACCGCCACGCCGCTGCGGGCCAGCGCGGCCAGCGCAGCGCCAGCACCGGGTCTGGGCGGATCGATGAAGGCAGCGAAACCCGCGAACACCAGGTCGCGCTCGTCGCGGACATCGGCATGCGCGTGGTCGGGGGGCACCGCACGCCAGGCCACGCCGAGCACGCGCAGGCCCTCGCGCTCCAGGCCGTGGCAGCGCTCGCGCAGGGTCTGCCGCGTGAGCGCGTCCAGTGAGACCGGTGCGTCTGTCGCGCCCTGCTCATGGCGGCTGCACAGTGCCAGCACATCGTCGGGTGCCCCCTTGACCACCAGCCATCGCGCATCGCCCCGATCGACCAGCACCGAAACCCGCCGCCGCTCAAAGTCGAACGGCACCTCGTCAACCTTGCGCCAACCGGTCACATCCACGTCATGGCGGGCCAGGATGGCGCTGTCCAACGGGCTCTTGAGCCCACTTTCAAAGACGCTGTTGAGGTAGGCCAGCATCAGCACGCGGGTGCTGTCCTGGCCTTGCGCGTCCACGCAGCGCGCCAGGCTGATGGTGGCTTCGGTCAACGTGCCGGTCTTGTCGGTGCACAGCACGTCCATGGCGCCCAGGTCGTGGATCGCGACCATCCGCTTCACGATCACTCGCCGGCGGGCCATGCGCATCGCGCCGCGCGACAGCGTCACCGAAACCACCATGGGCAGCAGCTCCGGCGTGAGTCCCACCGCGAGTGCCACGGCGAACAGGAACGAGTCCAGCAGCGGTCGGTGAAGGGTCAGGTTGACCAGCATGACGAACAGCACCAGCAGCAGGGTGATGCGCGTGAGCAGCAGGCCAAACCGGTGCATGCCGTGCTCGAAGGCGGTCGCGGCTGGATCGACCAGGATGCTGTGTGCCACCTCGCCCAGGGCGGTCGAGGCCCCGGTGGCCACGACACACAGGCTCGCACTGCCACTGACCACGGTGCTGCCCATGAACGCCGCATTCAGGGCCTGCTGCAGTTCGGTGGCGTCCGCGCCCAGCACGCCAGGGCGCTTCTCCACGGGGTAGGACTCCCCCGTGAGCAGTCCCTGGTTGACGAAGAAGTCGAGTGCAACGACGAGGCGGCCGTCGGCGGGCACCCGGTCGCCAGCCGACAGCAGCACCACATCGCCCGGCACGAGCGCAGCGACCGGAATGACCTGTGGCTGGCCATCGCGCACAACCGTGGCGCGAAGCGCCACCGATGCGCTCAGCTGTTCCACCGCCCGGGTGGCGCGGTGTTCCAGCACGAAGTCCAGTGCCACGCTCAACAGCACCATCGCCATGATGATCACGAAATTCATCACATCACCGGTGGCGGCAGAGACCGCGCTGGCCACCAGGAGCGTGAGCACCAGCGGGTTGCGAAAGCGCGCAGCGAACTGCAGCACGACCGCTTTGTCCTGGCGGATCTCCAGCACGTTGGGGCCGAAGCGCGCCAGTGCCTCCCGGGCCTGCGCCTGCGACAGACCTGTGGTGGCTGGCGGTTCAGGGCCCAGCCACCAGCTCGACGCCGCAGCGGTGAAAGGGGTCGAGGTGGGAGGGTTCATGCTCGCGATGGAGATGCTTCGCGCAAGGGCGTGAAGGCACAAGACTAGGCGGCTGCATGACCATGGCGCTTGCGTTTGCTCAATACATGTCGCGCCGGCGGTGCCATTCAGGGTCAGGCGCATTGACGCTGCGCAACGCATTTCAATCGAAGAGGCGTAATTTCCATCGGACTTCAACCCACATCCAGAGGAGTGCCCATGCAGACGCCCAAATCCATCCTGCTGCACCTCGACAGCTCCGCGCGCACGGCCGAGCGCGTCAAGGCAGCGCGTCGCCTGGCCGACGATTTCGAGGCCGAGGTCATCGGCCAGCCCTGTCTGCTCACCGCCTTGGTGCGCTACCCGTTTGCGATGGAGGGCGCGGCCGCGGCCATGGCGCTGATGCAGGAGCAGGACAAGGACGCGCTTGCCCGGATTCACAGCAGCTTCCTGCAGGCCGCTGGCGGCTCCACCCGGCTTCAGTGGGCCGAGCCCCTGGCCCAGGGGCCATGGGGCTTCGCGCGTCGCTCCCTGTATGCCGACCTGATGGTCCTGGGTCAACGCAATGCGGCCGATCCTGCCGCCGTGGAGCTGCCCTCGGACTTTCTGCCCAGCGTGCTGATCGAGAGTGCTCGACCGGCCCTGATCCTGCCCTACGCCGGCACCTTCGGCTCCATCGGGCAGAGCGTCCTGGTGGCCTGGAAGGAAACACGGGAGGCGGCACGGGCGGTTTCGGCGGCCCTGCCCTGGCTGCAGCGCGCGAATGAGGTGCACGTGGTGTCTTATGGTGAAGACGCCGGCATGTCCCTGGACTCGTTGCAGCGGTACCTGAAAGCCCAGGGCGTCAGCGCCACGAGCCACAACGGCGGCCCGGAACAAGGCGACGCCGGCAACCACCTGCTGTCGATGGCAACCGATGTGGGGGCGGACCTGCTCGTGATGGGCTGCTACGGGCATGGACGCGCGCGCGAGTGGGTGATGGGGGGCGTGACACGCACCGTCCTGGGGTCGATGACGCTGCCGGTGTTGATGTCGCACTGAACACCGGCCGACGGCCCGATGCGCCGGCGTTGAGCATGCTCAAGTGGCGAGGCGTCGCGATCCGTAGAGTAGCGGCCATGCTGTCACGCAACGGGAAATTCCACCATGCCCACCTTTGTACTTCTGACCCGCGCCGCCTTGCTGGTGCGCAGCCACGGCAAGGCCCGCACCGGGGCCATGCCCTGGCCCGATTTCAAGGCCAAGCTGTGTGCCCCGGCTGAAGAAGCCTGAGAAGACCATGAAGTTGCGCCGGCGCCAACCACCACCGCCGCTGCGGCGCACGAGGGCTCTGGTCGAAGCGCTCGAAACGCCCTTCCTCCTTCGTCCCGATGGCGTCTATTGGCGCGCGCCGGACGGTCACCAGGAGTTTGGCCCGTTTGCCACAGTGGAGGCTGCCCGCATCGACATGAACACGGGCACGCAGGAACTGCAAGCCGACGAGTCGCTTGCGCAGGTCGAGGAACAAATCGGCCTGGCCACCTGGCTGGACCCCGAGACGGGTGAGCCAGCCGAAGGCGGGTCACCACCCCACCTGGAGGAACCCTGAACATGCGAGCGGATCGCGCCCGCGCAGCGCAACGCGCGCGCTCGGCCTGCCACCAGGACGGGATGCCCTGGCCGGGCGGGCCGGATTGAAGCCGTGCTGCAAGGCCTTCCCGTTGAGCGCTTCGATGTCTGTAACGGCGATGCCGATGGCCTGTGCGCGGTGCGGCAATGGCGGCTACACGACCCGTCGGCAGCCCGCTTGATCACCGGACTCAAGCGCGACATCGCGCTGCTGCAGCGCGTGCCCAGCACCGGCGCCAGCGAGGTGCTGGTGTGCGACCTGTCGATGCAGCGCAACCGCGCGGCCCTGGACCGCCTGCTGGACAGTGGCGCACATGTGCGCTGGTTCGATCACCACTGGAGCGGTGATGTGCCGGTGCACGAAGGCCTTCAGGCCCATCTGGATTTCAGCAGCACCGTCTGCACCAGTCTGCTGATGGACCGGCACCTGGGCGGACGCTACCGCGCGTGGGCCCTGGTGGGTGCCTATGGCGATGAGCTCACCGCCGTGGCCGACCAGCTCGGGGCAGCCTCGGGGCTGGACACGCTGCACCGCGCCTTGCTGCGGCGCCTGGGCCTGGCCATCAACTACAACGCCTACGGCGAAGACCCATCGGATGTGTGCATCGCACCGGCGGATTTGTACGAACGCCTGGCGCGCCACGCCTCACCGTGGACGCTGCTGCGCGACGAGCCGGTGATCCACGACATCGAGGCCTGCCGGCGGCGCGACTTCCGCGTGGCGATGAGCGTCAAGCCTCACTGGGACAGTGCACAAGCCCGGGTGTTGGTGTTGCCCGCCGCGCCGTGGAGCCGACGTGTCTCGGGCTTCCTGGCCAACGCCCTGGCCGCCGTGCACCCTGCACAAGCCCAGGCGGTGGCCACCGAGCGGCGCGATGGCGGCTTCTCGGTGAGCGTGCGTGCGCCAAGGGCATCGCCATTTGGCGCACATGCCTTGTGCCAGCGCTTCGGCGGCAGCGGACGCAGCGCCGCCGCCGGCATCGACGCCCTGCCGGCGAACGCGCTGGAGACTTTCGTGCACGCGCTGTCGCAAGCGCGCTGGGACGCCACATGTTGATCTTCTCGCTCGATCCGGGCACCGATCTGGCGCGGACCGTGGACATGTGTAAGTCGGCGAGCACCCGGACCAGCGCACCCACATCACCGGGCAGCACCGAGCCCCGTGCCAATCAATGGCGTTCCCTGACTGCAATGCAGGGCCACCACGCCCAGGCAGACAGCCGGCGCAAGGCGGGCACTGAGGTGAACCTCCTCACGGCAAAAGACGGTGCGAACAGCCAGGCTCGTGAAATCCAGGAAGGCATGGCACACCGTATCGCGGCTTGCAGCGCTACCGCTGCAGACGTTCGAGGTGGTCGACCAGGTCCAGGATGCGCCGCAGCGCGGCGTCTTCGGCCAGTTGCGGGCTGCCACCCGACTGCGTGAAGCGTTCAACGTAGGTGTTGCCCCAGATAGGCATCTCGCGCGAACCGTGCGGTCCGATCGCGGGGGATGCGCGACCATCGATCAGCGTGACCAGCCGATCGCGCGGGAACACACCGCCGTTGCGCTGCGCCAGCCTTGAGAGGTCGGTCGGAGGCGTCACCAGGTAACGCACCACCGGGCCGTCGCCCCGTCCGCTGGCGCCGTGGCAACTGGCGCAGCTGTTCTGGTAGTCCCAGCGACCAGGGTCACTCCTGGACTGGGCCTGCACAGAGGCGGCCAGCGCCAGCAGCACGGTCAACGCGATCCAGCGTGGTGTCGTGGTGCCCGACATCACTGCACCGCGATGCGTTTGCTGGAGGTGTTGGCCTTCTTGGGCAGGGTCAGCGCCAGGATGCCGTCCTTGTAGTTGGCCTCGACCTTGCCCTCATCCACCGGGCAGGCCAGCGTGAAGGTGCGGCTGGCATAGCCCTCCTGGCGTTCGTGGCGCAACATGCGCCCACCCTTGTCCTTTTCTTCCTTCTCCGTCTTCACCTCGGCGCTGATGGTGACCACGTTGCCATCAATGCGCACGTCGATGTCGTCCTTCTTCACGCCGGGAATCTCCGCCTTGACGGCGTAGCTGCCGTCCTGCTCGGAGAGATCGATCTTGATGCGGGGCGCGCCTTCCGGCATCTCGAAACGCCACGGACGCATGAGCGAGCGAAAGGTGTCGTCGATGGGATCGAGTGCAAACGGATCCAGGGTGCGAAGTTGGCTCATGGTGTTGCTCCTGTTGAACTGTGGAAATGGATCGCCTGGCAGGTCTGCGGCAAGGCGGCAGCGTGCAGACGCAGAACGATGTTGGAGCGACACTGCCCTGGCACCATTGAGCGAACGCAACAGGGACGCAGTTGGCAGCAGCGACTCAATCACGCCCGCTCGCGCCGCTCCCGCAGGCACTCTGTCTCGACCACCGACGCGATCTCGCGCAGTTGCTCGGCCATCACGGCGAGCAGGTCGTCCAGCGTCACCAGCCCGATCAGCACCCCGTGCGCCTTGACCACCGGCAGGCGGCGAATGCCCTTGCGCCGCATCGTCACCAGCATGTCCTTGATCGAGTCGTCTTCCAGAACGCTGATCAGTTCTCTGCTCATCACGTCGCCCACCGTGAGCTCGGTTGGGTCGAGTTCGTTGGCCACCACCGCCGTCACGATGTCGCGGTCGGTGAACATGCCCACCACCAGACGCCCCGCGGCGGTTTCGTCGACCACCACCAGACAGCCCACGTGCCGCTCGCGCATGAGCTGCGCAGCCTGCACCAGCGACAGGCCGCGCTCGGCGATCACCACGATGCGGTTGCAAATGTCGCCTGCCAGCATCTTTTCACGCATGTTGCTCTCCGGGTTCGTCGGTGAGGACAGGCTGCACAGGTCGGACCTCAGGGGCTCACCCGCAGCTCGTTGTCGACCCGCGTGATGCCTGGCGCCGACCAGGCCGCGCCTTGCGCGGCCACCCGCTCGGCCAGCGAATGCACCGAGCCGCGCAGGACCGCGGTGGAGCCATTGACCTGCACCTCGATGCCCTTGGCCTCGCGTTCGGCCTGGCGAGCAAGCGCGTCGCGGATGCGGGTGCTGATGTTGCCCGGCGTGGTGCGCGGCTTGAGCGCGATGGCGTTGTTGACGCCCACCACACCGACCAGGGGCCGCACCAGGTTGGCGGCAGCGGCGCGCTGGTACTCCCAGTCGACTTCACCACTGAGCGTGACCCAGCCTCTCTCCACCTTGGCCTGGACGCGGTCGGCCGGCACCGAGGTGTGCCAGGCGAACGCCGTCTCCACCGCGTGGGCGATCTCGGAGTCGCTGCGCGCACTGCCGGCGGTCAGCTTGACGTCGATCTCCACCGCCACGGCACGCACGCCGGCCACGCGCTGGACCACCTTCTCCACCTCGTACTTCTCCACGAAGGTGTCCAGGTGGCCCGACAAGGTGACCACCCCGTCCTTGACCGCCACACCCACCTCGGCGGCGTTGATCGAAGGGTCCCATTCGAGTTCGGCTTCCACGTCCTTCTTGAGCTGTGCATCGGTTTTCATGTTCACCCTTTCTGTTGCATCGCCAGGTTCGGAAACAAGATGGCCCGCCATCCTCTCGAATGGCGGGCCATGGTGAAGGTCCCCGGCAATGCCCTCTCGGGTTTGGCCGGTCTGAGGTTGCCTTCATCCCTCCATGGTGTGGGAACACACCAGGAAAACTCCCCCTCAGGGGATTCCTCACTTGGCCTCTGCGTTCCGGCTTCACCCAGAAGGGCATCGGCAAACCCAGTGTGCGCGGGCACCACGCCTTCGGCATTGAGCGTGCTCAATGGAACCCCGTGTTGCGCACAGACGGTGCGGCTTGAATCGACTTGCGCTCAGAAGTCGGGAAGGGCCGCATCGGCACCACCTGGCTCACCGCGGTCGTGCGGCTTGGGTGCGTTGGCGATCATGCAGTCGGTGGTCAGCACCAGGGCTGCGATCGAGCCTGCGTTCTGCAGGGCCAGGCGGGTCACCTTGGCGGGATCGATCACCCCCATCTGAAGCATGTCGCCGTAGGCCAGCGTGGCGGCGTTGTAGCCGTGGTTGCGCTCGGTCGCATCGTCCACCCGCTGCACCACCACCGAAGGCTCGACGCCGGCGTTGGCAGCGATGCAGCGCAGGGGCTCCTGCAAGGCCTGCTCGACCAGCCGGATGCCCGAATCGTGGTCGAGCGTGGGTCCGCGCAGCGCCTGCAGCACGCGACGCGCCCGCAGCAGCGCCACACCTCCGCCGGGCACCACGCCTTCCTCAATCGCGGCGCGCGTGGCGTGCAACGCGTCTTCCACGCGGATCTTGCGTTCCTTCAGCTCGGTCTCGGTGGCCGCACCCACCTTGATCAGGGCCACACCCCCCGAGAGCTTGGCGATGCGCTCGTCCAGCTTCTCGCGGTCGTAGTCGGAGGTGGTGGTCGTGCGTTCCTTGCGCAGGTTGGCCACGCGCTCGGCAATCGCCTGCGGGTTGCCGGCGCCACCAATGAGCGTCGTCTCATCCTTGCTCACCTCCACCCGCTTGGCCCGGCCCAGGTCGGCGAGCTGGAGTTTGGCCAGCGACAGACCGACCTCATCGCTGACCACGGTGCCCCCGGTGAGCGCGGCGATGTCCTGCAGCATGGCCTTGCGACGATCGCCAAAGCCGGGCGCCTTCACCGCGCAGGTCTTGAGGGTGCCGCGCATGGTGTTGATGACCAGCGTGGCCAGTGCATCGCTGTCGATGTCTTCCGCGATCACCAGCAGCGGTTGGCCGCTCTTGACCACTTCTTCCAGCAGGGGCAAAAGGTCTTTCAGGGAGGACAGGCGCTTGTCGCACAGCAGGATCAGCACCTCGTCGAGCAGGGCGGTCTGGCGCTCGGGGTTGTTGATGAAGTACGGGGAGAGAAAGCCGCGGTCGAACTGCAGGCCCTCCACCGCTTCGAGCTCGCTGCTCAGGCCGGAGCCGTCCTCGATCGAGATCGCGCCCTCGCGCCCGACCTTGTCGATGGCCTGGGCGAGCAGCTCGCCGATGGAGCGGTCGTTGTTGGCCGAGATGGAGGCCACGTGGGCGATCTCCTGGGAGTCGGCGCAGGGCCTGGCCATGTTGCGGAGCTCGGCCACCACCGCGTCGATGGCCTGTTCCATGCCGCGTTTGAGTTCCATGGCGTTCATGCCGCCCGAGAGGTAGCGCAGGCCTTGCAGGATCATGGCGTGGGCCAGCACGGTGGCGGTGGTGGTGCCGTCGCCGGCCATGTCGCTGGTGCGCGAGGCCACTTCGCGCAGCAACTGTGCGCCCATGTTCTCGAAGCGGTCCTCAAGCTCGACCGAGCGCGCCACGATCACCCCCGAATTGACGATCTGCGGTGGGCCGAAATCGCGCTCCAGGATCACGGTGCGCCCGCGTGGGCCCAGCGTCACCCGCACCGCTTCAGCCAAGGTATCGACGCCCCGGCGAATGCGGGCGCGCGCGTCGTCGCGAAACAGCAGTTGTCGTGCAGCCATGATCGTCGCGGCTCCTCAATGAGGGTTCAACCGGTTTGGTGGAGCGCCATTGTTGGGCGCACTGGCACCGCTTCCATTGAGCCTGCGCAATCCCTCCGTGGCGCCACCCGGGCGCTGCTGCTACCATTTGCCCACGGGAAAACAGCCTCCCGGATCTTGACGAACAGATGGTGTCCCATCCAAGTGCTGGCCATACCCTGGAGCCATTCATGGACACCTCACGCTTCACCCCTGTTCGTTCTCCCATTCCCATTTCCCCCTTGTCCATTTCCCCACGCGAGCTCGCCGCGCGCATCGGCATGCCCGCTGCCCCGCTGATCCTCGATGTGCGGCGGGCCGCCCGATTCGAAGAGAGTCCCCGCCTGCTCGCCACAGCGCGCTGGTGTTCGCCCGAAGCCATCGCGGCACTGGCCGCTACCCCACCCACGGGTGACGTGGTGGTGGTGTGCGTGCATGGTCACGGCGTCTGCCAGGAAGCGGCCACCACGCTGCGGGCGGGCGGCTGGAACGCCCGGTTTCTCGCGGGCGGCTTCGAGGGCGGCGAGCCCGGCGTGGACACACCACAGGACATCGCCGAATGGCGGGCCGTGCGACCACCCAGCATCCGCAAACGCCCCGACCTGGGCGTGAACGGCGTGCAAGCTTCCACCTGGATCACGCGCGAGCGGCCCAAGATCGACCGCATCGCCTGCCCCTGGCTGGTGCGCCGTTTCATTGACCCTCGGGCCAGCTTCCTCTACGTGCCGACCGCTGATGTGCTCGCGCAGGCCGGGCGCCTGGGCGCGGTGGCCTTCGACTTCCCCGGCGCCCCCATCAGCCACGAGGGCGAGCTCTGCAGCTTCGACACCTTGATGCGTGCCTTTGATCTGCAGGACGACCCGGCACTGGCTGCGCTTGCGCGCATCGTGCGCGCGGCCGACACCGACCGCCTGGACCTCGCGCCACAGGCCGCGGGCCTGCTGGCGCTGTCGCTGGGCCTCTCGGCCCTGCACGCCAGCGACGACCCGGCGATGCTGGAGGCCGCCATGCCGGTGTACGACGCGCTCCTCATCTGGTGCCGCCAGGAAGTCACCGGCCAGACCGAACGTCACAACTGGAGCCCCGACACGATGAAAGCCACCCAGCCATGAGCGAGCGTCCCGCCCCCGTGTCGTTCGCCGAGGCCTTCTGGTTCTGGCTCAAGCTCGGTTTCATCAGCTTTGGCGGGCCCGCGGGCCAGATGGCCATCATGCACACCGAGCTGGTCGAGCGCCGCCGCTGGATCAGCGAGAAGCGTTTCCTGCACGCGCTGAATTTCTGCATGGTGCTGCCCGGCCCCGAAGCCCAGCAGCTGGCCACCTACATCGGCTGGCTGATGCACGGCACGCGCGGTGGCGTGGTGGCCGGCGCCCTGTTCGTGCTGCCCTCACTGTTGTTGCTGGTGTTGCTGTCGTGGATCTACATCGCCTTTGGCAGCCTGCCCGCGGTGGCCGCCGTGTTTTACGGCATCAAGCCGGCGGTGACCGCGCTGGTGCTGCACGCGGCGCACCGCATCGGCAGCCGCGCCTTGAGGAACCGCTGGCTCTGGGGCATCGCGGCGGCGGCCTTCGTGGCGATCTTCGCGCTGGACGCGCCCTTCCCCGCCATCGTTCTGGTGGCCGCACTCGTGGGCCACTGGGGTGGGCGGCGCTGGCCCCATGTTTTCGTGACGGGCGCAGGCCACACCGGCAGCACGCAGGCCCATGCACCAGCCCTGATCGACGACGACACACCGGCACCGGCCCACGCGCTGTTCACCCGCCGCCGGCTCGCCCGGGTGCTGGTGGTCGGCATCGGGCTGTGGGTGCTGGCCATGGCGGTGCTGGTGGCGCGCTACGGCGTGCAGGGCACGCTCACGCAGATGGGCTGGTTTTTCACCAAGGCCGCGCTGATGACCTTCGGCGGCGCCTATGCGGTGTTGCCCTACGTGTACCAGGGGGCTGTCGAGGAGTTCGGCTGGCTCAACGCGCAGCAGATGATCGACGGTCTGGCGCTGGGTGAAACCACGCCGGGTCCGCTGATCATGGTGGTGGCCTTCGTGGGTTTCATGGGGGGCTGGCTGCACCAGGTGCTCGGACCCGATTCGCTGTTCTGGTCGGGTGCGCTGGCGGCCTCGGTGGTGACCTACTTCACCTTCCTGCCGTCTTTCATTTTCATCCTGGTGGGCGGGCCGTTCATTGAAACCACGCACGGCAAGCTGAAGTTCACCGCACCGCTGACCGCCATCACCGCGTCGGTGGTGGGCGTGATCCTCAACCTGGCCATGTTCTTCGCGTACCACGTTTGGTGGCCACAGGGCTTCGCTGGTCCCTTTGACGCCCCGTCGGCAGCGCTCACGCTGCTCGCGGCGCTCGCCCTGTTCCGCTTCAAGGTGGGCGTGGTGCCCTTGATCGTGGTGTGCGGCCTGCTCGGGGTGGCCTGGCGGATGCTCGCCGTGGCCAGCGGCTGACGCGGCGCCGTCAGTGCCCGCCGGCCACGAATCGGTCGGCGCGCGCGGCCTGCATCACGGCAGGCAGGCTGTGCTGCATGGCCGATACCGGGCGTGCGCCGCCGAGCCAGTCGTTGGGGGTGACGAACCACAGCGCGAGCTCGACGTCATCCAGGACCGGACGCAGTTCGGCCAGCAGGGGCGCCATGCCATCCACCAGCGAAGCGGTGGGCAGGTCGAACTGGAACAAGGGGAACAACAGGCCCCAGGGACTGTCGAGCGAGACCACCGCGCGCGACACGATCCAGCGCGCCACCAGCGACACCGGCAACGACCCGGGCAGCCAGCCGGCCACCTCGCAGCGGTGACGGATCAGCTCGGCCAGGTCGTCGCCACTGACCAGACCGCCGGTGCCCGTGAACGCAGCGGCGGTGGAGAGCCAGTGCAGCGACACCTGGGCGTTGGTGCGTTGGGTGAAGATCGAACGCACGGCGCCCGGCAGACCCCGTTGGGCAGGTGTATCGGGCAGCTGGGACTGGGAGCGGGCGCGAAGCATGGGCATCTCCGGGGTGGACCGCCAGGCGTGGTTACCTGGCAAAGATGCAAGCCTCGGGCAAGGGGCCGAGTGGGTCTGTACGGTGACCAACCGATGGTGTGCGGCAACGCAACACACCCCCGGCGCAGGGCGGTCTATCTCGTCTGTGCGGACCCTGCGCGGCCCGAGCGGACAGGCCCCGCGCGCTGTTCGATCTCCGCTTCGAGTTCGGGACGCAGACCCAGCAGAAAGCCGGCCTCGGTCACCACGAACAGCGGCCCGATGATCAGGCCGCTGATGTCGTCCACGAAGGCTGGCTTGCGGCCTTCGAAGATGTGGCCGACGAACTGGATGATCCAGCCCACCACGAACAGCCCCACGCCCGCAGCGGCCCAGGCGCCCAGCGACAGAGGCGCCGTGGCCTTTGCCAGCCACAGGCAGCACAGCAGCAGCACGCCCATGACGGCACCCAGGCGCAGGTCGAGGCGGAGGTAGTACAGCGTGGCCGCGATCACGGCCAGCGTGGCGCCCGACACCGCCAGGCCAGCCACATCGAAGGTGGGGCGCGCGAGCAGCACCACCACCGCCAGCACGATCATGGGAATGCCCACGAAATGGGTGGCGATGTTGCGGCGGTCGCGGTGGTAGGTGGCGTACTGGCTGAGGTGGTCGGTGAGGGATTTCATGGCGGTTCTCCTGGGGCAGCGGGCCCGTGCACCATTGTGTCCAGCGCACACCTCGCTGACCATGGGGAATGCGATGAGCAGCGACCGGTCGGAGACACCGCGCGTGCCATCATGTCGGCCCGTGCTGCCCATCCTGTACTCCTTTCGCCGTTGCCCCTATGCCATCCGCGCTCGCCTGGCGCTGGGCCAGGCCGGCGTGGCGGTGGAGCTGCGCGAGGTGGTGCTCTCCCGCAAGCCCGCCGAGCTGTGGGCGGCTTCGCCAGCCGGCACGGTGCCGGTGCTGCAGATCGAACCTGGCCGGGTGATCGCACAGAGCCTGGACATCATGCGCTGGGCCCTGGGCCAGGGCGACGCCGACGGCTGGCTGGTTCGCGCCGAATCGCCTGACCACCGAACGCTGATCGACACCTGCGACGGTGATTTCAAGCAGGCGCTGGACCGCTACAAATACGCCGAGCGCCACCCGCAACGCAGTGCGCACGAATGGCGCGATGAAGCGGTGCGCTGCCTGATCGACCCCCTGGAGGCCCGTCTGGCCGACGACCCGCAGCTCGGCGGCGCCCAGCCCTGCCTGACGGACGCCGCGGTCTTCCCGTTCGTGCGCCAGTTCGCCGCGGTGGATGCGGTGTGGTGGGCCGCCTCGCCGTGGGTGGCCACGCGGCGTTGGCACGACGCGTGGCAGGGCAGCGCGCTGATGACCGCCTGCATGCACAAGACGCCGACCTGGCAGCCGGGTGCTCCCGTGACCGTGTTTCCGCCGGGAGCCGCATGACTGCGGAGACCCTGACGCCCCCAGACAGCCTGCAGGTGGCCGTGCGCGTGCTGTGTGCGTTCACAGCCCAGGCCGGTGATCTGGACCTGCGCTTCACCCCCTCGCCTACCGCGCAGGACGGCGTGGCCGGCCACGAAACCGTGACCGCGCGCCGACCCTCGCCCTACCAGCGCGAGGTGCCGCTGCGCTCACGCTGCGGCGACCTCCTGGTGCAGGGCCGCGCCGACGGTTTTGATCCCACGACGCCACGGCTCGAAGAGATCAAGACCCACCGCGGCGACGTGGCGCTGGTGCGCGACAACCACCGTGCCCTGCACTGGGCGCAGGCGCGGGTGTACGCGTGGATGCTGTGCGAGCAGCTCGCGCTGGCGCGCATCGAGGTTGCCCTGGTGTACTTCAACATCGACACCCAGGTCGAAACCCCGTTGACGGCCTGGCACACCGCCGACGAACTGCGCCAGCATTTCCACGACCTGTGCGCGCGCTACCTGCAGTGGGCGCGCGGCGAGCAGGTCCACCGGCAGGCGCGCGACGCACAACTGCAGACGCTGGGTTTTCCCTTCGACGGCTTTCGCGCCGGCCAACGCGATCTGGCCGGCGCCACCTGGCGCACGCACAGCCGTGGTCGGCACCTGCTGGTGCAGGCGCCCACCGGCATCGGCAAGACCATGGCCACGCTGTTCGGCGCGCTCAGGGCCATGCCCGCGCAAGGCACCGACAAACTTTTTTACCTCACCGCCAAGACGCCCGGGCGCCAGCTCGCCCTCCATGCCTTGCGGCGGCTTCAACCCGGCGCATCCGCCGGCACCTTGCGGGTGCTGGAGCGCGTGGCGCGCGAGAAGGCTTGCGAACACCCGGACAAGGCTTGCCATGGCGACGCCTGCCCGCTGGCCAGCGGCTTCTACGACCGGCTGCCACAGGCGCGCGAAGAGGCTGCGCAAGCCGCCTGGCTCGACCAAGCCGGCCTGCGCACGGTGGCGCTGAAACACGGCGTCTGCCCCTACTACCTTGCCCAGGACATGCTGCGCTGGAGCGACGTGGTGGTGGGCGACTTCAACCACTTCTTCGACCTCAGCGCGCACGCCTGGGCGCTGACCGTGGGCGAGCCCTGGCGCGTGGGGCTGCTGCTGGACGAGGCGCACAACCTGGTCGAGCGCGCGCGGCAGATGTACAGCGCCGAGCTCGACCCCATGATGCTCGCCGAGCTGCGTAAAGCGCCCCCGCCGGGTCTCAAGGCCTCGCTGGACCGGCTGCACCGCTTCTGGGGCACCGTGGGCCGCGAGCAAGCGGTCGAGCAGGCGCTGCTGAGCGAGCTGCCCGATGGCCTGCTGGGCGCACTGCAACAGCACAGCGCCGACCTCGCGGAATACCTTGCGCTGGACGCCGCGGCACCCGATGCGCGCGTGCAGGCCTGGCTGTTCGAGGTGCTGCATTTCCTGCGCGTGGCCGAGGTGTTTGGCGACCATTCGCTGGTGGAGATCACACGCCCCGGCACAGCGGTGCGCACCCGCGCGCCCCGCCCAAGGCTGGCCATCCGCAACCTGGTGCCCGCCCCGCACCTGCAGCCGCGTTGGCAGGCCGCGCACAGTGCCACGCTGTTCTCGGCCACGCTCAGCCCCATGGACCACGCGGTCGATCTGCTGGGACTGCCGGTGGACTGCGCGCGCCTGGAAGTGGCTTCACCGTTCGACCCGGCACAACTCACGGTGCGGGTCACGCCGCACATTTCCACGCGTTTCAACGACCGGACCGCGTCGCTGGACGATGTGGTGGCCGTGATGGCGGCGCAGTACCGCTCCTTGCCCGGCAACTACCTGGCTTTTTTCAGCAGCTTCGACTACCTGCAACTGGCCCTGGCGCGTTTTGAAGCGGCACACCCGGACGTCGCCGTGTGGTCGCAATCGCGCGGCATGGCGGAGCCCGAGCGCAACGCCTT
Source organism: Hydrogenophaga sp. PBL-H3 (assembly GCF_010104355.1). NCBI lineage: Bacteria > Pseudomonadati > Pseudomonadota > Betaproteobacteria > Burkholderiales > Comamonadaceae > Hydrogenophaga > Hydrogenophaga sp. PBL-H3. The sequence continues at coordinate 3,378,373 of NZ_CP044972.1, forward strand.
TGTGGCGCGCTTCACCGAACGCAGCCAGGGCATCGGCTTCGCGGTGCTGGGGGGCGCCTTTGGCGAAGGCATCGATCTGCCGGGTCAGCGGCTCATTGGCGCCTTCATCGCCACGCTGGGCCTGCCCCAGGTCAACCCGTTGAACGAGCAGCTGCGCGCGCGGCTGCAGGCCCGTTTTGGCCGGGGCTACGACTACACCTACCTGTTCCCCGGTCTGCAGAAAGTGGTGCAGGCCGCTGGTCGCGTGATCCGTGGACCCGACGACCGGGGCGTGGTGGTGCTGATGGACGACCGCTTTGCCCGCCCCGAGGTGCGTGGCCTGCTGCCCGCCTGGTGGCGCGTGGAGCCCGGCTGAGCCCGCTGCGCCACAGAGCCCCTGCGATCGACGCGCAAGATCACAGCGCCGGGAGGAGGTGCACCGCGCCGATGTTTTGCGCGCGATCGCCAAGCTGCAGGCCACCCAGGCGCCAGGGGCTGGGGCCGTCTTCCAGCCGGGCGCCCACGGCGAGCAGCCGGCCATCGCCTGAGAGCCCGAGTGCCGAGCCAAACAAGTCGCCCGAGCCAGCGTTGGCCGATGTCAGGCGCCGCTGCTGGCTCCATGACGCCGCAGCTCGCGCGAACAGGTGCACCACACCCGCTTCAATGGCATGCCCACCGTGGACCGCGGACACCGCCAGCACCGAACCGTCGGCCGACAGCGCCAGCCGCTCACCAAAGGCATCGCCGGCCTGGGCCTGGGGGGCTTGCAGGCGCGCCTGCTGCAGCCAGAGGCCACCCCGCTGGGTGTAGACATGGGCGGCACCGGCCGCGCCCGGCGCACCGGTGGCGCCGACCGCCAGCGTGTCGCCGTTGGCAGACAACGCCAGCTGGGCGCCAAAACGGTCCTGGGCCACGGCGTCCTGAGACTGCAACAGGGCCTGCTCTCCCCACCCTGCCGGCGTGCGCTTGAACACGCGCACGGCACCGCGCTTCCGGGGTTGCGCTCCGACCGCCAGCGTCGCGCCATCGAAGGACAGCGCCACGCTGGCGCCAAACCGGTCACCCGCGTGCGCGCTGCTGGCCTTCAGGTAAGCCTGCTCCGACCATCCGCCCGCGCCCTGCCCGAACACATACACCGCACCGCTGTCGGCCACCGGGCGGGCGGTCGGGCCGTCCTCGTGGCGGGCGCCCACGGCCAGCGCATCGCCCCGACCCGAGAGCGCCACGCTCGCACCAAACCAGTCGGATTCGCGTGCGTTGGAGGCCCTCAGGTGCGCGCGCACAACGAAGGTATTGTCCTGTTGCTCAAACAGGTACGCGGCACCCTGCTCGGCTCCCGTCAGCGACTCGAACGGTGCGCCCACCGCCAGCCTGCGGCCATCGTCAGACAGCGACAGGCTGAAGCCGAAACCACTGCCCGCCGTGGGAACCACCGCCGTCAGCCGTGCCTGCTGGACCCAGCCTTGTGGCATGCGCGCATAGACATACACCGCACCGGCACCCGAGTCCTTGAGGTCGGCACCCACCGCCAGCGTGTTGCCATCGCGCGAGAGCGCAACCGCCGAACCAAACGCATCGGACACCGACGCGTCGATGGCCCGGAGATGGACAGGCGCGACTTGAACCTGGGCAGCTGGATGCAAGCTCGCGGGCAGGTCGTGGGCCAGCGGCGAAGCCTGATCGCTGGCGCAAGCGCCCAACCACGCCGTCACGGCCAGAAGGGGAATGGCCACGCAGCGCCGGTAGACGAAGGTCATCGTGGAAGTCATGGTGCAAGTCCTGTTGAATCGTTGATCTGCAACGATCCGGTGGACTCGGCACGCGAGGCCCTCTTCCACCGTTCGTTCGGTGGCGCAGATGGTCTTCAATCAAGGCCTGGAGAAACATACTCCAAAGGCGTTACAAAACAGCCTTTTCAGACCGACTCATGAACTAGTTCTCACACGGGCACACCCCGATCAACAAAATAATCAGGGTGCAGCGGCGAACACCCGGCTGGCCAGGATGTCGGCGGGCATGAGGGTGGTGAGGTCGTCGCGGCTGAGTTCGCGATCGCGATCGACGAACAGGCGGCTGGCCTGGCGCAGGCGCGCGCGGTCAAGCGCGTTGCGCACGCTGCGCGCATTCGCAAAATGCGGCAACGGAATGCGGTGCTGCAGGTAGCTCTCGAACACCTCGCGCGCGCCGTCGCCAAAGCGGTAATTCATGGTGCCGAGCATCCGGTCGGCGATGTCCAGCAACTCGCCCTGGCCGTAGTCGGGGAAGTCGAGGTGGTGCGCGATGCGCGACGACAGGCCGGGATTGGACTTGAAGAAGGTGTCCATGCGGTCCTTGTAGCCCGCAACGATGACCACCAGGTCGTCGCGCTGGTTCTCCATCACCTGCAGCAGGATCTCGATCGCCTCCTGTCCATAGTCGCGTTCGTTCTCGGGGCGGTACAGGTAGTAGGCCTCGTCGATGAAGAGCACCCCGCCCATGGCCTTTTTCAAAACCTCCTTGGTCTTGGGCGCGGTGTGCCCGATGTACTGGCCCACCAGATCGTCGCGCGTCACGCTGACCACATGGCCTTTGCGCACGTACCCAAGGCGGTGCAGGATCTCCGCCATGCGCATCGCCACCGTGGTCTTGCCGGTACCGGGGTTGCCGGTGAAGCTCATGTGCAGCGAAGGTGTCTGCGCCTGCAGGCCGAGGTTCAGGCGCAGCTTGTCGACCACCAGCAGCGCTGCAATGTCGCGGATGCGCGCCTTCACCGGAGCAAGACCGATGAGGTCGCGGTCCAGCTCGTCCATGACCGCTTCGACCTGGCTTTGCGCCAGCACCTCGTTGACGGTGCGCGCACCGCTGTCGGGCACGCAGGCCACCGCAGCGGCCGCTGGCGGGGCGGCAGCGGTCGCCGCACCCGGAATGCTGTAGGTCGGCGCGTTCATGGCCCCGTCGCTCAGTTGCCGTACCGTTCTGCTTCTGACGTGTCGGTGGCGTAGCTGTGCACGGTGTAGCGCATGGAGCGACCGCCCACCTCCTGGCGCGCGAGGCCGAAGCCCGGCTCGGTGGCAGGCCGGTTGACGATGAAGCTCATCACGATCGACTCGGTGTTGCGCGTCGAGTCGAAGGCCATCAGGCGGATGTAGTGGCTCGGGAATGTCTTGCGGCAGGCCTGCAGTTCCACCATCACACCGGCAGCGTCCTTCAGATCGAACATCGGGTTGCCGAACATCTCCCAGTAGGTGTTGCGCGGGTGCGGGTCGTCGGTGTATTCGACACTCCAGGCGTAGCCCTTGCGAAGGCCGTATTCGATCTGCATCACGATCTCGGCGTCGGTGAGGTCGGGCAAAAAGCTGAACTGGCCCTGCGTGAGTCGGCCGGTGGGGTTGGTCATCATGGTGGTTTCTCCTCAAGCGACGGCCGGTGTCACGGCGTAGTCCGATGTATCGGTGCTGGTGTAGTTGAAGCTGATCTCACCCCAGGTGTCGAGCGCGGCCTTCAGCGGGCTGCAGCCTTCGGCGGCTTTGCGCAGGATGCTCGGGCCTTCCTCCAGGATGTTCTTGCCCTCGTTGCGCGCCTTGACCATGCACTCCAGCGCCACCCGGTTGGCCACAGCGCCGGCCTGGATGCCTTGCGGGTGGCCGATGGTGCCGCCGCCGAACTGCAGCACCACGTCGTCACCAAACAGGTCGATCAGCTGGTGCATCTGACCGGCGTGAATGCCACCGGACGCCACAGGCATCACCTTCTTGATGTCGGCCCAGTCCTGCTCGAAATGGTTGCCACGCGGCAGGTCGACCTTGGTCACGCTGGCGCGGCACACGTCGTAGTAGCCCTGCACCGTGAGCGGATCGCCTTCGAGCTTGCCCACCGCTGTGCCGGCATGGATGTGGTCCACACCCGCCAGGCGCATCCACTTGGCAATCACACGAAAGCTCACGCCGTGGTTCTTCTGCCGCGTGTAGGTGCCGTGGCCGGCGCGATGCAGGTGCAGGATCATGTCGTTCTTGCGCGCCCAGTTGGCCATGCTCTGGATCGCGGTGTACCCGATCACCAGGTCGATCATCACGATCACGCTGCCGAGTTCCTTGGCGAAGTCGGCCCGCTCGTACATGTCCTCCATCGTCGCGCCGGTCACGTTCAGGTAACTGCCCTTGACCTCACCGGTGGCCGCGCTCGCCTTGTTCACCGCATCCATCACGTACAGGAAGCGGTCGCGCCAGTGCATGAAAGGTTGCGAGTTGATGTTCTCGTCGTCCTTCATGAAGTCCAGCCCACCCTTGAGACCTTCATAGACCACGCGCCCATAGTTGCGGCCAGACAGGCCCAGCTTGGGCTTGGTGGTGGCGCCCAGCAAGGGACGACCAAACTTGTCGAGCCGTTCGCGCTCAACGACGAGACCTGTGGGTGGACCCTTGAAGGTCTTCACGTAGGCCACCGGGATGCGGATGTCTTCCAGGCGCGCGGCCTTCAGGGGCTTGAAGCTGAAAACGTTGCCGATCAGGCTGGCCGTCATGTTGGCGATCGAACCTTCCTCGAACAGGATCAGGTCGTAGGCCACCCACGCAAAGTACTCACCGGGGCGCCCCGGCACAGGCTCGACTTTGTAGGCCTTGGCGCGGTAGCTGTCGCAGGCCGTGAGCCGATCCGTCCACACCACCGTCCAGGTCGCGGTGCTGGATTCACCGGCCACCGCTGCTGCAGCCTCCACCGGGTCCACGCCGTCCTGCGGGGTGATGCGGAACAGGCACAAGGTATCGGTCTCCTTGATCACATAGTCGGGCACCCAGTAGCCCATCTGGCGGTACTTGAGCACGCCAGCGCTGTAGCGCTTTTTCGCATCGGTGATGATGCTGTTGGTGGTGTCTGTCACGTCGGCTCCTCAGGTCTGGGTTGTGAAATCGGGGGGCACGAACGGACTGTAGAAACGATGTCACATAAGGTAAATTAAAACTTGCTGGCAAGTTGATTAATAAAATCTGAATCGAAAGGCGCACCTGTGCGCGAGCTCCAGGTTGCGGAGGCGGTCGTCAATCGAATGGAAGTGGGGTGCCGGGGAGCTGCCCGGCAGGCGCTTTGCGCTGGCGTCAGCCGTCGACTTCGGCAGCCGTCTCGGGTTCGGGCAAGCGTGAGATCAGCACCTGGTCGATGCGCCGGCCATCAAGCACCAGCACCTCGAAGCGCCAGCCCGCGCACTCCACGCTGTCGGCCTGGTCGAGCAGATCGCCCGCCACACTCTGCATGAGGCCAGCCACAGTGTTGTAGCGGCCCTTGTCCTCGTCGGGCAGCTCGTCGATGTCCAGGCGCGACTTGAGTTCGGTCACGGGCATCGCACCGTCGATAAGCCAGGCGCCGTCGTCGCGCTGCGTGGCCCAGGCGTCCACCGCGGCATGCGGCGAGAGCTCGCCGGTGATGGCCTCCAGCATGTCCAGTGGCGTCAGCAGGCCCTGCACCACGCCGTATTCGTCAACCACAAACACCATGCGCGTGGCGCGCTCGCGGAACTGCTCCAGCAACTCCATGCCGCTGAGCGTTTCGGGCACGAACACGGCCGGCTGCACATGGCGCATCAGCGTCTCGTTGTTGCCCTCGGCCTGCAGCGCGAGCATGCGCGGCAGGTGCATCACGCCCACCACGTCATCGAGCCCACCCCGGCACACCGGGTACCACGAGTGGCCGGTGGTCCAGGCGCGCTGCACCGCTGCGTCGATGCTGTCCTGCGCGTCCAGCCACTCGATTTCGGAGCGCGGCACCATGATGGACGTGAGCTGGCGGTCGTCGAGCAGGAACACGTTGCGCACCATCTGGTGCTCGTGCTCCTCGATGATCCCGGCGTCCACGCCCTCTTCGAGGCTGGCGTTGATCTCTTCTTCCGTCACGTGCTGCACCGCGTTGGTGTCGATGCGCAGCAACTTGAGCATGCCTTGTGTGGTGTGCGTGAGCAGCCACACGAAGGGCTTGGCGGCCTTGGCCACAAAGGCCATGGGGCGCGAGACCCAGCGCGAGACCGCTTCGGGATACAGCTGGCCAATGCGCTTGGGCACGAGTTCGCCGAACACGATGGTGATGAAGGTGATGACCACCACCACGAGGGCGGTGGACAAGATGTTGGCCGTGGCCTCGGTCAGGCCTTGGGTCTGCATCCAGACACCCAGGTCGTCGCTGAACGCGGCCTCGCCCACGATGCCGTTGAGCATGCCGATGGAGGTGATGCCGACCTGCACCGAGGAGAGGAATTGCGTGGGGTTTTCCAGCAGCTTGAGCGCGGTGATGGAACCCTTGTCACCCGCCTCGGCCATGGCCACCAGGCGGGCCTTGCGGCTGGAGGCCAGCGCCAGTTCGGACATGGCGAATGCGCCGTTGAGCAACGTGAGGAAAACGATGAGGAGGATGTCCATAATGGGTAAATGTCACTCTACATGATCGGTGATGTCCAAGGCTGCGACGAAGCCCTGGGCCGTTTGCTCGACGAAATCGATTTCTCCCCCAGTCGCGACACGCTCTACCTGCTCGGTGATCTGGTCAACCGCGGACCTGCTTCGCTGAAGGTGCTGCGCCGTTTGATTGCACTTGAGGCTTCCGCGCACTGCCTGCTGGGCAACCACGACCTGCACCTGCTCGCCGCCGCGCACGGCGTGCGCAAGCCCCACCGCAGCGACACGGTGGACGACATCCTCACCGCGCCCGACCGGGACGCCTTGCTCGACTGGTTGCGACAGCGCCCGATGGCGCTGTTCGAGCACGGCTGGCTGATGGTTCACGCCGGCGTGCTGCCGCAGTGGGACGTGGCCGACACACTGGCGCGCGCGCACGAGGTCGAGTCCGTGCTGCGCAGCGGCGACTGGACCGCATTCCTGCAGCAGATGTACGGCAACGAGCCGGCCTTCTGGAGCGATTCGCTCCAGGGTGCCGATCGCTTGCGGGTCATCGTCAACGCCTTCACGCGCCTGCGCTTCTGCACCGCGCAGGGGGTCATGGAGTTCGCCACCACCGAGGGCGCCGATGGTGCGCCTGCGGGCTTCATGCCCTGGTTCGACGTGCCAGGCCGGCGCACGGCCGGCGTGCCGGTGGCGTTTGGCCACTGGTCGACCTTGGGTGACGCACGCCGCGAGGGTGTGTTGCCGCTGGACACGGGTTGTGTTTGGGGAGGCTGTCTCACGGCGGCACGGGTCCTGAGCGTGCCCGGGCAGGTCGAGCGCATCGCCGTGCGCTGCGCACAAGCGCAGAAGCCCGGCAAAGTGCTCTGAGCGCGCCCTGCTGAAAGCGGCGCTCAGTCTTCCTGCACCGGCGCCGCAACGGGTTCTGCCACCACCGGAGCGGGCGCGCTCTTGAACAAGGCGGGCACCTTCTTGCGGGACTTGATGTTGGGCGACAGGGTGCGCGCGGTGGGGCGCGACGCGGCTTCCCAGGCCGGCGGCGTGTCACCGCTGGCGCTGGGCTCGTAAGGTTTGTCGAACAAGGGATCGGCCGGAGCACGCGGCGCGCGCACAGGACGGCTGACCGGGGCGGCGCGGGCTTCGCCACGCGATTCGCCGCGGAATTCGCGCTCGCGCGAAGGGCGGCTCTCACGAGGTTCGCGACGCTCGTCACCTTCGGGCGTCTGCCAGGCGCGCTGGCCGTCGTTGAAGCGGCCGGCGGGGCGCTTGTCCGCCTCGAGCTCCAGGGCTTCAAGCTCAAGCTTTTTGCCCAGCAGTTTTTCCAGATCACCCATCAGGCGCGCGTCACGCGGGCTCACGAAAGACACCGCCAGCCCCGAAGCCCCGGCGCGGCCGGTGCGGCCGATGCGGTGCACGTAGTCTTCGGCGTTGAACGGGATGTCGAAGTTGAACACCGCCGGCACGTCCTTGATGTCGAGGCCACGCGCGGCCACGTCGGTGCAGACCAGCAGGTCGACCGCGCCGCTCTTGAACGCTTCCAGGGCCTTCAGGCGCTCGTCCTGGCTCTTGTCGCCGTGCAGAGCCGTGGTGTTGAGGCCCTCGCGCTCCAGCGAGCGCGCCAGACGCGCGCAGCCGAGCTTGCTGTTGACAAAGACGAAGGCCTGCTTGAGCCCTCGCTCGGCCAGGATCTTCTTGAGCACGCCGCGCTTGTCATCGTCGTCGACGCTGTAGAAATGCTGCTCCACGGTGGACGCGGTGGCATTGGAGCGCGCCACTTCGATCGTCACCGGGTCTTGCAGATAGCTGCCCGCCAGGCGCTTGATCTCGGTTGAGAAGGTGGCCGAGAACAGCAGCGTGGTGCGCTGCTTGGGCAGGTAGGACAGGATGCGCTGCAGGTCGGGCAGGAAACCGATGTCGAGCATGCGGTCGGCCTCGTCCAGCACCACGTACTCCACCTGGTTGAGCACGCAGTTCTTGGCCTCGATGTGATCGAGCAGACGGCCCGGCGTGGCCACCAGCACCTCGACGCCCTTCTTGAGTTCAAGCGTCTGCGGCTTCATGTCCATGCCACCGAACACCACCATGCTGCGCAGCTGGGTGTACTTGGCGTAGAGCTTGACCTGCTCGGCCACCTGATCTGCGAGTTCGCGCGTAGGCAGCAGAACCAGGGCGCGCACGGGGTGGCGTGCGGGCGAGGTGGAGGCGTTCTCGTGCTTCATCATGCGCTGCAGCAAGGGCAGCGTGAAGGCGGCCGTCTTGCCGGTGCCGGTCTGGGCGGCGCCCATCACGTCGCGGCCTTGCAGCACCACGGGAATCGCCTGTGCCTGAATCGGCGTCATGGTCTCGTAGCCCATTTCGGCCACGGCACGCTCGATGGCGGGGGAGAGGGACAGTTCTGAAAAAGATTGGGTCATTGCGTTCGGAGTTAGCCCGGTATTGTCGCACTTTGACCACTTTTCGCCCAAGTCCCCCTGAGCGGCGTTCAAAGATTTGCTGACTTGAAGGTGTCACAAGCCTGGACACTTCCCGTTTTGAGACCGCTGTTGAACCAGCGCTGGCGCTGATCGCTGGTGCCGTGGGTGAAGCTGTCAGGCACCACCTGGCCCTGGCTCTTGCGCTGCAGGGCATCGTCGCCGATGGCGGCGGCCGCGTTCATGGCCTCCTCCACGTCGCCTGGCTCCAGGATGGCGCCGGTCTTCTGGTTGTGGTGCGCCCAGATGCCGGCAAAGCAGTCGGCCTGCAGCTCGACCCGCACCGACATCGCGTTGAACTCTCGCTGGCTGACCTTGCCGCGCATCTCGTCCATCTTGCCGGTGATGCCCAGCAGGTTCTGCACGTGGTGGCCCACCTCGTGCGCGATCACGTAAGCCTGCGCGAAGTCGCCCGGGGCACCGAGTTGGTTGCGCAGCGTGTCGTAGAAGGCCAGGTCGATGTAGACCTTCTGGTCGCCCGGGCAGTAGAACGGGCCCATGGCCGACTGGCCAGTGCCGCAGGCCGTGGGCGTGGCGCCGCGAAACAGCACCAGGCGCGGCTTCTGGTAGGTCGATCCGCCCTGCTGGAACATGGGGCCCCACACGTCTTCGGTGCCACCGAGCACCGAGGCCACGAAACGGCCCATGTCGTCGGTGGGCGCCTGCGTCGGACCCTGCGTGGATTCCACCTGCGAGGGTGCGGAAAGATCACCTCCGCTGAGAGCGCCCAGGATGGTCATGGGGTTGATGCCGAAGATCCAGCCGGCCACCAGGGCCACCACGATGGTGCCCAGACCGATGTTGCGTCCGCCTCCGCCGCCGAACCCACGGCCCGGGCTCGAGCGCCGGTCTTCGACCTGGTCGGACTCACGGTTGTTTTCCCATTTCATGCTGCGTCTCCTGCGCAGCGGGAGTCGCTGCGCGGACCATTATCCGGGCCGGTCCACCTCAGGCGACGGCCGTCTGGCAGGCACTGGTCTGGCGGCCTTCGAAGTCGGTCCAGCAGCAGCGACTGAAGTCGTAGAGCTTGCAGCGGCGCGCGGTGTCGAAGTACCAGCGCCACGAAAAGCGCTGCACCGTGATGCGCCCGGGCAAGGTGGTTTCCAGCAGTTGCTGCGCAGGTTCAAGCCTGTAGAGCGGGATGCTCATGTCCACATGGTGCGCGGTGTGCTCCATGATGTGGTGCAGCAGCGCGCCGATGCGCAGGGGAAACGTGAGGTGCACAGTGGTCGATACGAAGGGTGCGGCGCGCGCCCAGGCTGCCTTGTCGTCGTGCCACTGCACGGCGGTGTGGGTGTGGTGCACGTAGACCACGAAGCCGATCATGGCGTTCCAGAACAAAAATGGCACGCCGAAGCCCAGGCTCACCAGCAGGGCAACCGACTGATCGGTGGCCAGGGCGGACGCCACCAGCGCACCGATCCACACCGCGGCGGTGGCCACGACGATCACCCCGTCCCACACGAACTCGGCGCGCCGCGTGCCCAGGTAGGTCTTGCGCGGAAAGAACATGCGCTTCCACCACATCTCCACCAGGTAGTAGGCAGCAGGCCCCCAGCCGCTGCGATAGAGCCGCTCCAGGGCGCGCTGGCCGGGCCTCAGTGCATCGAACTCCGCGCGGGTCAGCGGCGCCCAGACAAAGTCCACGCCCTTGAGGTTGGTGTAGCCGTGGTGGACCACGTTGTGCCCCACCTCCCACAGGCTGTAAGGCGTGAGCGAAGGCAACATGGCGATGCGGCCGAGCACGCGGTTGAGTCCGCGGTGCGGTGTGTAGCTCTGGTGGCAGGCATCGTGGCCGATGATGAAAAGACGCCCGATCATGAAGCCCGCCGCCAGGCCGCACAGCAGCTTGGCCCACCAGGCCGACAGGAGCACGGTGGCGACCATCAGCGCGGCAAAGATCGCCCAGTCCAGCGCCAGCAAGGCGACGGCGCGCGCGGTGCGGCGTTCGACGATGGGGGTGAGCCAGCTCCGGATCACCTTGCGGTGTGGCAGGGGCTGGCTGGCAGGGATGGGGTCGGGGGAAGCGAGGAAGACGGGATTGCTGGACATGGCCGGGGATGCTATCGGCCAAAGCCCCACAAGGCCTTGATACAAGTCAAGGCACCGGCGGTGGAACGACGGTCCAGAACAACGCGGAACCGGCTTTGCCGGGCCGCAGGTGTTGCCCCCGGAGGGGGTCGCGCGAAGCGCGGCGGGGGAGTTCTTTCCTAAGCCTTGGGGAGGGTAACGCCCGTCTGGCCCTGGTACTTGCCGCCGCGGTCCTTGTAGCTGACCTCGCAGACATCGTCCTTGTCGCTCTCGAAGAACAGCACCTGGGCACAGCCCTCGCCCGCGTAGATCTTGGCCGGCAGCGGCGTGGTGTTGCTGAACTCCAGCGTCACGTAGCCCTCCCACTCGGGCTCGAATGGCGTCACGTTGACGATGATCCCGCAGCGCGCGTAGGTGCTCTTGCCCAGGCAGATGGTCAGCACGTTGCGCGGGATGCGGAAGTACTCCATGGTGCGCGCCAGCGCGAAGCTGTTGGGCGGGATGACGCAGACATCCTTGTTGATGTCCACGAAGCTGTTTTCATCAAAGTTCTTCGGGTCCACCACCGTGCTGTGGATGTTGGTGAACACCTTGAATTCGGGCGCGCATCGGATGTCGTAGCCGTAGCTGCTCGTGCCGTAGCTGATCACCTTCTTGCCGTCCACAGCACGCACCTGCCCTGGCTCGAAAGGTGAAATCAGGCCGTGTTCTTCGGCCATGCGGCGGATCCATTTGTCGCTTTTGATGCTCATGGTGCGCGATTGTAGGGAGTCGGACCCGGGCCACGCCGCCTCGACCCCAAGCGATAACCCCGAGAACTTTCCGGAATTTCAGTAATTACTGAAACTTCAAGCGAGCAACGGTAGAGTCACGCCCATGCCGCTGCAAGACCACCTCCCCCCGCTCAACCGCGAGTTCGTTGCCCACTTCGGGGAAATGGGCAGCAAGTGGGGCATCAACCGCACCGTCGGCCAGATCTACGCCCTGCTTTTCATCTCGCCGCAGGCGCTCAACGCCGACGACATTGCCGAGACGCTGGAATTCTCACGCTCCAATGTGAGCATGGGCCTGAAGGAGCTGCAGGCCTGGCGCCTGGTGCGCCTGCGCCACCAGCCTGGCGACCGACGTGAATATTTCGAGGCCCCGGCCGACGTGTGGGAAATCTTCCGCGTGCTGGCCGAAGAGCGGCGCCGCCGCGAAGTGGAGCCCACGCTCTCGATGCTGCGCACCGCCCTGCTCGACACGCCCACGACCGACGCCGAGCGCCACGCCCAGGCCCGCATGCGCGAGATGCACGACCTGATCGACCGCCTCATGACCTGGTTCGACGACGTGCAGAAACTCGCGCCCGAGACCGCCATGCAGCTCATGGGCATGGGCACCACGGTCACCAAGGTGCTCGAATTCAAGGACCGCCTCACCGGCAAGTCGCCCGCGCGCAAGGCGCCGCCAAAAGATCCACTGGACCACGCGGCCTGAGCACCCACACCCTCCGATTCACCCGCACCGGACATCCCCATGGACGCCTTGATCCTGTCGCGCCTGCAATTCGCAGCCAACATCAGCTTTCACATCCTGTTTCCGACCATCACGATCGCGATGTGCTGGTTCCTGTTGTTCTTCCGGCTGCGGTTCATCAAGACGCGCGACCCTGCCTGGGAAGAGGCTTATTACTTCTGGACCAAGGTGTTCGCGCTGACGTTTGCGCTCGGGGTTGTCTCGGGCATCGTCATGAGCTTCCAGTTCGGCACCAACTGGCCTGGCTTCATGGAAAAGGCCGGCAATATCGCCGGTCCGCTGCTCGGATACGAAGTGCTAACCGCGTTCTTTCTGGAGGCGAGCTTCCTGGGGATCATGCTGTTCGGCAGGGGCCGCGTTTCGGAACGCGTGCACCTCACCGCCACGTTCCTGGTGGCCCTCGGCACCACCATGTCGGCGTTCTGGATCCTGAGCCTCAACTCCTGGTTGCAGACCCCCGCCGGCTATGAAATCGTCAACGGCCAGTTCCACGCCACCGACTGGCTGGCTGTGGTGTTCAACCCCTCCTTCCCCTACCGCTTCGCCCACAAGCTGCTGGCCTCTGCCCTCACCGCCTCGTTCCTGATCGCCGGCCTGTGCGCGTGGCAGCTCATCAAGGGCAGCGCCACCGCCGGTACCCACAAGGCGATGCGCACCGCGCTGGTGGCCGCCGCCATCGTCATCCCGATCCAGTTTGTGGCGGGCGACATGCATGGCCTGAACACGCTGGAGCACCAGCCCGCCAAGATCGCCGCCATGGAAGGCATCTGGCACACCGAGAAGGGCGCGCCGCTCACGCTGTTCGGCATCCCCGACGAGAAGGCGGGCGAGACGCGATACGCGATCAAGGTCCCCAAGCTGGCCAGCCTGATCCTCGCGCATGACGCCGCTGCGGAAATCAAGGGCATCAACGAGTTCCCGGGCGCACACCCGCCGGTGGCACCCGTCTTCTGGGCCTTCCGTGTGATGGTGGGCATGGGCTCGCTGATGCTGGCAGTGGCGTGGTTCGCTGCGTGGCAACTCTGGCGCAAGCGCCGGGAGCTGGACGACGGCAAGGTGCGCCTGCCAAGGCCGCTGCTGTATGTGCTCGCGGGCATGACGTTCTCTGGCTGGGTGGCCACGCTCTCGGGCTGGTACGTGACTGAGATCGGCCGTCAGCCCTTCATGGTCTATGGCCTGCTGCGCACCAGCGAGATCGCCACCCACATCGCGCCACCCATGATCGCGCTCACGCTCACGGCCTACCTCATCGTCTACGGCCTGCTGCTGGTCACCTACATCGGCGTGCTCAAGTACATGGCGGAGAACCCGTTCAAACACGCACCGATTCCCGGTGGCAATGCCGCGCTGGGCAAGGCAGGAGTCTGAACATGACCTGGGCGCAACTCCTCCCCCTCATCTTCCTCGCCGTGATGGGCCTGGCCCTGCTGGCGTATGTGGTGCTCGACGGCTACGACCTCGGCGTGGGCCTGCTGCTGCCGCTGGCCACCGAAAGCCAGAAGGACACCATGATCGCCAGCATCGGTCCGTTCTGGGACGCCAACGAAACCTGGCTGGTGCTGGGCGTTGGCGTGTTGCTGGTGGCGTTTCCGTTTGCACACGGCCTGGTGTTGCAGGCGCTGTATCTGCCGGTGGCCGTGATGCTGATCGGCCTGATCCTGCGCGGCGTGGCGTTCGACTTCCGCGTGAAGGCACCGCTGCAATACAAGGCCTTCTGGAACAGGGCCTTCTTTGCCGGCTCGCTGCTCGCCAGCAGCGCGCAGGGCTGGATGCTGGGCAGCTACATCACCGGCTTCGAACAAGGCCTGCTCGGCCTCGCGTTCAGCCTGGGCATAGCGATCACGCTGCCGGCCGCCTACATCCTGCTGGGCGCAGGCTGGCTGATCATGAAGACCGACGGTGAGTTGCAGGCGCGCGCGGTGCACTGGGCGCGGCGCGTGCTCTGGCCCATGGGTGTGGCGTTGGTGGCCATCTCGGCGGCCACGCCGCTGGTGAATCCGGCGGTGGTGCAGAAGTGGTTTGGCGTGCCCGAGGTGTTCGCGCTGCTGCCGGTGCCGCTGACCTGCGCCATCGCCTTCTTCGCCGTGCGCTGGGTGGTCACCCACCCCGAGGTGGTGAAGGCCGGCTACGGGTGGGTGGTGTTCGTCTCCACCGTGCTGATCTTCGTGCTGGCCTTCTTCGGCCTGTCGTACAGCATCTACCCCGACATCGTGATCGGCCGCATGACGGTTTGGGAAGCGGCCATCGGCACCGAGTCGCTCACCGTGATCTTCATCGGTGTGGCGATCACGCTGCCGGTGATCATCGTCTACACGGTCTTCATGTACCGGGTGTTCTGGGGGAAAG